>NZ_AMXG01000045.1:0-397041 GCF_000313235.1 Pseudomonas sp. PAMC 26793
CCCGGCGTCCTGCCGGGTTACCCACGCTCCAAAGCCTGCGTTCGGCCAGCGTGGTTTAACGGGGCGCCTAAGATCAAGATCAAAATCAAAAGCAAGAGCACAGCGGCCTCCCGGCCGGCTTGAGTGTTTAGAAGCAAAATCAAAAGCTAAAGCGGGCACGGTCAAATGTGGGAGCTGGCTTGCCTGCGATAGCATCAACTGGGTACACCTGATGCACCGAGGTGTCTGCATCGCAGGCAAGCCAGCTCCCACAGAAAAGCAGCTCTGTTTTCGCTCTGGCTTTTGATCTGGCTTTTAACACTCAAGCCGGCCGGTAGGCCGCTGTGCTCTGCTTTTGATCTGCTTTTGATTTTGATCTCGGGCCCCGTAACCACGATGGCCGCAAGTAGGCACGGTGGAGCGGGTAAATCGGCAGGGATGCCGATTTAGCCGCGCCGGGCCATGGATGGCCCGTCGCGGCGGCCCGCGGAATCGGGCCGGGGGGCGGGCATGCCGAGCCTAGGCGAGGCACCGAGTGGTGGGGCAAAGACCTTTTGGTTACTTTTGGGGCGTTTGCCAAAAGTGACCCGCTGTAAGAGCGGAACCCTAAGCGGCCGTTACCGCAGCAACGGATATGTACACCGTCCATTACAAACAACTCAAACCCCACACAACGAACGCAACAACCCCGTATCCAAATGCCGCTCTACCAAATCCGCCAACCGCTCAATATCCCGCTCCCGCAACCCGTGATAATCCACCTCTTGCACATCTTCCAACCCGGCCCAACGCAACAAAGCACTACAGGCCGCCGGAGCCTCAAACAACCCATGCAAATAGGTCCCAAAAATCTGCCCATCCTCACTCTGAGCCCCATCCCGACGCCCATCGTCCAACTGCACCGCAGCCCGCACCAAACCAGCGCCACTGGTAACGCCCGCGTGGATCTCATACCCACTCACCTCGGCATCCTCCAGCAACAACCGCCCGCGCACATTACGCAGCTGCTTCTCCTCCTCCAGGGTCGTACTGAACGCCAACAACCCCAACCCCGCACTCGACCCGCAAGGCCCTTCCAACCCGAGCGGGTCATGCACCTGCTCCCCAAGCATCTGCAACCCACCACAAATCCCCAGCACCTTCCCGCCATAACGCAGATGCCGCGCCACCGCCGTGTCCCACCCGTTGGCCCGCAAATACGCCAAATCACTGCGCACACTCTTCGAGCCCGGCAAAATAATCAGGTCCGCCGCAGGAATCGCCTGCCCCGGCCCCACAAACTGCAAATCCACCTGCGGATGCAACCGCAACGGATCAAAATCCGTGTGATTACTGATCCGCGGCAATACCGGCACCACCACCTTGAGCACTTGCGCCGCCTTGTCGATCTGGCGCTGGTCGATACCGTCCTCCGCCTCCAGATGCAGATCCATCACATACGGCAGCACCCCCACCACCGGCTTGCCCGTACGCGCCTCCAGCCAATCCAGCCCCGGCTGCAACAGCGCGATATCGCCGCGAAAGCGATTGATGATGAAGCCTTTGACCCGCGCCTGTTCGGTGGGTGACAACAATTCCAGCGTGCCCACCAAGTGCGCAAACACCCCGCCGCGATTGATGTCGGCAATCAGCAGCACCGGGCAGTCCACCGCTTCGGCAAAGCCCATGTTGGCAATGTCATTCGCCCGCAGGTTGATCTCGGCCGGCGAACCCGCGCCCTCGACCATCACCACCGGATACGCCGCACTCAACCGCGCATGAGAGGCCAGCACCGCCTGCATCGCGATGGCTTTGTAATCGTGATAAGCCACGGCGTTCATGGTGGTCACGGCGCGCCCGTGGATAATCACTTGGGAGCCTGTGTCGCTGTTGGGCTTGAGCAGCACCGGGTTCATGTCGGTGTGGGGCGCCAGGTTCGCGGCCTGGGCCTGCACCGCCTGGGCTCGGCCGATTTCCCCGCCTTCGGGAGTCACGGCGCTGTTGAGTGCCATGTTCTGCGGCTTGAAGGGCACCACCGGGATGCCCTGGCGCACCAGCCAGCGACACAGCGCGGTCACCAACGTACTTTTGCCCGCGTCGGATGTGGTGCCCTGCACCATCAAGGTACTCATGAGGCTTCCCTGTAGGCGCTCAGCGCCTGTTCCAGCCGTAACCAGTCGGCCTCGGTATCCGGCAGGCCGAAACGCAAGCTGCTGTTGTCGACAAACAGGCGCAGCAAAATACCGCGCTGAGCCATGAATTCATGCAGCTGTTCTGCGCGGTCCGTGATCATCCACTGAAACAACCCGCAGCCGCCCTGAGGTCGCAAGCCATGGCGTTCAAGCAGGTCAAACAGACGCTGGCTGGCCGACTCGCAACGCAGCCGCTGTTGCGCATGGCCGACGGTATCGCGCAGGCAGACTTGCCCAAGCACCCGCGTCGGCCCGCTGACGGCCCACGGCCCCACCTGTTCGGCGAGCAGCTTGAGCAGATTGCGCTCAGCCAGTACGAAACCCAGCCGCACGCCAGCCAGGCCGAAGAACTTGCCGAACGAGCGCAGCACGATCAGGCCGACTTGATGGGCCTGGCTTGCCAGGCTCAACTGCGGGGTGATGTCCATAAAGGCTTCATCCACCACCAGCCAGCCACCGCGCTGGGCCAAGCGTGCATGCCAGTCCAGCAGGCGTTGCGGCGTCAGGCTCAGGCCGGTGGGATTGTTGGGGTTGACCACCACCAGCACGTCGAGGCTCTCGAGGAAGAAGTCGACTTCCTGCTCCAGTACTTCGCGCACGATGTACCCGGCGCGACGCCAGGCTTCGGCGTGTTCGGCGTAACACGGCGACAGCACACCAACCTTGCCCGTCCGGCGCAGGCGCGGCAATAACTGGATCGCGGCCTGGGAGCCGGCCACGGGCAGTACGTGGGTCGCGCCGTAATATTCGCAGGCGGCCTGTTCCAGGCCGTCATCGGTTTCAGGCAGGCGCGCCCAGGCCCGCAGCGGGATGTCCGGGATCGGAAACGGCCATGGCGCCAGGCCACTGGACAGGTCCAGCCAATCGGCCTCTGCAATACCGTAATTCAACGCCGCCTTGCGCAAGCGGCCACCGTGCTCAAGCATAAAACTCAGCCCCCACACACAGGATCAGCAACCACAGCCACACGCCGCGCTGCACCAGTTGCCAGCCGCGCTCGATGGAGTCCGCATCCGCGGGCGGCCCTTCGCCCAGTTGCGGGCGCTGGTGCAGCTCGCCGTGATAAATCGCCGCGCCACCCAGCTCCACCCCAAGGGCGCCAGCCCCCGCCGCCATCACAGGGCCAGCATTGGGGCTGTCCCAGGTCGGGCCCTGGGTGCGCCAGCATTTGAGGGCCAGGCGGCTTTTGCCCAGCAGCGCGTAGGTCAACGCCACCAGGCGCGCCGGAATGTAGTTGAGCACATCGTCGATCTTGGCCGCAGCCCAGCCGAAACGCTCAAAGCGTTCATTGCGATAGCCCCACATGGCATCCAGGGTGTTGCTCAGACGATAGAGCACCACGCCGGGCACGCCAGCGACCACAAACCAGAACAGCGCCGCAAATACCGCATCGCTGCCGTTTTCCAGCACCGATTCGGTGGCCGCACGGGCAACTTCAGTGCGGTCCAGCTCGCTGGTCTGGCGACTGACCAGGTAGCTGACGCGTTTGCGCGCTTCGTCCAGGTCATCGCTGCGCAGCGCTTGCGCCACCGGCAGCACGTGTTCGCCGAGGCTGCGCATGCCGAGGGCGCAATACAACGCAAGGATTTCCAGGACCCAACCGATGTAAGGCGCCCACGAGAGGGCCGTGGCCAACAGGGTCAGCGGCACCACCGCGATCACCCAGGCAGTGACGCCATGGCTGCGCCAGCCACGGCCGCCGGAGTTGAAACGCTGCTCGATGCGCCCGGCAAAATTGCCGAACGCCACCAGCGGATGCCAGCGCCTGGGCTCGCCCAACAGCGCATCCAGCGCCACCGCAGCGACACTCAGCAAGGCCACACTCATTGACTCACTCCCCAAACATTCTCATACAGCATGTCACTCAGTGGCCGTGGTTCGGTCCAGCCTTCGAGCTGCAACATCGGTGCCGGGTAGAACTCGGTCACCGGGCCCAGGCACAACACAGCCAGCGGCTTGGCGCCGGGCGGCAGGCCCAGCAGGTCGGCCAGGGCCTGGGGCTCGAACAGCGAGACCCAGCCCATGCCCAGCCCTTCGACGCGGGCTGCCAGCCATAGATTCTGGATCGCACAGGACAACGACGCCATGTCCATTTCCGGCATGGTGCGGCGCCCGAAGATATGCCGTTCGCGATCGTCCATCAACGCCGCCACCAGTACTTCGGCGCAGTCGTTGATGCCTTCGACCTTGAGCTTCATGAACTGGTCGGAGCGCTCGCCAAGGGCCTCGGCGGTGCGTACCCGTTCTTCTTCCACCAACTGCTGGATCTGGCCGCGCAGGTTGCGGTCGCTGATGCGGATAAAACGCCAGGGCTGCATCAACCCGACGCTGGGCGCCTGGTGGGCGGCTTGCAGCAGGCGGTGGAGCAATTCAGGCGCGACGGCGCCGCCGCTGAAGTGGCGCATGTCGCGGCGCTCGGCGATGGCGCGGTAGACGGCTTCGCGATCGGCTTCCGGAAAGGCGTTGTCAGTCATGGCCTCATCGCGGGCAAGCCCGCTCCCACCGTAGATGGCGTTTCAACTCGGTCAAGTGTGGGAGCAGGCTTGCCTGCGATGGCGGCCTCAAGGCTTGGCGCAAACAAGGCAGCCACCGCCGTCGGGTTGGACGGGAAGTAAAAGTGTACGTAGGAAGCCGTCATCCGGCCCTGACGATAAACCGCCTCGGCGCCGCGCCCTCCATTAGGGCTCAGGCCCCGGGCAATCGGCTGCCACTCGGTGCTGGTCAACGAATGATGGTAGGTGTGGCCGCGCAACAGGCCTTCGGGCAGTTCGACGTTTTGCAGCGCCAGTGCCGCCAGGCGCTTTTGCATCACGGCATCGCCCTGGAGCAGGCCCACCAGTTCGGCACGGGTACCGTCGACATCGGTGAGCGAATCCAGCAGATAGAGCATGCCGCCGCATTCGGCCAGCAGCGGCTTACCGGCAGCGTGATGGGCGCGGATGGCGTCCAGCATCGCGGTATTTTCCGACAGCGCCTGGTGATGCAGTTCCGGGTAACCGCCGGGCAGGTAGAGGCTGTCAGCTTCGGGCAATGCGCGGTCACGAATCGGCGAGAAGAAGCACAGTTCGGCGCCCATCGCCCGCAGCAGGTCGAGGCTGGCGCCATAGGTAAAGGCGAAGGCTTCGTCACGGGCCACGGCGATGCGTACGCCGGCCAGTAACGGCTCAGTCTCGATCACCTCGGGTGCGGCGAACTCCACCGGCGGTGGCAGCGCTACCTCACAGCTGCTGCCCAAGGCTTGGGCGGCGGCGTCGAGGCGCAAGTCGAGGTCGTTCAGTTCACTGGCCTGCACCAGGCCGAGGTGGCGGCTGGGCAACTCGATGCCGGTGTCTCGGGACAGTGCGCCGTACCAGCGCAGGCCTTCGGTGAGGCTGCCTTCAAGCAGTTGCGCATGGCGCAGCGTGCCGACACGGTTGGCCAGTACGCCGGCAAACGGCAGGTCCGGCTGGTAACGCGCCAGGCCCAATGCCAGGGCGCCGAAGGTCTGGGCCATGGCCGTGCCGTCGATCACCGCCAGTACCGGCACACCAAAGTGCCGCGCCAGGTCGGCGCTGGAGGGCGTGCCGTCGAACAGGCCCATCACGCCTTCGATCAGGATCAGGTCGGCTTCCCCCGCCGCTTCCCACAGCAACCGGCGACTTTCCTGCTCGCCCACCATCCACATGTCCAACTGATAGACCGGCGCACCACTGGCGCGCTCGTGGATCATCGGGTCCAGAAAGTCCGGGCCGCATTTGAACACCCGCACCTTACGCCCCAGGTTGCGGTGCAAACGGGCGAGAGCGGCGGTGACGGTGGTTTTGCCCTGGCCGGACGCCGGCGCGGCGATCAGCACAGCAGGACAGTGACGGGGCTGATTCAAAGTTCGATGCCTTTCTGTGCCTTGATACCGGCCTGGAACGCATGCTTGAGCATGCCCATTTCCGTCACGGTGTCGGCCATTTCGATCAATTCAGATTTCGCGCCACGGCCGGTGACCAGCACGTGTTGCATCGGCGGGCGGGCCTGCAGGTCGCTGAGTACCTGGTCCAGGTCAAGATAGCCGTGCTTGAGGGCGATGTTCAGCTCATCCAGCACCACCAGGCCGATGGCCGGGTTCTGCAGCATTTCCCGGGAGACCGCCCAGGCGGCTTCGGCGGCCACGATGTCGCGCGCACGGTCCTGGGTTTCCCAGGTAAAACCTTCGCCCATTACGTGGAAGCGCACCTGCTCGGGGAAACGGCGGAAGAACAGTTCTTCGCCGGTGCTGTTGCGGCCCTTGATGAACTGCACCACGCCGCACTGCATGCCGTGGCCCATGGCCCGCGCCAGCATGCCAAAAGCAGAACTGCTCTTGCCTTTGCCGTTGCCGGTGAGCACCAGCAGCAACCCGCACTCGTTCGGTGAATTGGCAATGCGCTCATCAATCACGGCTTTTTTGCGCAGCATGCGCGCCAGGTGGCGTTCGTCACGATCGGGGGATTCAGTCATGGCAGCTCTCCGTTGGGGCTGGACAAAAACGGCGGGCAGGAAAAAGACACATACAGACAGCCAAGCATCGCCCACCGTGATGCTGTTGGATGGATCAGGCCGGTCTCCGGGCTCATGAGTGGCATTGGATGCCGAGGGTGCGCCTTCCCATATCGCGGGCGATACAGTGGCTTAAGGCACCGTCTTGACTCATTTACCGTTGCGGGGGCAGCGCCGGGATCGTGGCGGCACTGTAGAAAAATGCGCTCACTCACCGGCTTCCCTGTTTCACTCAGTCGGCGCGTACGCCACAGAGCACCTGAAACAAGCCGCGAAGGTTAGTGGGTTGGGGGTGGAGCGTCAATTAAAGCCGGACATGCGCGTGAACCATCGAGCCGCTACACGCCTCTACCCTACAGGTATTAAGGAGAAAACCATGCACAAGACCCGACTTGCCCTACTGATCATGGTCGCCGGCACCCTCGCCGCCTGTGGCGAAAGCTCTACCCTGCAAGTGTCCGACGGCACCGGGCCCTCGCCCAAGCTGCCGGAACCGAATAAAACCCTGATCCCCACGGTAAACATCGCCCCGGCCATCGGCTGGCCCGAAGGCGCCAAGCCGACCCCAGCGGCAGGCACCCAGGTGGCCGCGTTTGCCGAAGGCCTGGATCACCCGCGCTGGCTGTACGTACTGCCCAATGGCGATGTACTGGTGGCGGAAACCAACGCACCGCCCAAGCCAGACGATGCCAAGGGCATTCGTGGCTGGGTGATGGAAAAAGTCATGGGCCGTGCCGGGGCCGCCGTGCCCAGCCCGAACCGCATCACCCTGCTGCGGGACGCCGACCACGACGGTGTGGCCGAAACCCGCACGGTGTTCCTGGAGAACCTGAACTCGCCGTTCGGCATGACACTGGTGGGCAACGACCTGTATGTGGCCGATTCGGACAAATTGCTGCGCTTCCCTTATCAGCCAGGGGAAACCTCGATCAAGGACGCCGGCACCACCGTCACCGACCTGCCAGGCGGCAGCATTAACCATCACTGGACCAAGAACGTGATCGCCAGCAAGGACGGCAGCAAGCTGTACGTCAGCGTAGGCTCCAACAGCAACGTGGGGGAAAACGGCCTGGAAGCGGAGCAAGGCCGCGCCGCGATCTGGGAAGTGGACCGCGCCACCGGCCAGCACCGCATCTTCGCCTCCGGCCTGCGCAACCCCAACGGCATGGCCTGGGAACCGCAAAGCGGCAAGCTATGGACGGCAGTCAACGAGCGGGATGAAATCGGCAGCGACCTGGTGCCGGACTACATCACCTCGGTCAAGGATGGCGCCTTCTATGGCTGGCCATTCAGTTACTACGGGCAGCACGTGGATGGGCGCGTGAATCCGCAGAACCCGGAGCTGGTGGCCAAGACGATTGCACCGGACTACGCGGTGGGTCCGCACACAGCCTCCTTGGGACTGACCTTTGCCGAGGGCAGCAAGTTACCGGCGCAGTTCAGCCATGGCGCGTTTATCGGCCAACATGGTTCGTGGAACCGCAAGCCCCACAGTGGCTACAAGGTGATCTTCGTGCCGTTTGAAGGCGGCAAACCGAAAGGCCAGCCGGTGGATGTGCTGACCGGCTTCCTCAACAGCGATGAGAAAGCCATGGGCCGTCCGGTCGGTGTGGTGATCGACAAGCAGGGGGATTTGCTGGTGGCGGATGACGTGGGGAATAAGGTGTGGCGAGTGTCGGCGGCTAAATAGCCAACTTCGCAAACACCGCAAAACAAATGTGGGAGCGGGCTTGCTCGCGAATACGGTGGATCAGCCGACAATTAGGTGACTGACACACTGCATTCGCGAGCAAGCCCGCTCCCACATTTGGTTTCGTGTTTTCCTAGGGGTTTCGTGCCAGGTGCTCGGCCGGCAACACGCGCTTGGCGCTCAGGTAGGCGTTCTGCCAATAGGCCTTGGACAATGTGTCCAGCTTCACCGTACCGCCGGTTTGCGGCGCATGCACAAAGCGGCCTTCACCTACGTAGATCCCGGCGTGGCTGACCTGCGAGCCGCCGCCGGTGGCGAAGAAGATCAGGTCGCCGGTCTGCAGGTTGTTTTCGCTCACGTCCTGGGCGCGCATCACGATCAGCTCGCGAGTGGTGCGTGGCAGAGAGATGCCTGCCGCGTCACGGTAGACGAAACCGATCAAGCCACTGCAATCAAACCCCGAGTCCGGCGTGTTGCCGCCCCAACGATAAGGCGTGCCGACCAGGCCCAGCGCACGAAAAAGCACGTCTTCGGCCGCAGGCGAGAAACTTTGGGTGGCGTAGGTATTGAACACCGGCTTGGGCTTGACGGCCACGGGAGCCGGCGGAGGACGGCTTGCGCAGGCGCTGAGGAGCGCGGCGCAAACAAGAAGAATTAGGCGGGCCGAGGTCGACATGGGCAGAACAATCCTGATCTGGATGCGGCTTTCGCTGCCGAACGTTGAAAAACAGAACGCGCAAGCAAAGCTCGCGCGATCAATTTACAACAATGTCCAGGGATTCTAGCGCTTACACGTCAAACTTCAAGTATCACTTTAACTTTACTTGCTAGCGGTAACGGTAGTCGGGGCCATCGCCAGGGCGCGCTTGGCTTCGATGAAGGTTTTGCTCCAGTAGCTGTCGCCCAGGTTGTCGACTCGCACACCACCGCTGCGGCGGCTGCTGGAGTGGATAAACTGGTTGTCGCCGAGGTAGATACCGGCGTGACTGACGCGACCACGGCCAGCCGTACTAAAGAAAAGCAGATCACCGGGCTTGAGGTTGTTTCGTGCGACCAACGGTGCATCCACGTTGATCATTTCGCGGGTGGAGCGCGGCAGATTCATGCCAGCTTCCTCGCGGAACAGGTAGCCGATGAAACCGCTGCAGTCGAAACCGGCTTCAGAGGTACCGCCGAAACGGTAACGGGTACCGATCAGGGACATGCCGCGTTCGAGAATGCTGTCGGCCAGAACTGGAAGCTGGTAAGGCTTGGCGCCGGCGAAGTCGGCGAGTTCTTTTTCAGTTGCGATCTCTTCCTGATAAACAGTGGAAGACTGCGACGCAACGAATTTTGCCTGGGACTGCTGTACTGGTTTTTGCTGCTCAGCCACGTTTTGAGTGTGGGTGGCGCAACCAAACAACAGGGTAACGAGTGCGAGAGGCACGAGGGGTGCGAAGCGATTTAGCATGGGCACGACCGTGGCTGATGTGTAAAGAAGCCGAGACTATGCCTTCTATCACATCCATTTGCAAATTCAATCGTGATCTATGTGACTTCTTGTTTGAACGATGACATCTAAGCCCTTAACACCCCATGGACCCCATTTGCGTGGCCAAAACGGCCAAAACGCAGGATTTCTGGCGCCTGGAATTTGCCGAAAACCGCGATTTTAAAGGGCTGGCTACCAGCCGAGGGTTTCCTTCAGGAAGGGAATGGTCAGCTTGCGCTGGGCCTGCAAGGAGGCCTGATCGAGCTGTTCGAGCAAGTCGAACAGTGCACTCATGCTGCGGGTGCCACGGGTGAGGATAAAATGCCCGACTTCATCCGTCAGGTGCAATCCACGGCGGGAAGCACGCAGTTGCAGGGCACGCAATTTGTCTTCGTCGGACAATGGGCGCATCTGGAAAATCAACGCCAGGGTCAGCCGTGACTTCAAGTCCGCCAGGTTCACCGGCAGCTCACGTGGAGAGGTGGACGCGGCAATCAACAAACGCCGACCACTGTCCCGCAAACGGTTGAACAGATGGAACAGCGCCTCTTCCCAATCCGCCCGCCCCGCTACCGCCTGCAAATCATCCAGGCACACCAGTTCGTATTGTTCAAGGTTGTCGAGGATCTCGATACCGCGATCCAGCAGCTCCGCCAGCGGCAGGTACACCGCCGGTTCACCCATCTGTTCGAAGCGCAGGCAAGCGGCCTGTAACAAGTGGGTACGCCCCACGCCGTCCTTGCCCCAGAGGTAGATCAGGCTTTCGGTCCACCCGGCGTCGGCTTCGCAGAGCCGCTCGACATAGCCGAGTGCAGCGGCATTGGCGCCTGGGTAGTAATTGATAAAGGTGGCGTCGTCACGCAGACGCACACCTAGGGGCAGCTGAATCGGTTTCATGCTGACTGAACGGTTCCAATCGAACCGTTAGTGACCTCTGTGTAAAGTTTGCAAAGTTTATACCCGTGACGCCGGGCGCACAATGCAGCAGACCACAAGCAAAATCAAAGGTTTGCGTTAACTTGTTGGATTTGGTGAAGATTGTTTGACGCAATGGCGAAACGCCAGAGCCCATAAAAGACAAACCCGGCCTTGAGCCGGGTTTGTGATACTGCGGTTACAACTCCGGTTCGTCGACCCCGGAGTACATGTCCGAGTCCTTGTACAGGTCGTGCACATGGCGCACCAACACCATGATCACCGCCGCCACCGGCAGCGCCAGCAGGATCCCGGTGAAGCCGAACAGCTCGCCGCCCGCCAGGATCGCAAAGATCACTGCCACCGGGTGCAGACCGATCCGGTCACCCACCAGCAACGGCGTCAGCACCATGCCTTCCAGGGCCTGGCCGACCATGAACACCGCGACAATCCCAAGCATCGGGTACAGGTCGCCGTGGAACTGGAACAGCCCGGCCACCAGCGCCGCACCGATACCAATCACAAAACCCATATACGGCACGATGGCCGCCAGCCCGGCGATCAGGCCGATCAACAGCCCCAGCTCCAGACCAATAGCCATCAGCCCCGCCGCATAGATGATCCCCAGCGCCAGCATCACCAGCAACTGGCCACGAACGAAGGCGCCAAGCACCTCATGACACTCCTCGGCCAGGGAGACGATGCGCTCCTCACGGTCGCGTGGCAGCAGGCCGCGGATCTTGGCCATCATGATGTCCCAGTCCCGCAGCAGGTAGAACGCCACGACCGGGATCAGCACGAGGTTGGTCAGCCAGCCGATCAGCGCCAGGCTTGAAGCCGTGGCCTGGCTCAACACCACGCCGACGATGTCAGTGGTCTGGCCCATGTGCTCACTGATGGCGGCCTTGACCTTGTCGAACTTCCAGAAGCCATCTGCCAGCCCCAACTTGGCCTGCGCCCACGGCATGGCCGTGTGTTGCAGCCAGTCGAGCATCTGCGGCGCCAGTTCATAGAGCTTGAACAACTGCTTGGCCAGCATCGGCACCAGCACCAGCACCAGCGCCGTGATGATCAAAGTGAACAACGCAAACACCGCCACCACTCCCCAGGTACGTGACAGGCCGATCTTTTCCAGGCGATCCACCACGGGATCGAACAGATAGGCCAGCAGCAACGCGACCAGAAACGGCGTCAGGATCGAATGCAGCAGGAACACAAAAACGCACAGCAGGACGACCCCGCCAATCCACACCCAACGACGCGTATCCGCCATAAACCCTTCCCTCTGTTATTTGCTTCCTGCTTCTATATAAGAAGGAAGGTTTACCAATGAAAACGTAGTTGCGGCGTCGGCTCGACCGGCGCCGGTTGTGCACCTTCCACCACCGGCTGCGGAGCCGGCGCTTCACCCGCCGGGATTTCTTGCAACTTGGCCAGGCTCAACTGGGTGCGCAACTGCTCGGCGCTGCCATTTACACGATAGACGATGCGAGTGCCATCCACCCGCACCGGCTGGGCACCGAACGGCTCCAGCAGGTGACCCAGGGCGGCGTAATGTTCCAGGTTCATGCCCTGCACTTCCAGCAACTGATCGCTGGTGGCAGCGCCGGCCTTGACCGCAAAGCGCGGGGCCAGGCGTTCGCTGACAGCCAGCAGCACGGCGTCGGCCAGCGTGGCGGTGTCAGTACCGGTGGCGGTGCCCTGCTCACTTTTATCGCCCAACCACAGGCGCCACTTGGCCGACCATTGGCCACCGTCTTCGCGGGCATGCACCGCCAGCAAGGCGTCGGCGCCATAACGTTCGGACGCGGCACGCAGTGGCGTGGCGTCGGGGCTTTCAAGATTCGGAGCGGTGGCGACGATTTGTTCGTCCAAATCACCCAACGGCAGGCGCAAAGGCAACCCACGGTGCTGGGCCGCGCGGCGCAACGGCTGGGCGATGGCTTGGCCATCGCCTACCAGGCTGCTGCCGTCGACGGAGTCGTTCAGCCACCAACCGAGGATCGACGGCCGATTGCTGCCCCACAGCGCCAGGCCTGCGCCACGCAGGGCGCGATCGGTACTGACGGGGTCGAAATCCACCTGCAGGCTTTCCGGAGGGCCTGCGTCGTAGCCGTACTGGCTGATGATCTGTTGCGGGTCCTTGCGAATGGCCGCCAGGCCTGGGCCATCGGCGGCCTTGGCGTCGCCGGTCAGGCGGATCACCAGGGTTTGCAGGGCACGCTGGGTAGCCTGGTCACGCTCCTGGGGAGACTGGCTGCTGACTGGCTCCAGCACTTGATAGAGGCCATTGAGGGTTTCGGCATGACTCGCCAGGCTGACCAACGACAAACAGCCCACAAAAAAATATTTACTCAGACCCATGAAAGAAGATTCCCGAACGGCAAAATAAGCGGTTGGAACAGACCGCGTGAACACTGTTGAGCAAGGCTGTGACCACAGCGACCGGCAAAACATTCACAGGGTCTCGGTAAGTTTTTGTACTGTCATAACGATAGCGAGTTAAAGGCTATACCTTAATACGGCCCGTGACCGACTCGATTAGCAATTTTTTAACAGCTATTGCCCCTGCCCGTCGGCCCGAGGATGGCCGCTGCCCCTCAAGCCTGATAAAATCGCGCGCCTTCGCAGACCGTCAATGGCAGGCCATGCTGAAACTTCAGGTTTCGGTATACCCGCCGCATTCGGTCGTTACCCCTGAATCCCCCCTAAAGGCCTGGATCATGAGCAAGCAACCCTCCCTGAGCTACAAGGACGCCGGTGTAGACATCGACGCCGGTGAAGCATTGGTCGAACGCATCAAGAGCGTCGCCAAGCGCACTGCGCGCCCCGAAGTCATGGGCGGCCTGGGCGGTTTTGGCGCCCTCTGCGAGATCCCGGCCGGCTACAAGCAGCCTGTATTGGTCTCCGGCACCGACGGTGTGGGCACCAAGCTGCGCCTGGCACTGAACCTGAACAAGCACGACAGCATCGGCATCGACCTGGTTGCCATGTGTGTGAACGATCTGGTGGTGTGCGGCGCCGAGCCACTGTTCTTCCTTGACTACTACGCCACCGGCAAGCTCAACGTCGAGACCGCGACCCAAGTGGTTACCGGCATTGGCGCTGGCTGCGAACTGTCCGGCTGCTCCCTGGTCGGCGGCGAAACCGCTGAAATGCCAGGCATGTACGAAGGCGAAGACTACGACCTGGCCGGTTTCTGCGTCGGCGTTGTCGAAAAATCCGAAATCATCGACGGCTCCAAAGTCGCCGCCGGTGACGCCCTGCTGGCCCTGCCATCGTCCGGCCCGCACTCCAACGGCTACTCGCTGATCCGCAAGATCATCGAAGTGTCCGGCGCCGATATCGAAACCATCCAGCTCGACGGCAAGCCTTTGACCGACCTGCTGATGGCCCCGACCCGTATCTACGTGAAGCCGCTGCTCAAGCTGATCAAGGACACCGGCGCAGTCAAGGCCATGGCCCACATCACCGGTGGCGGCCTGCTGGACAACATCCCGCGCGTACTGCCTAAAGGCGCCCAGGCGATTGTCGACGTGGCCAGCTGGCAGCGCCCGGCAGTCTTCGACTGGCTGCAAGAGAAAGGCAACGTCAACGAAAGCGAGATGCACCGCGTGCTGAACTGCGGCGTGGGCATGGTCATCTGCGTGGCTCAAGAGCACGTTGAAACCGCGCTGAACGTCTTGCGTGAAGCCGGCGAGCAGCCTTGGGTCATCGGTCAGATCGCCACCGCTCCTGAAGGCGCGGCTCAGGTTGAACTGAAGAACCTTAAGGCGCACTGATGCCTGCAACCTGTGATGTCGTGGTGCTGCTCTCCGGCACCGGCAGTAACTTGCAGGCCCTGATCGATAGCACGCGTACCGGCGACAGCCCGGTACGCATCGCTGCGGTGATCTCCAACCGCAGCGACGCCTACGGCCTGCAACGCGCCAGGGACGCGGGTATCGACACCCGCTCCCTGGATCACAAGGCCTTCGAAGGTCGCGAGGCCTTCGACAGCGCCTTGATCGAACTGATCGACGCCTTCAACCCCAAACTCGTGGTACTGGCCGGCTTCATGCGCATTCTCAGCGCTGACTTCGTGCGCCACTACAACGGGCGACTGCTGAATATCCACCCGTCCCTGCTGCCCAAATACAAAGGGTTACACACCCACCAGCGTGCCCTGGAGGCCGGCGACACCGAGCACGGCTGCAGCGTGCACTTTGTTACCGAGGAACTCGATGGCGGGCCTCTGGTCGTACAGGCAGTAGTTCCGGTAGAGTCTGCGGACTCTGCGCAGACGCTTGCGCAACGGGTTCACACCCAGGAACACAGGATTTACCCGCTGGCTGTTCGCTGGTTCGCTGAGGGGCGGTTGATTCTTGGCGACCACGGTGCATTATTGGACGGTCAGTTACTTGCGGCCAGCGGCCACTTGATTCGAACCTAGGAGACTTTATGCGTCGCGCCCTGCTCTTCGCCTTTGCGCTGTTCGCCTTGCCTGCCGTGCAAGCGGCAGACCTTCACCCTTTCTCCGCGAGCTACACCGCCGACTGGAAACAGTTGCCCATGAGTGGTTCGGCAGAACGTAGCCTGACCAAGAATGACAACGGCAGCTGGACCTTGAATTTCAAGGCTTCCATGATGATCGCCAGCCTGACTGAAACCAGCGTGATTCGTTTCGACAAAGATGCCCTGCAGCCGGTGAGCTACACCTTCGAACGCGGCGGCCTCGGCAAGACGAAGAAGATCAACCTCGACTTCGATCAGACGGCCAAGAAAGTCACCGGCTTTGAAAACAAGGACCCGGTCAACGTGGCCCTTCAAAGCGGCATGCTCGATAAGTCGACTTACCAGTTGGCATTGCAGCGCGATGTTGCCGCCGGCAAGAAAAGCATGAGCTACAACGTCGTCGAAGGCACTGATGTCGACACCTACGACTTCCGCGTGATCGGCCCGGAAAAGGTCCAGACCAAAGCCGGCTCCATCGATGCAATCAAGGTCGAGCGCGTGCGTGACCCGACTCAAAGCAAGCGCATTACCCAAATGTGGTTTGCCAAGGACTGGGGCGGCATCCTGGTTGCCCTGCGTCAGGTCGAGACCGACGGCAAGGAATACAACATCATGCTGCAAGACGGTACCGTTGACGGCAAGGCTGTCAAAGGCAGCTGATCCTCAGCACAGTGAAAGAGCCCCGCGCATGCGGGGCTTTTTTTCGCCTGTCACCTGACGCCAACATGAAACTTTTGTCATATAACTCAGCGCCCTGCGACGCAATGTCGCGGTTTCCGTGGGCTCGGGCGATTACTGCAAATCCTGTAAAGGTGTGTTGCAATTCCTGGTTATTTACTTAGCAAGCTAACAAATCATATAACAAAGGCCTGCGACGCCTTGCCGCAGATCAACCAGAGATTGGAGCAAGCAGATGACTGTAAAAGTAACTGAACGCGACGATGAACATATGTCCCATGAAGCAGTAGCCCACGGGATTCACATCTGGGATGTACACCAGCAAGACCTGCTGGTCGGCATGTTTCACGACGAGACCGAAGCTCATAATTATAAAAACGAGCTCGAGACCCTTGAGATGAAACGCCAGGCGCAAAGCTCCTGAAACTCTGAAATCCTGTAGGTAGCCAGCCCCACGCAGCTGGAATATCTAAAAACACAAACCCCGCCTTTTGAGCGGGGTTTGTGTTTTTGGGGGTTGGGGGTTGGGATTTTGGGGGCGCTTCGCGCCCCAGCGGGAGCAAGCTCCCTCGCCACAGCAAGCTTACTCACCACAGCAAGCTCCCTCGCCACAATGTGGTTTCTAACGCATTACCACATCAGATCGTCAGGGATCTGGTAGGCGGCGTACGGATCATCCTCATCCGGCACCTGGCTTTCGGTCAGGACGTTCATCTGGACAATACGCTCCGGCGCCCGCTCCTGGATCTTCAGCGCGGCTTCGCGCGGGATTACCTCGTAACCGCCACCGTGATGCACGATCGCCAGGGAGCCGTTGCTCAGCTTGTTACGCATCAGCGTGTTGACCGACAGGCGCTTGACCTTCTTGTCGTCCACGAAGTTGTAGTAGTCCTCAGTGGTCAGCTTGGGCAGGCGCGAGGTTTCGATCAGTTGCTTGACCTGGGCAACGCGGGCCTTGGCCTCGGCTTTTTCCTGCTGCTGACGGTTCAGCTCCTGATCACGCTTAACCTTCTCGGCATGGGCTTCGATAGCCAGGCGCGCCTGGCTATCGTCGGCTGCGACCTGGCCTTTATGCACTAGCCGCTGCTGTTTCTGTTTCTCTTTGCCGACCTGCTTGGCCTGCTTTTGGTTGACCAGGCCTGCTTTGAGCAACTGGTCGCGAAGGGAAATGCTCATGGTGCTTACTCACTTGGGCAACGGCTCAGCCGCAGCTGGACAGATTCTTTTCCTGGCGTTTGGCTTCGCCCCACAGGGCGTCCAACTCTTCGAGGGTGCAATCTTCTATGGATTGGCGTGTGTCGCGCAATGCCTGTTCGATAAATCGGAAACGTCGTTCGAATTTGGCGTTGGCTAAACGCAAGGCCGCTTCCGGGTCGACCTGGAGGTGACGGGCCAGGTTGACCGCCGCAAACAGCAGGTCGCCCACCTCATCCGCGATGGCTGCCGGGTCGTTATCGGCCATGGCCTCCAGCACTTCATCCAGCTCTTCGCGTACGTTATCCACCACCGGCAACGCGGCCGGCCAGTCGAACCCCACCTGCCCGGCGCGCTTTTGCAATTTGGCGGCACGGGAAAGCGCCGGCAAGGCTGTGGGCACATCGTCCAGCAAGGACAGTTGCTCCGGTGCGTCGGATTTTTCCGCACGCTCCTCGGCCTTGATCTGCTCCCAGCGTTCCTTGACCTGTTCTTCACTCAACTGCGGGATGTCCAGCGGCGCATACAAGTCGCCGGTGGGGAACACATGCGGGTGACGGCGAATCAGTTTGCGGGTAATGCTGTCGATCACCCCGGCAAATTCAAAGCGCCCTTCTTCCCGCGCCAGCTGGCTGTAATACACCACCTGGAACAACAGGTCGCCCAGCTCACCTTGCAGGTGATCAAAATCCCCGCGTTCGATGGCATCGGCGACTTCGTAGGCTTCTTCCAGGGTGTGGGGGACGATGGTGGCGTAGGTTTGCTTGATGTCCCACGGGCAACCGTATTGCGGGTCGCGCAGGCGGTTCATCAGGTGCAGCAGGTCTTCAAGTGAATACATCAGTCTCTTTCCGCAGAAGTGGGAACGCTGAAGATCAACTGTGGGAGCGGGCTCGCTCGCGAAGGCGGTGTGTCTGTCAAATATCAGGCAACTGACACGACGCCTTCGCGAGCAAGCCCGCTCCCACATTTTAGTCCGCGCTCATCCAGCTACTCATGGTGTCCGATTGCGCCGGGTCTCAATGATGTTCGGCAGCTGGGAAATACGCCCCAGCAACCGCCCCAACGCGTCCAGCCCCGGAATCTCGATGGTCAGGGACATCAATGCGGTGTTGTCCTCTTTATTCGAGCGGGTGTTGACCGCCAGCACGTTGATCCGCTCATTGAGCAGCACCTGCGACACATCGCGCAGCAGGCCGGAACGGTCGTAGGCACGGATGACGATGTCCACCGGATAGGTCAACACCGGCACCGGGCCCCAGCTGACCTGGATGATCCGCTCCGGCTCACGCCCGCCCAGTTGCAACACCGAGGCACAGTCCTGGCGGTGAATGCTCACCCCACGTCCCTGGGTGATGTAACCGACGATAGCGTCGCCCGGCAATGGCTGGCAGCAGCCGGCCATTTGCGTCATCAGGTTGCCCACGCCCTGGATCTGGATATCGCCGCGCTTGCCCGGCTTGTAGCCGGTGGCTTTACGCGGGATCAGTTCCAACTGCTCGCTGCCACGTTCCGGCTCAACCAGTTGCTGGGCCAGATTCACCAACTGCGCCAGGCGCAAATCGCCCGCACCGAGGGCGGCAAACATGTCTTCGGCGATCTTCATGTTGGCCTTTTCGGCCAGCTTGTCGAAGTCCACCTGCGGCAGGCCAAGACGCGCCAATTCGCGTTCGAGCAAGGTCTTGCCGGCGGCGACGTTCTGGTCGCGCGCCTGCAATTTGAACCAGTGGACAATCTTCGCCCGCGCCCGGGAGGTGGTGATGTAGCCCAGGTTCGGGTTCAGCCAGTCGCGGCTCGGCGTACCGTGCTTGCTGGTGATGATCTCGACCTGTTCACCGGTCTGCAGGCTGTAGTTGAGCGGCACGATGCGCCCGTTGATCTTCGCGCCACGGCAGTTGTGGCCGATCTCGGTGTGCACGCGGTAGGCAAAATCCAGCGGCGTGGCGCCCTTGGGCAGGTCGATCGCGTGGCCGTCGGGGGTGAAGATGTAGACCCGGTCGGGTTCGATGTCCACCCGCAACTGGTCGGCCAAACCACCGATGTCGCCCAGCTCTTCATGCCATTCCAATACCTGGCGCAACCAGGAGATTTTCTCTTCGTACTGGTTGGACCCGGCCTTGACGTCGGTGCCTTTGTAGCGCCAGTGAGCGCATACACCCAGCTCTGCCTCTTCGTGCATCGCATGGGTACGGATCTGTACTTCCAGCACCTTGCCCTCGGGGCCGATCACTGCCGTGTGCAACGAGCGGTAACCGTTTTCCTTGGGGTTGGCGATGTAGTCGTCGAATTCCTTGGGGATGTGCCGCCACAGCGTGTGGACGATACCCAGCGCGGTGTAGCAGTCGCGCATTTCCGGCACCAGCACGCGCACGGCGCGCACGTCATAGATCTGGCTGAAAGCCAGGCCCTTGCGCTGCATTTTGCGCCAGATGGAATAGATGTGTTTGGCCCGGCCGCTGATGTCGGCTTCAACGCCGGTGGCCTGCAATTCCGTGCGCAACTGGCTCATCACGTCGGCGATGAAACGCTCACGGTCCAGCCGCCGCTCGTGGAGCAGCGTGGCGATCTGTTTGTATTGATCGGGTTCGAGGTAACGGAAGGACAAGTCTTCCAGTTCCCACTTAATATGGCCAATGCCCAGGCGGTGGGCCAGGGGCGCGTAGATGTCGAACACCTCGCGGGCGACGCGGTTGCGCTTTTCGTCGTCGGCGGTTTTCACCGCACGAATCGCGCAGGTGCGCTCGGCCAGCTTGATCAGCGCGACGCGTACGTCGTCGACCATCGCCACCAGCATCTTGCGCAGGTTTTCCACCTGGCCCTGGGTGCCCAGCACCATGGACTGGCGCGGGCTGAGGCTGGCACTGATCGCCGCCATGCGCAGCACGCCGTCGATCAGCTTGGCCACCACGGTGCCGAAACGCTGGCTGACGGTGGGCAGTTGAATATGCCCTTCGCGCACGCCGCGATACAGCACCGCTGCAATCAGCGAATCCTGATCGAGCTTGAGATCGGCGAGGATCTCGGCGATTTCCAACCCGGTGCGAAAGCTTGAAGTGCCTTCGGCCCACAGGTTCTTGGCCGCATTGTCTTGCTGTTCAGACTCACGAGCGAACTCGCAGGCTGCTTTCAAGGCTTCACGGTCCAGTGCCGGGTCGACACTGATGGCATGATCCAGCCATGCCTCGAGATTGATACTGCCGTCGGTGTTGATCGGCTGGTGTGCTCTCACCTGTACCATCTTGCTTACCTTCCCTACGACGCACCTTGAGTGCGTCAAAATCATCGCTGACCTGCTTTACAAAAAAGCTTGTGCACGCTCCCTGGCAGGTCACAGGCCCAGGAGATGCAGGCCAGTCGGATTAAACGGGCGTCCTAGCCCGCTTCAAATAACGCCATGGCCTCGACATGGGCCGTCTGGGGAAACATGTCGAGGATCCCGGCACGTTTTAGCCGGTAGCCTTGCTTGACCAACTCGACCGTGTCCCGCGCCAGCGTTGCCGGATTGCAGGACACATACACCAGGCGATCAGCCCCCAGGGTAGCGAGCTTGCGCACAACCTCCAGGGCACCATCGCGGGGTGGGTCCAAGAGTACCGCAGAAAAGCCCTGTTTGGCCCACTCCGCGTCGGTCAAAGGCTGAGACAAATCGGCCTGAAAAAACTGCACATTATGCAAATCATTGCTGACAGCGTTGTGTGCCGCCCGGTCCACCATGGCCTGCACGCCTTCCACCGCCACCACTTCCCGCACTTGGCGTGCCAGCGGCAAGGCGAAGTTGCCCAACCCACAAAACAAATCCAGCACCCGCTCGTCGGGCTTTGGCGCCAGCCATTCCAGGGCCTGGGCGACCATCGCCGCGTTGACCCCGGCGTTGACCTGCACGAAGTCTCCCGGGCGGTACGCCAACTGCAGATCCCACTGTTCCAGACGATAGCCCAAGGCCTGGTCCGGTTCGAAGGGTTGCGGCTGCCCCTCTCCATGCAGCCACAATTGCGCTTCATGAAAAGTACAAAATTCCTGCAGGATCGTCAGGTCCGCTTCGGACAAGGGCGCCATGTGTCGCAACAACACGGCGATCGACGACCCGCTGAACAACTCCACATGCCCCAACGCCTGAGGTTTGCTCAAGCGCCGCAGCATGTTTGGCAACCGCTGCATGATCGGCTGCAAGGCCTGTACCAGCACCGGGCAATCATCGATGGCGACGATGTCCTGGCTGGCCACGGCGCGAAAGCCGACTTCAAGTTTCTTCGCCTTGGCATCCCAGCGCACAGCCACGCGGGCGCGGCGGCGATAGCCGAATTCCGGCCCGCTCAAAGGCGCGGCCCACTCTTGGGGTTCGACACCGGCCACGCGGGATAATTGCTCGGCGAGCATGCGCTGTTTCAGGGCGAGCTGTTCGTCATGGGGCAAGTGTTGCAGGCTGCAACCGCCGCAACGGCCAGCGTGCACACAGGGTGCCGGGCGGCGCAGTTCGCTGGCGGTAAATACGCGCTCGGTGCGGGCCTCGACCACTTTGCCGTGGGCGCCCAACACCCGCGCTTCCACTTCTTCGCCGGCCAGGGCACCCACCACAAACCAGGTGCGACCTTCAAAGAACACGATGCCACGGCCGTCGTTGGCCAGGCGCTCGATGGTCAGGCGCTGCTTCTTGCCTACTGGAATCTGTGGGGCCCGGCTGCCGCCCGTCGGTTGGAAGCGCAGGCCTCTCTCGTGCTTGGCCATCAGTTGGGCGCGTCGAAAATGCCGGTCGACAGGTAACGGTCGCCACGGTCACAGATGATCGCGACGATCACCGCATTTTCCAACTCTTGGGACAAGCGCAACATTCCGGCCACGGCGCCACCGGACGACACGCCGCAGAAAATACCTTCTTCACGGGCCAGACGGCGGGTGGTGTCTTCGGCTTCACGCTGGGCCATGTCGATGATGCGATCAACCCGAGCGGCGTTGTAGATCTTCGGCAAATACTCTTCGGGCCAACGACGGATCCCCGGGATCGCCGAGCCTTCCATCGGTTGCAGGCCGACGATCTGGATCTCGGGATTCTGCTCCTTGAGGTAGCGCGAGTTGCCCATGATGGTGCCGGTGGTGCCCATCGAACTCACGAAGTGAGTGATGGTGCCCTGGGTCTGGCGCCAGATTTCCGGGCCGGTGGTGGTGTAGTGCGCCTCGGGGTTGTCGCCGTTGGCGAACTGGTCCAGCACCAGGCCACGGCCTTCGGCAGCCATACGCTCGGCGAGGTCGCGAGCACCTTCCATGCCTTCTTCCTGGGTGACCAGGATCAACTCGGCGCCATAGGCGGTCATCGCCGCCTTGCGCTCGGCGCTGCCGTTGTCGGGCATGATCAGGACCATCTTGTAACCCTTGATCGCCGCAGCCATGGCCAGGGCAATCCCGGTATTACCGGAAGTGGCTTCGATCAGGGTGTCGCCGGGCTTGATCTGCCCACGCAACTCGGCGCGGGTGATCATCGACAACGCGGGGCGGTCCTTGACCGAGCCGGCCGGATTGTTCCCTTCGAGCTTGAGCAGCAAGGTATTGCTGGTGTTGCCCGGCAGGCGCTGCAAGCGGACCAGCGGGGTGTTGCCGACGCAATCGGCAATGGTGGGGTACTGCAAGGTCATGGCGTATTCGCAATCCAGACTGCGGGGGCGACCATCATACCGGGAAAGGCTGGCGGGCCATATCACGCAAAGTGTGGTGCTTATCGCTTAATGGAATAAGTCAGGCGGGGCCGTGGTTTCGCTGGAACACTTCATCGCCCATCGCGGCAATTTGTCCGTCGATCAATGCCTCAAACGGTTTCAGCAGCGGCTCGAATGACGTGGGCGCTTCGAGCACCTGCAACGCCTGCACGATGGCCTCCACCGTCGACAATGCCCCGGGCCCCGGCGCCTTGCGCAACCGGTACCGGGACACGGCGCCCTCCGCCAGCGTCACTCTCGGCAGTGCCGCCAACAACGGGTTGAGGTGCAGCAACTTGCGCGCCTTGCGCCAAGTGCCGTCCGGCACTACCAGCAACAACGGTTCGTCGGATGGCGTGTAGGCCTGCAACGGTTGTGCATCCTCGGCAGGGAATAACAATCGCGCCTGATAACCCGGCGGATTCAACAACCCCTGCAAATTCTCAAACACCTCCCCCACCACCAACTGCGCATTCACCAATCCGAGCGCCGCCAGCCGCGCCGTATTCAAGGCGTGATTGACCTCGCTCGGATGCTGCAACAGCAACACCCGAGTGCGGCTATCCAGCCGGGGGATCAGCGGGCACAGGCAATGAGCAGTGGGCCGCAGGCAGCGGGGGCATTGGGGTCTGGACATGGTTTCAGGCCTGGTTGAGCTGGGCTTTAAGTAAATCGCGGAAGGTCTGGATCAGTGGTTCGCGGCTGCGGCCCCGGCGCATGATCATCGAGAACGGCGCCTGGTAACCAAAGGTCGCCGGCAACAGCACCCGCAAATCACCCTTGTCGGCCCAGGCCTGGGCGTAGTGTTCCGGGAGGTAGCCGATGTAGGCGCCGGACAGCACCAGGATCAGTTGCGCCTCCATACTTTCCACCGTGGCGGCGCTGTGCTTGAAGCCGTGGCGCGCCAGTTCGGCCTGGCTCCAGTAACCACGACCGACCATGCGTTGCTGGGTGATCACTTGCTCGGGGATGCGCCGCTCGTTGAACAACGGGTGGCGGGTGCTGCAATACAGCCAGTGCTGCTCGCGGTACAGCGGCATGTAGATCAGCCCGCTCATGCGGTTGGAGAAGGCACCGATGGCCAGGTCCAGGCGATTGTCCTGTACCCCCAACTGCAATTCGTAAGGGCTCATCACCGACAAGTGCAGATGCACCGCCGGGTGTTCCTGGCTGTAGGCGCCGATGACTTCGGCAAACGGCAGGGCTTTGTCACTGACGGTGGAGTCGAGCACGCCGAGTTTCAGGGTGCCGCGCAACTCGCCTTTCAGCGCAGCGGCGTATTGCTCGAAACCTTCCAGCTCGCCCAGCAGGCGCAGGGTTTCCTGATGGAACAGCTCGCCCTTGCTGGTGAGGCTGAACCCGCCCCGGCCGCGATGGCACAGCACCAGGCCCAACGCGGCTTCCAGCTGGCTCATGTAAGTGCTGATGGCCGAGGTCGACAGGTTGAGTTCGTGCTGGGCATTGGCGAAACCCTGATGCCGCACGACGCTGACGAAGATGCGCAGGAGTTTCAGGTCGGGCAAGGCGTTGGCCATGGGCTCTCCAGAAGCAAACATAAAACCTGTGGGAGCCGAGTTTACCTCAGGCATTAGTTTAGAAAAATCTGAACTAAGTATTTGCCCCTGCCGATTCTTCCCTTCCCGTGCATTTCGCAGAATCGGCCTCTAATAAACACAACGATGAGGCAATCCCGTGGACAAGATTTTCCACCAACCACTGGGCGGCAACGAAATGCCGCGCTTCGCCGGCATCGCCACCATGATGCGTCTTCCCCATCTGCAATCGGCCAAGGGCCTGGATGCCGCCTTTGTCGGCGTGCCCTTGGACATCGGCACCTCCCTGCGTGCCGGCACCCGTTTCGGGCCGCGGGAAATCCGCGCTGAATCGGTGATGATCCGCCCTTACAACATGGCCACCGGCGCCGCGCCGTTTGACTCGCTGTCGGTTGCCGATATCGGCGACGTGGCGATCAACACCTTCAACCTGCTGGACGCCGTGCGCATCATTGAAGAAGCCTACGACGAGATCCTCGAACACAACGTGATCCCGATGACCCTGGGTGGCGACCACACCATCACCCTGCCGATCCTGCGGGCGATCCACAAGAAACACGGCAAGGTCGGGCTGGTGCACATTGATGCCCACGCCGACGTCAACGACCATATGTTCGGCGAGAAAATCGCCCACGGCACCACCTTCCGCCGCGCCGTGGAAGAAGGCTTGCTGGATTGCGACCGCGTGGTGCAAATCGGCCTGCGCGCCCAGGGCTATACCGCCGAAGACTTCAACTGGAGCCGCAAACAAGGCTTCCGTGTGGTCCAGGCCGAAGAATGCTGGCACCACTCCCTGGCACCCTTGATGGCTGAAGTGCGCGAGAAAGTCGGCGGCGGCCCGGTGTACCTGAGCTTCGACATCGACGGCATCGACCCGGCCTGGGCGCCTGGCACCGGCACCCCGGAAATCGGTGGCTTGACCACGATCCAGGCGATTGAAATCATCCGCGGCTGCCAAGGCCTGGATCTGATTGGTTGCGACCTGGTAGAAGTTTCGCCGCCGTACGACACCACCGGTAATACCTCGCTGCTCGGCGCCAACCTGCTGTACGAAATGCTCTGCGTATTGCCGGGTGTGGCGCACCGCTGATGAGCGCCCAGGCCGAGGTATTAAAAGCCGCGGCCGACCTGGTGTCGGCCTTCGCCCGCAATGATCGCGATGCCTATTTCGGTGCGTTCAGTGCCGACGCCAGCTTCGTGTTCTACACCCTCCCCCAACCGCTGCTGAGTCGCGATGCCTATCAGGTGTTGTGGGACAGCTGGCGCCGGGACGAGGGATTTGAGGTGCTGTCCTGCACCTCAAGCAACGCTTTCGTCAGCCTGCACGGTGACGTCGCGGTATTTGTGCATGACGTGGCCACCGAGCTGCGCATGAACGGGGAGCAATTCTTCAGCCAGGAACGCGAGACCATTGTCTTCAAGCGACAAGGGGATCGCACACAACAAAAAGAAGGCCTGTGGCTGGCCTGTCACGAACATTTGTCCGCTATGCCGGAAGGGCTGCCGCCCCATTAGCCAATGTGATCGGAGCAGATCATGAATAATAAAAACAACGAAAACAGTATTCGCAACATAGAAACCAACGGCGTCGAACAGATCCCGGACCACGAACGTACCGCCGGGCCGAAGGATTTGTTTCGCCTGATTTTCGGCGGTGCCAACACCTTCGCCACCGCCGTGCTGGGGAGCTTTCCTGTGCTGTTTGGCCTGTCGTTCCAGGCCGGCGTCTGGGCGATTGTGCTGGGCGTGCTGGTGGGTGCAGTGATCCTCGCGCCCATGGGCCTGTTCGGGCCGCTCAATGGCACCAATAACGCCGTGTCTTCCGGTGCGCACTTTGGCGTGCACGGGCGGATTGTCGGCTCATTCCTGTCGCTGCTGACCGCTATCGCGTTCTTCTCACTGTCGGTGTGGAGTTCAGGTGATGCGCTGGTGGGCGGTGCGAAACGTCTGGTGGGCTTGCCGGAAACCGACCTGACCCTGGGCCTGGCCTACGGCGTGTTCGCCATCCTCGTACTGACGGTGTGCATCTACGGCTTTCGCTTCATGCTGTGGGTCAACCGCATCGCGGTGTGGGCGGCGAGCCTGTTGTTCCTGCTGGGCATCTTCGCCTTCGCCCCCGCTTTCGACAGTCACTTCGCCGGCACCGTTGCCCTCGGCCAGGCTGGCTTCTGGGCGGCGTTTATCGGTGCGGCACTGGTGGCCATGAGCAACCCGATTTCCTTCGGCGCGTTCCTCGGTGACTGGTCGCGCTACATCCCCCGGGAAACCTCGAAGACGCGGATCATGCTGGCGGTGGTGTTCGCGCAGATCGCCACCTTGATCCCGTTCCTGTTCGGCCTGGCCACCGCGACCATCGTGGCAGTCAAGGCACCGGACTACATCGCGGCCAACAACTATGTCGGCGGCCTGCTGGCGGTGGCACCGAGCTGGTTCTTCCTGCCGGTGTGCCTGATCGCGGTCATCGGCGGCATGTCCACCGGCACCACCTCGCTGTATGGCACCGGCCTGGACATGTCCAGCGTATTCCCGCGCCTGCTGTCTCGGGTCAAGGCGACGCTGCTGATCGGGGTGATGTCGATTGCCTTCATCTTTATCGGACGTTTCGCCGCCAACCTGGTGCAGAGCGTGTCGACCTTCGCCGTGCTGATCATCACCTGCACCACGCCGTGGATGGTGATGATGATCATCGGCCTGATCGTGCGCCGGGGTTACTACTGCCCGGACGACCTGCAAGTGTTCACCCGCGGTGAAACCGGCGGGCGCTACTGGTTCAGCCATGGCTGGAACTGGCGCGGCCTGGGGGCCTGGATCCCGAGTGCGCTGGTGGGCCTGTGCTTCGTCAACCTGCCGGGGCAGTTTGTCGGACCGCTGGGCAACCTCGCCGATGGCATCGACATCAGCTTGCCGGTGACCCTGGGCCTGGCCTCGCTGGTGTACCTGACACTGCTTCGTCTGTTCCCTGAACCGGCTGCCGTCTACGGGCCGACTGTGGCGAGGGAGCCTGCTCCCGCTCGACTGCGCAGCAGTCGCGAGGCCGCCTGATGAATTGCGTGGAATGGATTGGGGCTGCTGCGCAGCCCAGCGGGAGCAAGCTCCCTCGCCACACAGCCCCCTTTAGCCTTACATAAAAAAGATAATCGGAGACCCGCCGTCATGGCCTTAGATCTATTCGTCGTCCTCATCTACGCCGCCGGCATGCTGGTGCTCGGCTACTACGGCATGCGCCGCGCCAAGACCCATGAAGATTACCTGGTGGCCGGCCGCAACCTCGGCCCGACGCTGTACATGGGCACCATGGCCGCCACGGTGTTGGGCGGTGCGTCCACCGTCGGCACCGTGCGCCTGGGCTATGTCCATGGTATTTCCGGTTTCTGGCTGTGCGCCGCGCTGGGTGCGGGGATCATTGCGCTGAACCTGTTCCTGGCCAAGCCGCTGCTGAAGCTGAAAATCTTCACCGTGACCCAGGTCCTGGAAAAACGCTACAACCCCATGGCCCGCCAGGCCAGCGCAGTGATCATGCTGGCCTACGCGCTGATGATCGGCGTGACCTCGATCCTCGCCATCGGCACCGTGCTGCAAGTGCTGTTCGACCTGCCATTCTGGATTTCGGTATTGGTAGGCGGCGGCGTGGTGGTGGCGTACTCGACCATCGGCGGCATGTGGTCGCTGACCCTGACCGACATCGTGCAGTTCGTGATCAAGACCGTCGGCCTGATGTTTATCCTGCTGCCGATCTGCCTGTACCGCGTCGGCGGCTGGGATGAACTGGTGGCCAAACTGCCCGCGTCGAATTTCAGCTTCACTGAAATCGGCTGGGACACCATCATCACCTACTTCATGATCTACTTCTTCGGCATCCTGATCGGCCAGGACATCTGGCAACGGGTGTTCACCGCCCGTGACGAAAAGGTCGCCAAGTACGCAGGCACGTTCGCCGGTTTCTACTGCATCCTCTACGGCCTGGCCTGTGCGCTGATCGGCATGGCCGCCCATGTACTGATCCCGGACCTGGACAACGTCAACAACGCGTTCGCCGCCATCGTCAAAGTCTCGTTGCCGGACGGTATCCGCGGCCTGGTGATCGCCGCCGCCCTGGCCGCGATGATGTCCACCGCCAGTGCCGGCTTGCTCGCCGCGTCCACCGTATTGACCGAAGACCTGCTGCCGCGCCTGCGGGGCGGTAAACAGTCGAGCCTGAAGATCAACCGCCTGTTTACCTTGCTGACGGGCGTTGCCGTGCTGGGTATTGCATTGGTGGTGAACGATGTGATCAGCGCGTTGACCCTGGCTTACAACCTGTTGGTGGGCGGTATGTTGATCCCGCTGATCGGCGCGATTTTCTGGAAGCGTGCGACGACTTCCGGGGCGATCACCTCCATGACCCTGGGCTTTGTGACCGCACTGGTGTTCATGATCAAGGATGGGTTGGATGCCAACACGCCGATCTACTACAGCCTGGGCGTGGGCCTGGTGAGTTTTGTAGTGGTGAGCTTGCTGTCCCGTCGCCCGGAGGCGGTGGCGGCTCGGGCGATCTGAACGAACCCTTGAAAGAAGCTTTCTTCAGCGGGTGCGACGTCGGATGTCGCACCCGTTTTTTTATTCCCACATTGCCGAAACAGCTGGCGCTCTCGCCTGGATGACTTCCTGGACCAAAGATGCCCAAACCAATCCCTGGGTGGTGCCTGCGGCATAAGTTGCCCCCGCTGCAATTCGGTTGTATGCGGACCAATGAACGATTGAAAGTCCATCTGCGGTGCCGGGCCTGGCACATTCGATAATGTGCAATTCGCCGCTTTCTATCGCCCTGCGGTAAGACTCCGGAAAGTGCCGAGAAACAGCCGCCAGACACGCCGCCAATATCTGCTCCTTGTGCTCTTGCGTTGAATCAGGTGGAACCTGCCCGCCGGAGACAAGAATGCAGTCCCCGTCCAACCGGCAATTCATGACGCCGATTGGCAGATCGTACTGCAGCTTGAGTCCGCGCATTTCGACACCTTCATTACCAACGGCGCGAAGCTTGAAAAACCAGCCAATGATCGCAACTACCTCCGGCTCCTCTACCCCCATGGCGGTGACGACGAAGTGCTCTCTACTCAGGTCAGCAATTTGGACCGGGCTAAGGTGCACGGGCATGAACTGAACCCCGGAGCGCCGCAAAAGCGACGCCATCTCCTCCATAAGATCGCTGAACTCCAGATCGTAGCCCGACACCTCAATCGCCCGACAGACCCCAGGGACGCCATACGTTGCCTGGAATTGCAGTTGACCGATCTCTGCAAGTTCACGTCCCGGCTTGCCACTCGGCCAAGGCCTGTTTTCGATATTGCGTTGCTCGCTGATCGCGGCCTCTACGCCACTGGCACCGTCCACATAGGCGCGTACAATCCGCGACCGCGCGAATCGCGCCAACGACGGGTTGTCGGCCAGGAGCTTTTCAAACAGCTCGATGCCGGCTCGATTGCACTCAACGGCCAAGTACTGATTTCCGGGAGTCAGATAATCGTTATGCAGCGGCTTTGCAGTCGTCTCCGTTGCTGACAGATGACGCATGTTCACCTGCTTGTGACTGGCGCCATCCCGCTCCTGATTTCCTCCGTAAACCATGACCTGATAATTCGCCAGGCGGAACATCGCGGCTTGGAGCAGGCCGTTGATACCTCTGCCGATGATCGACACGCGCGGCGCAGCGGCATCGGCCTGCTGAGGGGGGATCGTCAAGGAGTGTGCAAGCTTGCGCCTGACAAGGCCGCGCAAGGCCATCAAGCTCAGTTGCACAGAGACCGCATAGTCGAGGTCGCAATGGCAGGCTTCGGTGGTGGCCGCCTGTGTCGTCAGCATCGCCGGCTTGCGCCACGTGGAGACACAGCAGCCGAGCGCTTGTGCACGCATCCGAAACGCATCCAATGTCCGGGGGCCGTAGTCCAATACCAGCTGGGTATCTTCAGCCATTGCCAGGGTCTGCAAAGCATCATCGCTAAAGACATCCGGCTTGGAGACACAGACCAGGCGAGCTCGTCTGTGCAGACGTTGAATGAGGGTCCGATCAATACGATGCGCGGATTCATCATTCAAGGACACGCATACGGCGATCGCATAGGCCCCCTCCAGCGCCTCGAGCCAGTCTGCGACAAATGCAACTCTACAATCGGAAGAGGCTTTCCCCATATTGCCAGCTACTCGATCACGTCGATCTAATACCTTAATCCGAATACCCGGATCTTGATCAAGCAGTAACTTAACAAGCTCTTTCCCTACATTGCCGTATCCCAGTACACAGATATCACGGGGCATGGAGCCATCCGCCAGTGTCAGCCAGTGTGCAATATAGGCGGCAACATGCGGCGCGTTTATGCCTGGCGTATTGATTACTTGAATATTGTGGGAGTCGCAAAGATCCAGTCGCACCTTATCCAGACTCGCACCACGGCGGACCAAATGGAGGTTTCCAAATGGATGAGATATACGCCACTGGCCGATGACGTCGGCATCGATAACTTGGTCTGCGACAACGATCGTTGATGGGCGCAGAAGTCCAATCTGTATAAGCAGAGCTTGCTTGGTTAATGCCGGAGGGAAAAACACGACGTTGCTGGGTGCGTCAGCCTTCCAGCCTCTGGATGCAGGTGCGATATGCAAGATATTTTCGGTGGTGGCGATCAGTGAAGCGGCGACTGGAGGAACGGAAGAAAGCATCATGGCTTTATCTCCAACAATTCTGACTTGCGCAGGGGAAGTTCAATAACGGTGGGGGATTTGAAAACGCAAACGATACAAATCTTTTCCTAACGGAATTCAACCTACGCTTATCTTTAGAATTGAATAAGCCAGCCGACTCTGACAAACAGGTAGTCCGATTCCGACACTTGAACGCCAAAACCTGACTGACGTGCACAGATTCGGACTACTCAACTATTACCGTGAAACATCAAACGGCGTGTTCAAAAAGCTTTCCCGACTACAGTTTGTTTGCACGTGCACAAAACAAATGTGGGAGCGGGCTTGCTCGCGAATACGGTGTGTCATTCAGTGTAAAAGCCACTGATACACAATATTCGCGAGCAAACCCGCTCCCACATAAAATTTATGCCGCTCCAGGCTGCACCCAAACCCAGGGGTTTGAGCGCTTTTCCAGGACTTACCTGCGACGCGGGCGACGCTGCTCGTCATCGGTGCGGATTGGCACCGGTTGCAGCGGTGGCTCGATCAAGCCGAGTGCGACGCCGAGGTCGTGCAGCCAGTTTTGCAGTTTCTCTTTCATGGTGCCCCCTTGGGGTAATGCCGAGCGGCTGGAATTCTGTGGCCGCTTCCTACAGATAGTAGTCTTAAGTCCTACCTATTGCTTGAACGAAACCACAACGAACTATTACTGAATTGATCAAAATCCTGACGGATCGTTCAAGCGATGGCTCTGGTTTCGCTTTCCGGTAGCACCTTGCCCTCTTGTTGCAGGTCAATCCACGCATTGAGGTTAGCGCCGAGCATACCCTTACGCCACATCAACCAGGTGGTGGCGCTGGCAAATGGCTCCGCCAACGGATGAATGGACACGCTGTCCTTGCCCGGCAAGCTGTCGAGCATTGATTCCGACATCAGCGCCACCCCGGATCCGGCGATCACACAAGCCAGCATGCCTTGGTAGGACTCGATCTCGATAGCCCGGCCCATGGCCACGCGGTCGTGGGAAAACCAGGCTTCCAGGCGCGCACGGTAGGAACAACTGCGTCGGAAAGTGAACACCGAGCGGCCGGCAACATCCTGCGGCCCACGCACGGGCGGGTGATCCGCCTCGCAGATCAGCAGCAGGCGCTCTTCGCACAGCGGCACGCCATCGAGGGTGGCGAGGGTCAACGGCCCGTCCACCAGCGCGGCGTCCAGGCGCCCGGTGATCAAGCCTTCCAGCAGTTCACCACTGGGGGCCGACTGCACCTGCAGGTTCACCATCGGATACGCCTTGTGGTAGCGCGCCAGCAGCTTGGGCAAATGAATCGCCGCCGTGCTGTACATGCTGCCGAGCACAAAGTCGCCGGCTGGTTGCCCGCCTTGCACCGCGCCATGGGCTTCGTCGTGCAGGGCCAGCAAGCGTGCGCTGTAATCCAGCAGTACTTTGCCTGCGGGAGAAAGCTGCAAACGCTGACGCTCGCGTACGAACAGTTCGACGCCCAGCTGTTCTTCCATTTGTTTAAGCCGGGTCGACAAGTTGGACGGCACCCGGTGCAAACGCTCGGCGGCACGGGTGATGGAGCCCTCCTCGGCCACGGCCTGGAAAATCCGCAATTGACTAAACTCCATCACCTTTCTCCAAAACTGAACAAGTTACTCACTATTATTCATTTCTACAGAAAGTCAATCCGCTTTAGCCTGATGGTCACTCGCTGCTCCCAGGAAAAAACATCATGTCACCGCTGATCCGCTTACTCGCCAGCTTTATCGCCTTGATGATGGCCATGGGCATTGGCCGCTTCGCGCTTACCCCGCAAATGCCGCATTTGCTCAGCGAAGGGCAGATCGACCTGACCGGCGCGGGCCTGATTGCGGCGGCCAACTACCTGGGCTATTTCGTCGGCGCGGTGGATTCGATATTCGCCCGCAGCCATCACCATGTACGCGGACGCTTGTACGGTGGGCTGTGGTTATGTGTGCTGCTGACCCTGGCGTCGTACTGGGCCCATGGGTTCTGGCCGCATCTGCTGCTGCGCTTCGGTACCGGCGTGGCGAGCGCCTGGGCGTTGGTGATGATCACCAGCCTGAGCCAGCCGCTGGCCATTGCGGCCGGGCGCCCACGCTTGGGTGCGCTGGTATTTGCCGGGCCGGGGTTGGGGATTCTGTTGACCGGGCTGCTGGCGCTGGGCTCCAACCTGCTGGGGCAGGATTCTGCAACCTTGTGGCTGGTGTATGGCGTGGTCGCGCTGGTCATGCTGCTGGCAATCCTACCGTTCCTGCCCAAGCCTTCCGCCACCAGCTCCCCCGCTGCCAGCCACACTGACGTGGCCAGCAACGGCAGCATCACTCACCTGTGCTGGATCTACGTGTTGTATGGCCTTGGCTACATCATCCCGGCGACATTCCTGTCGCAGATGGCCAGCGCGCAATTCAAGGGCGCCTGGCAGGCGGACCTGTTCTGGCCCTGCTTTGGCCTGGCCGCCGCAATTGGCGTGGTGGTCGCGAGCCTGCGCCGCAAGGACCCGGACACCACCCGTCGCTGGCTGATGACCACCCTTTGGCTGCAAGCGGCCGGGGTGTTTGCCTGCCTGCTGGGCAACGGTTGGGGCCTGGCGCTGGGAGTGTTGCTGTGCGGCGGGCCATTCCTGGCGTGCATGCAACTGGTGATGGCGCGCTTGCGTGAGGTCGCCCCCCACGGCTACCAGCGCAGCACCGGGTTGCTGACCGCCAGCTTTGCAATCGGCCAATTGAGCGGGCCGTTGCTGGCGTCGGTGAGCAGCCACCTCAGCGGTGGCCTGCAACCGGCGCTGGTGGTCGCCGGCGCCGGATTGCTAGTGGCCGGATCGGTCCTGGTCAGCCGGCAACCATCGGCACAGGCGCACGCACCTGTTCACGCCGCGCCAGCACCAGGAAAAACAGCCCACCCAGGAAGCAGCCGGTAAACCAGGCGAAGTTGGCCATGCCCTGCAGCGCCGGGGTAAAGGTGATCGCGACGCCCACCAGCGTCGCGGGTACCAGCGCCTTGACCGCCGTCCAGTTCACGCCACCATCGAAGTAGTAGCGCCCGCTCGGGCTGTCATCGAACAGCGCATCCACGTCGATCTTCTGCTTTTTGATCAGGTAGAAGTCCACCAGCAGAATCCCGAACAACGGCCCGATAAACGCGGCGAGGATGTCGAGGGTGTAGTGGATCATCAACGGGTTGTTGAACAGGTTCCACGGAGTGATGAAGATCGACGCCACCGCGGCAATCATCCCGCCGGCGCGCCAGCTGATTTTGCTCGGTGCCACGTTGGCAAAATCAAAGGCCGGCGAGACAAAGTTGGCGACGATGTTGATGCCGATGGTCGCGGTAACGAAGGCGAACGCCCCCAGCAGCACGGCCATGTCGTTGTCGATGCGCGAAACGGTAGCGATTGGATCGTGGAGCATTTCGCCGAACACCGGCAAGGTGCCCGAGACGATCACCACGGTGACCAGGGAGAACGCCAGGAAATTTACCGGAAGGCCCCAGAAGTTGCCGCGACGCACGTCCTTCATCGTCCGGCAGTAGCGGCTGAAATCACCGAAATTCAGGGTTGGCCCGGAGAAGTACGACACCACCAAGGCGGTCGCCACGATGATTTGGCCAAACGCTTGCCAGCCTGACAGGGACTTTTCCGCCAGGGTGAAGCTGATATTGGCCCAGCCGGCCTTCCAGACGATCCAGCCGGCCAGGGCAAACATCACCGCATAGACGATGGGCCCCGCCCAGTCGATGAAACGACGGATGGACTCCATGCCGGCCCAGAACACCAGCGCCTGGAGCGTCCACAAGCTGAGGAAACCGAACCAGCCCAGGTACGACAGACCGGCAAAATGCGGCTCTGCGTATACCGCCATCTGTGGGAAAAAGCGCAGCACCACAATGATCAATGCGCTGGATGCCAGGTACGTCTGGATCCCGTACCAGGCCACCGCGATCAAGCCGCGAATTACTGCCGGGATGTTCGCCCCAAAAACCCCAAAGGCCAGCCGGCAGATCACCGGGTAAGGCACCGCCGCCTGCTGGCTCGGCTTGGCCACCAGGTTGGCGATCAATTGCACAATGCAGATCCCGGCGAGCAAGGCAATTAACACCTGCCAACTGGCCAGCCCCAGGGCGAACAGGCTGGCGGCAAATACGTAGCCACCGACGCTGTGCACGTCGCTCATCCAGAAGGCGAAGATGTTGTACCAGTTCCATTTTTGCGGCAGCGGCCCCAGGTCCTGGTTGTACAGGCGCGGGCTGTAGCCTTTGGGCAATTGTTCGGTCATCGCGGGGCTCCTCGTAAATACCGGCCTGCCACCCGCGACGGGAGTGCGTACGGGAGGCGGCATCGTTTGTATACGAGTTGATGAGCAGAATGCGTGCCAATGAATTAAAACTCGGCACAATCCCTCTGGGACAACGGTCTACAGAAGGTTACACAATGGCACGGGGATGATTAGACGGTGCAGGCTCGCTCAGGGATGGTGCAGACCAATCCTGTACACAATCAATTGTGCACCCTGCGTGCACATTGATAGCCCACGGTGCAGCAAACGGCACTGAGGAAGGTACCCCACGCAATGTCCATGACGGCCAACCCGGCGGACCAGCCCTGCAAGGTCGCCCAATTGCTCAGGTCATAAGTGCCATAAGCCACCAGCCCCAGCAACGCACCCAGCCGCGCGGCACGTTGCCAGCCGCCGCTCGCCAAAGCCGGAAGGACGACAAACACCACACAACCGAATACGTAGAGGACATAGAACGCCACGGCCGGGAACAGGCGCGGCTGGTCGAGCATCAGTGGGCCGAGCAGCGCTTTGTAGGTCGGCCCCATCAGGACGCCGAGCCAAAGACCGTCGAGGATCAGAAAAGCAAGCAAGGTGCCGAGGTAGGCGAAGAGTGTTTTCCTGGACATCCTGGCGGGCCTTTTGTAGGAGCGAACGTGCTCCTACAAAAGAGCAAACCGGAATCAGCTTAGTTCAATGCGATCCGCGTGGATCACGATGTGACCCTGTTTGTAGAGGGCACCGATGGCCTTCTTGAAGTTGCCTTTGCTGACACCGAACAAACTGCTGATCACTGCCGGATCGCTTTTATCGCTGACCGGCAAGGTGCCGTTGTTGTCACGCAACTTGGCGAGGATCTTCGAGTTCAGGCTGGACGCTGCCTCTTCACCCACCGGCTGCAGGCTCAGGCTGATATTGCCGTCAGCGCGGATTTCCTTGATGAAGCCTTTCTCTTCCTTGCCCGGGCGCAGGAACTTGAACACTTCGTTCTTGTGGATCAGGCCCCAGTGCTTGTTGTTGATAATGGCCTTGAAGCCCATGTCGGTGGCTTCGGCCACTAGCAAGTCAACTTCCTGGCCGACCTTGTAGGTGGCCGGGGTCTTGTCCAGGTAGCGGTCAAGGCGCGCAGTGGCGGTGATGCGCTTGGTGTGTTTGTCGAGGTAGACGTGCACCACGCAATACTCACCGGCAGTCAGCTGGCGCTTTTCTTCGGAGTAAGGCAGCAGCAAATCCTTGGGCAGGCCCCAATCGAGGAAGACACCGATGCTGTTGACTTCAACCACTTTCAGACTGGCAAATTCACCCACCTGTACTTTTGGTTTTTCGGTGGTTGCGATAAGTTTGTCATCGCTGTCCAGATAAATAAAAACGTTGAGCCAGTCTTCATCTTCACTGGGAATATCTTTGGGGATATAACGGTTGGGCAAGAGGATTTCGCCCTCTTGATCACCATCCAGGTACAAACCAAAGTTAGTGTGTTTAACCACTTGCAAGCTGTTGTAGCGCCCGACTAAAGCCATTTCCAATACCCTCATTGCGTGGGCGGCATTCTACCCGAGTTGACGGCGGCGGTCCCGTGTAGCGGCGTACAGCCCTGAAAAATCATGGGTTTGCCGGGCAACGCCCCGCTCGTCAGATCATCAGCCTGAATTCTGCCGGCGCCCCGGGCATGTTTTCTTCCTGGGTTTCGATTTAAAACAGCGAGTTAGGTGACTATTTCAATCATTCATTGCAGACAATTCATAAATCCGCCGTATATTTCAGGAGGATATTTGCCAAGCAATTGTCAAGCATTTCATGTACGATGCATGGCCAAGTTAATTTTCTACAGGTTAGTGGCCGCCATGCGCGTAAAAGCATCCAACAGCAAAGCAAAGCCAGCTCCCGCCGTTGAAACCAGCGAATCGATCAACAGCCAAATCGCTGCATTCCTCAAGCAGGGCGGCGAAATCCAGCAGATTGCCAAAGGCGTAAGCGGCCAGACTTTCGGCCCGTCCAAGCAGATCACCCTGGGTAAAAAGTAATACTTGCGCATCACACCTGGTCCCTAAGCGCTTTGCCTTTCAAGGCGCTAGGACTAGAGCCCGCAACACCCTCTGATCCACCCCTCTTTTACACCAATCGACGAACGGGCTTCATCTGCGGACCATCGTCGGTATGCTTGCACACGTCTAGATCGGGCATTTGCCTGATATTTCCCGTTACTGCTCCTCGCTTTTCATGGAGTGAAGCATGCTCAAATCCTGCATTTTCCTGGCCGGTGCCCTGTTGGCCAGCCCCCTTGCCGAAGCGCAGGTTTTCCAGCGTGAACTGGGTGATTTCGACCTGAAATTGGGCACAACCCCTAGCCGAAGCATGGCTCAAGGCCTGGTAAAGCCCACTGCGCCCGGGAGCGACTCGTTCCACGGCGGCCTGGACCTGAGCCACGGCAGCGGCCTGTACCTCGGCCAATTCTCACCGAGCATGGGGATTTCCCCTACCAGCAATCTCGAGGTCGATTCCTACTTGGGCTTCAAGCGCCCTTTTGACCAGACCCTGGGCTACGAGCTGGGGATGATTCATTACAGCTATCCCAAGCTGAGCCCCCTCGACAGCCAAGAGTTCTACGGCGGCCTGACTGTGCTGGGCAACCGCTTCGGCGCCTCCTTCAGCAACGACCCGGACCGCCAGGACAGCACCGTGTTTGCCGACCTCGGCGGCACCAAGCCTTTCGGCATCGGCGTCAGCATGAAGTACACCACCCACCAGTTGGGCACTCCGGTCTCGGTCGCCGATGGCAGCTCCATTCGCAACTTCAGCGATTGGTCAGTGCAATTCTCCCGACCGTGGATGGGCGTCGACCTGAACCTGATCTATAGCGACTCAAGCCTCAGCGGCGGCGATTGCTCGGCCTACTCCGGACATAACTCGCAATGCGACGGACTATTGACCCTGAAAGCAGAGCGGGCGTTTTATTGATGGGCTGAACTGTCGCTGCACTGACGGGTTCAGATGCAATACTCTCGTCTGCGCAAGGACTCGCTCATGCTGCGTCGGTTAAAATTTCTGGTGATGTTGCTGACCCTCAGCCTGGTGCTCGCCGGCTGCAACCGGGTAGGGCTGGCCTATCGCAATCTGGATGTGATCATCCCCTGGACCCTCAGCGACTACCTGGACATGAATGCCGGGCAGAAGAGCTGGTTCAACGACAAACTCAAGGAACACCTGGCCTGGCATTGCACCACTCAATTGCCGGGCTACCTGGACTGGCTCGACCGCCTGCAACAGATGGTCGACAACAACCAGGTGACCGACGCCGCACTGCAAACCCGGACTACCGAGGCCAAGCAAGCCATTGCCGAAAGCGCCCGGGCGATCACGCCGTCTGCCGTCGAGCTATTGCAGGGGCTGGACGACCAGCAAGTACAGGCTATGGAGCAAGCATTTGCCAAGGACCTGCGTAAGCGTCAGGACGAGTACCTGAAACCGCCCCTCGAGCAGCAGATCAAGGAGCGCGCCGAGCGCATGAACAAACGCCTCGATGCATGGCTCGGGCCGTTAAGCGCCAACCAGCAGAATCGCGTCACCGCCTGGTCGATCGCCTTGGGTGAGCAGAACCAGCAGTGGATCGGTAACCGCGCTCACTGGCAGGCGCTGTTTATCGCAGCAGTCAAAGACCGCCACAGCAGCGACTTCCCCCACAAGATCGAACAACTATTGGTGGACCGCGAAAGCCTGTGGACCCCGGAATACCGCCTGGCCTACGCCCAGACCGAAACCGCCGCTCGCCGCCTGATCGTCGACCTGATGTCGCAGAGCACCGTGCAACAACGCCAGAAGCTGACGCAGAAGATCGACAAGGTGCGCAGCGATTTCCAGGCGCTCAAGTGCCTGAAAAGTGCCTAACCCGCAAGCCTCGGACTCACGGTGCCTATTTCAGCACAGACATGTAAGGCTCCGGACCGCTTGAAGCGGCTCGTTTCAGCAGGTTGAATCAGCAACAGTCAAAACCAAAGGCGTACACCCATCACCCAGCGCCATTCGCTGCGGTCATCGCCCTCCTCACGTACGTATTTGGCCGTTTGGCCGTAGGAACGATTCCAGGTGACGCCAACGTAAGGCGCAAACTCGCGGCGGATTTCATAGCGAAGCCGCAGGCCTATTTCGCTTTCAGAAAGACCGGAACCGATCTGACGCTGCGGGTCGTTCTTGCCGTAGAAATTGATCTCGGCCGTCGGCTGGAGCACCAGCCGATTGGTCAGCAGAATGTCGTAGTCACCCTCAAGGCGCGCCGCAGTCTGGCCGGCCTCGCCGACAAACAAGGTTGCCTCGGCTTCAAAGTTGTAAAGGGCCATGCCCTGCAGCCCGAAAGCGGCCCAGCTTTCACTGTCGCCGGGTTTGAAATCCTGGCGCACACCGCCCACCAGATCCCACCAGGGACTGATGGCGTGCCCCCACAACGCCTGGACCTCTGCCTTCTCGGTCCTGCCCTTGGCCCGCTCGCCCTCAGTACGCAACCACAAGCGGTCAATGTCGCCGCCCACCCACCCTTTGGCATCCCAGCTCACCGCGCGACCGTCGTCCGCGCCCTGCCACTCCAACTGGTTGATCACAAACAGCGAGTTGATCTGGCTGTCATGAACCCTGTGCCCATCGGGAGCGTCATAGACCGCCGCGCGGTCAGCGTCGGTCAACGCGGGAATCGGCGTGCGACTTGAGGTCGTGACAGCCGGGCTCATCCCTTGCATCTGACTGTGATCCATCTGCCCGGCCGCCAGCGCAACAGGACCGACGATTGTCGTTGCCAACATCAACACAATACGGTTCATGGTCGCTCCTCACTCGTGCACGCGGACTTCACGGAACATGCCCATTTCCATGTGGTACAGCAGGTGGCAGTGATAAGCCCAACGCCCCAGTGCATCGGCGGTCACCCGATAGCTGCGCCGGCTGCCAGGCGGCATATCGATGGTGTGTTTACGGACTTTGAAGTGGCCATTTTCGTCTTCCAGATCACTCCACATGCCATGCAGGTGAATCGGATGAGCCATCATCGTGTCGTTGACCAACACCACCCGAACCCGCTCGCCATAGGTCAGCCTGAGCGGCTCGGCGTCAGAGAACTTCACGCCATCGAACGACCAGGCGAACTTTTCCATATGCCCGGTGAGGTGCAACTCAATCGTGCGGCCGGGCTCACGGCCATCGGGGTCGTCAAAGGTGCTTCGCAGGTCGGCATAGCTCAGCACCCGGCGCCCGTTATTTCTCAAGCCGATGCCAGGGTCGTCGAGCTTCGGAGCAGGACTCATCGCCTGCATGTCCACCAGCGGGTTATTCATTTCGCTGGCGGGATGGTTTTGCATCGACATCCCCGCCATTGCGCCATGATCCATGCCGGCCATATCTCCCATGGCGCCGTGGTCCATGCCGCCCATCCCCATATCGTCCATGGTCAGCCAGGGGCGGGGATCAACGGGCGGAACAGGCGCCACCAGGGCGGCGTGACTGCTGAGGGTGCCTCGGGCGTAGCCGGTTCGGTCCATCGACTCGGCGAACAGCGTGTGCACGGCCTGCGTGGGCTCGACGATCACGTCATAGGTTTCGGCCACGGCAATTCGGAACTCGTCGACACTCACCGGCGTTACCGGCGTTACCGGCTGCCCATCGGCCGCCACCACGGTCAGCTTCAGACCGGGAATGCGTACGTCAAAGTAGGTCATGGCCGAGCCATTGATGAAACGCAGGCGGATCTTTTCGCCAGGCCGAAAGAGCCCCGTCCAGTTCACGTCCGGGGTCTGGCCATTGATCAGGTAGGTGTAGGTTGCGCCACTGACGTCCGCAAGGTCGGTAGGGTTCATCTTCATTTCGGCCCACATCGCGCGGTCAGCGACGGTGGCCGACCAGCCCTTCTTGCCGACATCCTGGATGAAATCACCCACGGTGGGTTTGTGGTAATTGTAGTAATCGGACTGTTTCTTCAGGGTCTTCATCAGCGAAACGGGGTCTTCATCCGTCCAGTCTGTCAGCATCACCACGTAGTCACGCTCATAGCTGAAGGGTTCGGGTTCCTTGGGATCAATCACCAGCGGCCCGTATACACCCTGCTGCTCCTGAAGACTGGAATGGCTGTGGTACCAATAGGTGCCATGCTGGTTGACCGTGAACTGGTAGACATACATCCCACCCGGCTCGATGCCCTTGAAACTCAAGCCGGGTACGCCATCCATGTTGGCGGGCAGGATGATGCCGTGCCAATGGATCGACGTGGGCTCCGCCAGGCGGTTCTTTACCCGCAGCGTCACGGTGTCGCCTTCGCGCCAGCGCAATAGCGGGCCGGGCAAGCTGCCGTTGACCGTCAGCGCCGTACGCGCCTTGCCGGTGAAGTTGACCGGGGTTTGGCCGATAGACAGATCAAATTCAGTCCCCGCCAGGACGGTGGGCTGCCCCGGGCCGGGCAGCGCCCAGACCGGCGGTCGCCAGAGCCCGAACCCACCCAGCAGGCCGCCGGCAGCCAAGCCTTTGACGAAAGTTCGCCTGGAAGTATTGGAGTGCATGCCGATTCAGTCCCATCAATTGAATGGCAGCAGGTTATAAGCCTGCAGCTGTCAGCAGGCTTAGCGTCACATTACCGATTGGTCAGTTTCGCCCGGCACCGGATACAGGTGCCGGGCGAAGAAGATGAGGCGCGATGGGGCTCAGGCAATCTGTGCTTTCGAAGCCACTTCATCGAACGTCGCCGGATCCAGCGCATCCACCTGCTCGTCCAGCACCTGCCGCGGGTGACTTTCGCCGGGGATGCTGCTGTCGATCAGGCTCAGCAACTGTGAGCCGCGCAGCGTTAATTTGAAATTCTCACCATTGCCGCACTCTTTCTCTGATCGCGACTCAATAAAGCCGCGCGTGAACAACAACCCCTCGTAATCCGCTGCGAGCTTTTTAAACTCATCGAGATTACCGATGGACTCTCCGGCGGCAGTCCTTTTAGTCGCTTCCTCTTCGGCATATTTGCGCGGGGCGAAGCTGGCGCCACCGTTCTGTACTTCATGCAGCAATCGTTCGATCAAATCCCAATCGTAAGTCGTCATCCTGATTCCTCCTGAAGGCACACGAAATAGGCCCTTCAAAGGTGTGACATGCCGGACCCATCGTCCGTTCAGCCTAGCGGACAAGCGCGATTTCGCTGAACTTTTAAGCGTTCGGAACCCTCAACCGAACATCATCGCCCTGGAGGTCCGAATCATGAAAACCCTGCTGAATATGGCCGTCGCGGCCACGCTGCTCGCCGCCCTGCCCGCCTGGGCCTGCACGCTGGAAGAAGCCACCGCCAAACGTGAGCAACTGGCCAAGGAGGTGACCAAGCTCACCCAACAGAACCCGCAGAAGGCCAAAGAGATCAACGACGAGCTGCAGAACATGAAGCTGGAAACCGCCAGCGCAGACCTGCCCGACAAGTGCCAACTGATCGACCAGCGCCTCAAGGAAATAGACGAGGCCGCTGCAAAAGCCAAAAACTGAGGCAAAAAAAACCGGACATTGTCCGGTTTTTTTGTGGTTCAAGCCTTATTCGGCAGCCGGTGCTTCCGGCTTGCGGCGCTTCAGAGGCGCCATGCCGTCCTTGCTGACAAACGACAGGTTGTCGGTCTTTGGACGGTTGGCAATCTTGCGCTTGGTCGGCGACTTGGCGCCGGCCTTCTTCTTGTCGCCCTTGGCGTCGACCTTTTTCTTCTTCACGCCAACGGCCTTGCCCGATGCCTTGACCTTCTTCGGCCCGCCGTAGGTGCCTTTGACTTCCTTGATGGTGCGGCGCTCGAACGACTGCTTCAAGTAGCGCTCGATGCTCGACATCAGGTTCCAGTCGCCATGGCAGATCAACGAGATCGCCAGGCCATCGTTACCGGCACGCCCGGTACGGCCGATACGGTGTACGTATTCGTCGCCGCTGCGGGGCATATCAAAGTTGATCACCATGTCCAGGCCGTCCACGTCCAGGCCGCGGGCCGCAACGTCGGTGGCGACCAGGATCTTCACGCCGCCTTGCTTGAGGCGGTCAATGGCCAGCTTGCGGTCCTTCTGGTCTTTTTCACCGTGCAGGACGAACGCCTTGTACTCCTGAGCCACCAGGCGACCGTAGATGCGGTCGGCCATGGCCCGGGTGTTGGTGAACACGATGGCCTTCTGATAGGTCTCGTTGGCCAGCAACCAGTTGAGGATCTGCTCTTTGTGCACGTTGTGGTCAGCGGTGATGATCTGCTGACGGGTGGTCGAGTTCAGGTCGCTGACGTTGTTGACCTGCAAGTGCTCAGGGTTGTTCAGGACCTTGGCGACCATGTCGCGCAAGGTCGAACCACCGGTGGTGGCCGAGAACAGCATGGTCTGCTGGCGGTTCACGCACTCTTGCACCAGGCGCTGCACGTCGTCGGCAAAGCCCATGTCGAGCATGCGGTCGGCTTCGTCGAGCACCAGGACTTCAACTTCCTTGAGGTCCAGGTTGCCGGCGTTCAGTTGTTCGATCATCCGGCCCGGGGTGCCGATCAGGATGTCCGGCACCTTGCGCAGCATGGCGGCCTGGACCTTGAAGTCTTCACCGCCGGTGATCAGGCCGGACTTGATGAAGGTGAACTGCGAGAAGCGCTCCACTTCCTTCAAGGTCTGCTGGGCCAGTTCGCGGGTCGGCAGCAGGATCAGGGTCTTGATGCTGACGCGGACTTTTGCCGGGCCGATCAGACGGTTAAGAATCGGCAGGACGAAAGCGGCGGTCTTGCCACTCCCGGTTTGAGCCGTCACCCGCAGGTCACGCCCTTCGAGCGCGAGCGGGATGGCCGCTGCTTGCACAGGCGTAGGCTCGACAAATTTAAGCTCGGCCACGGCTTTGAGCAGGCGTTCGTGCAGGGCGAATTGGGAAAACACGGGTGCTACCTCGAAGAAATACAAAAAAACAGCTGCATAGGGTAACGGTTTCGGGCGCTCAGGCCGAGTTTCTTTACGCGAACTGCGTTAATCAGCCGCTTTTTTGTCAGGGGATTTGTCCACAACCACAACTTTGACGTACTTAAATGCTCTAATCGGCCCGTCACGTCTTACAGAAGAATCGCGTTTACCCATGGATATCAAACAGCTCTGGCTCAACGTCAAAGACCTTTGGGGCACCCTCGACGAACACCCGCTGCTGCATTCCAGCCTCGCCCTGGTGGTGTTGCTGGTGGTGGCATTGCTGCTCGGACGAGTGGCTCGCTACCTCATCCTGCACGCCGTCAAGCTGCTGGGCCGGCAACCCGCGCTGCACTGGCTCAACGACCTGCGGCACAACAAAGTCTTCCATCGCCTGGCACAGATGACACCGTCACTGGTAATCCAGTTCGGCCTGTACCTGGTGCCGAACCTGAGCAAGACCGCCACTCTGTTCATCGGCAATGTCGCCCTGGCGTTCACCATCCTGTTCATGGTGCTTGCGATCAGTGCACTGCTCAACGCCCTGCTGGATATCTACGCCCGCACCGAACACGCCCGCACCCGCTCGATCAAGGGCTACGTGCAGTTGGCGAAGATGGTGCTGTTCGTGTTTGGCGCCATCATCATCGTCGCCACCTTGATCGACCGCTCGCCGCTGTTGCTGCTTTCCGGTTTGGGTGCGATGTCGGCGGTGATCCTGTTGGTCTACAAGGACACCCTGCTGTCGTTCGTCGCCAGCGTGCAGTTGACCAGCAACGACATGCTGCGGGTCGGCGACTGGATCGAAATGCCCCAGGTCGGCGCGGACGGTGACGTGGTGGACATCACCCTGCACACCGTGAAGGTGCAGAACTTCGACAAGACCATCGTCTCGATTCCCACCTGGCGCTTGATGTCCGAGTCGTTCAAGAACTGGCGCGGCATGCAGGCTTCCGGTGGCCGGCGAATCAAGCGCAGCCTGTACATCGATGCCAGCGGCGTGCGTTTCATCCGCGACGACGAAGAGCTGAGGCTTTCCCAGGTACACCTGCTGACCGACTACATGAGCCGCAAGAAGGCCGAACTCAAGGCCTGGAACGAAGCCCAGGGGAATGTCGCCGCGATGTCCGCCAACCGTCGGCGCATGACCAATATCGGCACGTTCCGCGCGTATGCCTTGGCCTATTTGAAAAGCCATCCGGAGATCCAGCCGAACATGACCTGCATGGTGCGGCAGATGCAGACCACGGCCCAGGGCATTCCGCTGGAGATCTACTGCTTCACCCGCACCACCGCATGGGCCGACTACGAGCGGATCCAGGGCGATATCTTCGATTACCTGCTGGCGGTGCTGCCGGAATTTGGCTTGAGCCTGTACCAGCAGCCGAGCGGCGGTGACTTGCGGGCGGGGATGTTGCCGGCGGTGCTGGGGGCCAGTCATTTGCCGGAGGCTGAGCAACGTCATGGTTGACTAGGTCGGCATGCCGTGGCGAGAGGGTCGAACCCTCGCCACGGGCGTCACCATTTTTGCCAAACAAGCCCCATGCAGCAAGCCAGGAGCCAAGCGATCCCGAAGTAAAACGGCCAGGTTGCCCAACGCCTTAGGGCCAAAGGAACTGACGCCAGCTCCTTCGCAGTAACCTTCCCAGCTTTAATATGAGCTTGAGGTTGCATCAGAAAACCAATAATCACGCTCAAACGCATAGTTTTATCGATCAGTCGATTTTTTCGCCAGAAACGCTTGTTGCGCTGAATGGCATCGTTTTCACTAAAATAGCTTTCCAGCTCATCCAGTTTTTTGTATTTGACAAACAGGTCTGCGCCCAACATGACTAAGGCCTCAATGAACAGAACAATTACGAAGGCAATACCCAGGGACATGATTATTGCCCTACTGATTCATACATAAGATCGCCTACCTCTTCTCCACCTGCCCCTAGAAGGCTACCTCCCGCATAACCTCCAGCCGCTCCGCCCACTATCCCGCAAGCAAGCTTTCCAGCGCCCTTCAGAACCACTCCCAGGACCAAGCTGCAAACACGCCGCGCAGCCTCAGCGCCAGCAATTCCGCCTCGCGCTGCTCCCACCACACCACCCACCAACTTCCCCCCCTCCACATACTTCGCCCGAGTGCACTGCGCTTCCCGCCCTTGCATGCACGCTTCTTTAATCTCTAACCCCGTCACGCCAACATCCAACGCTAAACCTATATAAGTCCCCTTGCCCAAAAATTTCGACGTTTCAGCAATACTGCGAATCCGCTGCGCATAACCAACGATTTCACTCTTGTGCAAATAGCTCTTGGTGGAAATCCCTAACACTTTCTTCAGTGACTTATTCGTTTGCAGGCTGGTACCCAACCGCGCCGCACCTTGCAGTTGAATATCCAAACGCCGGAATAACAGCTGGCGCTGCTGGATAAACGCCTCCTTGTTCACAGCACCGCTCTTCAGTTGCTGATGCAACCGTTCAATCTCCTCCAGTGTGTGCTTGACCTCATCCAAATGCCGCCCCCAGGCAGACGCCGCACTGCCGATGCCAATCGAGCTGTACCCCAGCAAACTTTGCAACAAGTCATAGTTATTGATCACCGCCGCCCCCGCCGATGCGTCCAGTTCCAGATTGCGGCGAATCTCTTGGGCATGGCGCATCAACCACGCATCGTCGGCGGTACACGCCACACCGTAGTCGTCTGGAATGATCACCATCTGCCCCGGCGTCACCAGGCGGTCCTGGCGCAAGTGCAGATTCAGCGCGTCGAATTGATCGGAGAGCTGCCGGCTGGACCCGGTCAGCAGCCGGGATTTCAAACTGAGGTAGTCCGTAGTGCGATCATTGATGTATCCCTGCGCCATAAATTACATCCCTGATGTAATGAATATGGCGTCGGAATATAAGCAGGCGAGTACGCCCGGGACACAAGCCTGGGAAGGCGGAAATCACATTTGGGAAATCACCTACTCGGCAGGTAATCAGAGCCTACAAAAACACCTCGAGTTAACGTGCCAAACGGCCCGACGACCGCAGGCCCAACCGACTGATCCACACCGCCGCCAGGATCACCGAGCCCCCCAGGAACAGCCTGCCGAGCGGCTCGTGTTGATTCCAGATCAGCAAGTTCAGCAACAATCCCACCGGCACATGCAGGTTGTTCATCACCGCCAATGTGCCGCCATTGACCAGGCACGCGCCCTTGTTCCACCAGTACATGCCCAGTGCCGTGCTGACCAAGCCCAGGAATACCAGCACGCCCCATTGCAACGGCGCTTCCGGCAGGAAGTTGGCCTTGCCGAACATCAGGAACGCCGGCAACGCCACCGCCAACGCGCCGAGGTAGAAGTAACCAAAGCGCCGGTAGTGCGGCAGATCACTCGGATGACGGGCCACCAGGTGTTTATAAAGCACCTGCCCGGCGGCATAGGTGAAGTTGGCCAGTTGCAGCAGCAGGAAGCCCACAAAGAAGTTCGGGGTGATCTGGTCGAAGCGGATCACCGCCGCCCCGCTCACCGCGACCAATGCGGCCACCAGCGCCCAGGGATTGAAGCGGCGGTTCAACGCGTCTTCGATCAGGGTCACGTGCAACGGCGTCAGGATGGTGAACAGCAACACCTCCGGCACCGTCAGCACACGGAAGCTCAAGTACAGGCACACGTAAGTCACGCCAAACTGCAGCGCGCCGATCAACAGCATGCCGCGCATGAACGCCGGTTCTACCGAGCGCCAGCGGGTCAGCGGGATAAACACCAGCCCGGCCAACAGCACGCGCACCAGCACCGCGAAATAACTGTCGACGTGACCGGCCAGGTATTCGCCGATCAAGCTGAAGGAAAACGCCTGGATCAGCGTCACAACAAGTAAATAGCCCATGCTCGCCTCATTTTGAATGGGCGCGACATTAGCGGTTTTCGGACACTTGCGAAACTCAAGGCAAAAAAAACCCGACCTCGCTAAAAGCGTCAGTCGGGCGGGAGCACTCAGGAGCAAAAAGTGCAAAGGGAGGTTCGATACGCGTACTTGAAGGGTTGCGTGGATCTATCTAAACAGCGGGCGATTATCTGACGATTAACATCTCACGCCACTTGGGCAAGCAGTGCCTTGGCCTGGTTCACGCCTTTTTCCTGGAAGTCGCCGCCCAGGTTCACCCCTTCGGCATGAATGAAGGTGACGTCGTGGATGCCGATAAAGCCCATGACCTGACGCAGGTACGGTTCCTGGTGATCGGTGCTACCGCCGGCATGAATGCCGCCGCGGGCGGTCAGCACAAAGGCGCGCTTGTCGGTCAGCAGGCCCTGGGGGCCGGTGGCGGTGTACTTGAAGGTCACACCGGCACGCAGCACATGGTCCAGCCAAGCCTTTAGGGTGCTGGGAATCGCGAAGTTGTACATCGGTGCGGCCATCACCAATACATCAGCGGCCAGCAGCTCATCAGTCAGTTCATTGGAGCGATCCAGGGAAGCCTGTTCGAGCGTGCTGCGCTGCTCGGCAGGTTTCATCCAGCCACCCAGCAGGTGGGCGTCCAGGTGCGGCACCGGGTTGATGGCAAGGTCACGCACGGTGATCTGATCAGCCGGGTGAGCGACTTTCCATTGGCTGATGAATTGTTGGGTCAGTTGGCGGGAGATTGAGTCCTGCTGACGGGCGCTGCTTTCGATGATCAGAACACGGGCCATGATTATGTAAGCTCCATCGGTGAATGCTGTAAGGCGATGGAGTGAAGGTTAATCAGAGCCCGTTCGATTAAAAAGCGTAAAAAACTGCTATAACCCATCTATAAATTTGTTTATAAGCGGAGTATTGCTGTAGGCGTCCTCCGCTTTTGCCTTATTTCGGTGCGCAGGTCAGCTGGATACGCATCTTGATAATGGCACGGCTGAAATTGACCGTGGTGTTGGTGGTTTTCCCTGCCGCGACCGTGACCTTGCGGGTACGCGGCGCTTCCGGACCATTGGTAAAGCGTACCTTGCACTCCGCGTCATTGGGGCCGTAGTTGGTGAGTTGGATCGAACTGATGTTGCTGTCGACGTCCGACGCGCTGTAATCGATCTTCACGCCCTGAATGTCTTTCGTCACATCGGTACTGAATGCAAACGCACTCAACGGCAGCAGCGCCAGCAGCACACAACAGAATTTTCTCATTCGGCAGTCTCCAATAAGGACCGCCAGCTTAGGACAAGAGGAGCTCATCTTGAAAGCGCCCCGCGTTACCCTTGATCAATGGCGCACCCTGCAAGCCGTGGTGGACCATGGCGGCTTCGCCCAGGCGGCCGAAGCGCTGCACCGCTCGCAATCCTCGGTGAGCTACACCGTGGCCCGCATGCAGGACCAACTCGGCGTGCCGCTGCTGCGCATCGACGGGCGCAAGGCGGTGCTCACCGAAGCGGGTGAGGTGCTGCTGCGCCGCTCCCGGCAACTGGTGAAAAACGCCAGCCAGCTTGAAGACCTGGCCCACCATATGGAACAAGGCTGGGAGGCCGAGGTGCGGCTGGTGGTCGACGCGGCCTACCCCAACGCCCGCCTGGTGCGCGCCCTCACCGCCTTTATGCCGCAAAGCCGTGGCTGTCGGGTACGCCTGCGCGAGGAGGTGTTGTCCGGTGTCGAAGAGCTGTTGATGGACGGCATGGCCGACCTCGCCATCAGCGGGTTCATCATTCCGGGTTACCTCGGTACGGAAATGAGCGACGTCGAATTTGTCGCCGTGGCCCACCCCGAACACCCGCTGCACCAATTGCACCGCGAACTGAGCTTCCAGGACCTGGAAAGCCACATGCAGGTGGTGATCCGCGACTCTGGCCGCCAGCAGCCACGGGACGTTGGCTGGCTCGGCGCCGAGCAGCGCTGGACCGTCGGCAGCCTGCCCACCGCCGCGACCTTTGTCAGCAGCGGCCTGGGCTTTGCCTGGTTGCCCCGACACCTGATTGAACGCGAACTCAAGGAAGGCCTGCTCAAGCTACTCCCCCTGGAACGAGGTGGCAGCCGCAACCCGACCTTCTATCTTTACTCGAACAAGGACAAACCCCTGGGCCCGGCCACGCAGATTCTTGTCGAATTGCTGCGCACCTTCGACACTGCCCCACTGGACGCGCCGTTCGCCGCACCGCAGCAAGCCTGAACAAGGAGTTCCCATGGCCTATTTCGATCATGAAGGTTGCACCCTGCATTACGAGGAATATGGCCATGGCGCGCCGCTGATCCTGATCCACGGCCTGGGCTCCAGTTGCCTGGATTGGGAGCTGCAAGTGCCGGTACTGTCACAACACTACTGGTTGATCGTGGTGGATGTGCGCGGTCACGGACGCTCCGACAAACCCCGGGAGCGCTACAGCATCGCCGGCTTCACCGCCGACCTGGTGGCCTTGATCGAACACCTGCAGTTGCCCCCGGCCCACGTGGTCGGCTTGTCCATGGGCGGCATGATTGCCTTTCAACTGGCGGTGGATGAGCCACAAATGCTCAAGAGCCTGTGCATCGTCAACAGTGCGCCCCAGGTCAAGGTTCGCACGGCCAGCGATTATTGGCAGTGGGCCAAGCGCTGGAGCCTGGCACGCATCCTCAGCCTGAGCACCATCGGCAAAGCCCTGGGCACTATGCTGTTTCCCAAGCCCGAACAGGCCGAACTGCGGCGCAAGATGGCTGAGCGCTGGGCAAAAAACGACAAACGTGCTTACCTCGCCAGCTTCGATGCGATTGTTGGCTGGGGCGTACAGGAACAACTTTCGAAAATCTCCTGTCCAACCCTGGTCATCAGCGCCGACCACGACTACACCCCCGTGGCGCAGAAAGAAATCTATGTAAAACTGCTGCCCGATGCGCGACTGGTGGTGATCGAGGATTCCCGCCATGCCACGCCGCTGGACCAACCCGAACACTTCAATAACACCCTGCTCGATTTTCTCAAGACAGTCGAAACCACAACCCAGGATCACTGACCCATGCTGAAAAAAATCGCCTTCTTTGCCGGTTCCGTACTGTTCGCTGCCAACCTGATGGCGGCCGAACCCGCCAAGCCCCCTCACGTCTTGATCACCACCACCAATGGCGACATTGAAATCGAACTGGATCCGGTCAAGGCCCCGATCAGTACCAAGAATTTCCTGGCCTATGTCGACAAAGGCTTCTACACCAACACCATTTTTCACCGGGTAATCCCGGGTTTCATGGTGCAGGGCGGTGGGTTCACGTCGCAAATGTCGCAAAAGCCGACCGACGCACCGATCAAGAACGAAGCCAGCAACGGCCTGCATAACGTGCGTGGCACCCTGTCGATGGCACGTACCAACGACCCGAACTCCGCCACCAGCCAATTCTTCATCAACGTTGCGGACAATGCCTTCCTCGACCCTGGCCGTGATGCCGGTTACGCGGTGTTCGCCAAAGTGGTCAAGGGCATGGACGTGGTCGACATCATCGTCAACTCGCAAACCACCACCAAACAGGGCATGCAGAACGTGCCAATCGATCCTGTCCTGATCAAGTCGGCCAAGCGCATCGACTGAAGGCTACAGGGAGTTTCGCGCGGTGCCCGCAAGGCACCGCGCGCATTTGAACAGGAGAGCCCGCCGCGCGGGCGTCATACCTAATGCTCTATCGTCGTTTTGAACAACTGATCGACATCTTCCGCGACGCTCCCAGCGCGGCACCTCCCGATAAAGTCCTGCCGTTCTACATCTATTACCTGCGCCAGGTATGGCCGTGCTTTGCCGCCTTGCTGGTGGTGGGCCTGATCGGCGCGCTGATCGAAGTGGCGCTGTTCAGCTACCTGAGCCGCATCATCGACCTGGCCCAGGGCACGCCGCCCGCCAACTTCTTCCAGATCCACGCCAATGAGCTGATCTGGATGGCCGTGGTCGCCCTGCTGCTGCGCCCGGTCTTCGGCGCCCTGCATGACCTGCTGGTGCACCAGACCATCAGCCCCGGCATGACCAGCCTGATCCGCTGGCAGAACCACAGCTACGTGCTCAAACAGAGCCTGAACTTCTTCCAAAACGACTTCGCCGGGCGCATTGCCCAGCGCATCATGCAAACCGGCAACTCCCTGCGCGACTCTGCGGTGGCCGCCGTGGACGCGATCTGGCATGTGGCGATCTACGCCATCAGCGCCCTGGTGCTGTTCGCCGAAGCCGACTGGCGCCTGATGATCCCGCTGATTACCTGGATCATTGCCTACAGCCTGGCCTTGCGGTACTTCGTGCCACGGGTCAAGGAACGCTCGGTCATCTCCTCCGAGGCACGCTCCAAACTGATGGGGCGCATTGTCGACGGCTACACCAACATCACCACCTTGAAGCTGTTCGCTCATACGAATTACGAGCAGAACTACGCCAAGGAAGCCATCGCCGAGCAAACCGAGAAAACCCAGCTGGCCAGCCGCGTCGTGACCAGCATGGACATCGTGATCACCACCATGAACGGCCTGCTGATTGTCTTCACCACCGGGCTGGCCCTGTGGCTGTGGACCCAATCCCTGATTTCGGTGGGCGCCATTGCCCTGGCCACCGGCCTGGTGATTCGGATCGTCAACATGTCCGGCTGGATCATGTGGGTAGTCAACGGCATTTTCGAAAACATCGGCATGGTCCAGGACGGCCTGAAAACCATCGCCCAACCGCTGGCAGTGACCGACCGCGAGAATGCCCCGCGCCTGGAAGTGCCCCATGGCGAGGTGCGGTTCGATCAGGTGGACTTCCACTACGGCAAGAAGAGCGGAATCATCAGCGGCTTGAACCTGGACATTAAACCGGGTGAAAAAATCGGCCTGATCGGTCCGTCCGGCGCGGGTAAATCCACCCTGGTCAACCTGCTGCTGCGCTTGTACGACCTGCAAGGCGGACGCATCCTGATCGACGGCCAGAACATCGCCGACGTCGCCCAGGAAACCCTGCGCGAACAGATCGGCATGATCACCCAGGACACCTCGCTGCTGCACCGTTCGATCCGCGACAACCTGCTGTATGGCAAGCCGGACGCCACCGACGAAGAGCTTTGGGCCGCGGTGCACAAGGCCCGCGCCGACGAGTTCATCCCGTTGCTGTCGGACGCCGAGGGCCGCACCGGCCTGGACGCCCACGTCGGTGAACGCGGGGTCAAACTCTCCGGCGGGCAACGCCAGCGGATCGCCATCGCGCGGGTGCTGCTCAAGGACGCGCCGATCCTGATCATGGACGAAGCCACCTCGGCACTGGATTCGGAAGTGGAAGCGGCGATCCAGGAAAGCCTGGAAACCCTGATGCAGGGCAAGACGGTAATCGCCATCGCCCATCGGCTTTCTACCATTGCCAGAATGGACAGGCTGGTGGTGCTGGAAAAAGGCCAGATTGCCGAAAGCGGCAGCCATGCCGAATTGCTCGCACACGGCGGTTTGTATGCCCGACTGTGGCAACACCAGACCGGCGGGTTCGTCGGAATAGACTGATTCCGTTGGTTAACTGCACCCTCAATTCCGAACAATTCTGACAGTTTTCTCCATCTCACTGGTCTTGCGACACAATCCTGCTGTACTCCAATCAGGCCCCAGGAGGGCCCTGATTTAAGGCGGCAGGGAAGCGTCACAGACCCGTTAATCAGATAGAGCAATCTACTAAGGATGTGTTCATGTCACTGTTCAAGCGTTCCGTTACGGAAGGACTGGGTACGTTTTGGCTGGTGTTGGGTGGCTGCGGCAGTGCGGTACTGGCCGCATCGTCGCCTGTCGGGATCGGCGTGCTCGGTGTGGCCCTGGCGTTCGGGCTCACGGTACTGACCATGGCATTTGCCATCGGGCACATCAGCGGTTGCCACCTAAACCCGGCGGTGTCAGTGGGGCTGGTAGTGGGCGGAAGATTTCCGGCCAGGGAGTTACCGGCGTACATCATCTCCCAGGTCATCGGCGGCATCGTCGCCGCTGCGTTGTTGTACTTCATAGCCAGCGGCAAGCCAGGGTTCGAACTGGCCTCGGGCCTGGCGAGCAACGGCTACGGCGAGCATTCACCCGGTGGTTATTCAATGGCGGCAGGCTTTGTCTGTGAGCTGGTGATGACGGCGATGTTCGTGCTGATCATCCTCGGCGCCACCGACCGCCGCGTGCCGGCGGGTTTCGCGCCGATCGCCATCGGCCTCGCGTTGACGCTGATCCACCTGATCTCGATCCCGGTCACCAACACCTCGGTCAACCCGGCTCGCAGTACCGGCCCGGCGCTGATTGTCGGCGGTTGGGCGCTCCAGCAGTTGTGGATGTTCTGGCTGGCGCCGATCCTCGGTGCAGTGATCGGCGGCATTACCTATCGATGGCTGTGCGCGGAAAAACCCGCCTGAGTCAAACGGGTTCAGCCCTGCCGGTAAGGCAGGGCTGCCCTCGCCTCCTCGGCATACGCCAGGACCCCCACGCTTTCGCGCTCCAGGAAATCCGCCACCGCGGTCTTCAAACCCGGATGTCGCAGGTAATGCCAGGAATGCGTGATCACCGGCTCAAACCCGCGAATCAACTTGTGCTCGCCCTGGGCACCGGCGTCGAAACGCTGCAGGCCATGGGCAATCGCGTAGTCCATACCTTGATAGAAACACGTCTCGAAATGCAGTCGGTCGAACTCCGCCAGGCAGCCCCAGTAACGCCCATAAAAGCTGTCGCCACCGATCAGACTGAAGGCCATGGCCACCGGCCGTGAGCCTTGCTTGGCCAGCACCACGCGAATCGCCTCGGGCATGCGCTCGGCCAGCAGGCTGAAAAAATTCCGGGTCAGGTACGGCGATTGTCGGCGGATGGCGTAGGTATTGGCGTAACAGGCATAGACAAAATCCCACTGCGCCTCGCTCAACTCATGGCCTTGCAACCATTCGAACTCAATCCCCTGCCCCGCCACCTGCTCACGCTCCTTGCGCATCTGTTTACGCTTGCGCGAACTCAGGGCGTCGAGGAAATCCTGGAAGTCGCGGTAACCGCGGTTCTGCCAATGAAACTGGCAGCCCAGGCGTTGCAGCCAACCCGGCTGCTGGGCCAGGGCAGTGTCGGCCAGGGCGTCGGTAAAGTTGATATGGGCACTGGAAAGGCCTTCGATTTCCAGGTAACCGGGCAGGCTTTTAAGTAGTTCGAAACCGTCCTCGGCACGGGCGGCCAACAGGCGCGGGCCGCTGACCGGGCTGAAGGGCACGGCCGTGAGCAATTTCGGGTAATAGTCGATGCCCGCCCGCTCGCAGGCGTCGGCCCAGCCGTGGTCGAACACGTATTCGCCGTAGGAATGCCATTTGCGATAGCTGGGCAACGCGGCAATCAGCCGGCCACCTTCATAGTGCAGCAAATGCTCCGGCTGCCACCCGGAGTGCGGGCCGATGCTGGCGCTGTCTTCCAGGGCACTGAGGAACGCATGGCGCAGAAACGGCTGATCAGCGGGGACCAACCCATTCCATTCATCGGGCGCAATCTCGGACAGGTTATTCAAACGTTGTAACGGCATCCCATTCCCCGACGGTCACGGCTTTGTGTAGGAGCGAGCTTGCTCGCGATGGTCGTTAACGATAACGCGAGCATTCTGACAGAACGCGGTGATCTCTGGTTCTTTGCGAGCAAGCTCGCGCTTACAAGACTCGACGCAAAAAAAAGCCCCGCCAAACGGCGGGGCAAACCAAATGAGGAGCGCTTTGACGGATGAAGAAAAAGCGCTTTGGAGCGGTATTGCGGGTTGCTTAGAACACGTACTGCACGCGGGCCACGATGGCGTCGCCGCTGTCGTCACCGGCGGCGTTGACGATTTTGTCGGTCTTGGCCTTGATGTAGTTGGCAGAGATTTTCACCGCTTCGTTGGCGTACCAGTTCACCCCAATGATGTTCAGGTTGGCCTTGGCATCGCCCACTTCCCGGGTGGCGGTGTTGCGCACCACGTTTTTGTCATCCACGGTGATATTGTCGTAGCGGTAGAACACTTCCCACGCGCCGTACTGCTTGTTCTCGGGCTTGATGGTGTCGAACTTGGCGCCGTCGAGTTTGTAGACACGGGATTCGCCGGTCAGGGTGTACGCCACCTGGCCGTAGAAGCCGCTGGCTTTCACGTCCTGATAGGCACTGCTGTCGGCCTTCAGCTTGCGGTTCAGGTATTCGCCCTGCAGGGACAACGGACCACGGGCGAATGCAAATTCGCCGCCGAACACGGTGTCGGTGTCGTAGGCGTCGTTCGCCGTCAGGCTGCCGGAATCCAGGCCCACACCGCCACCAAAGGTCGCTCGGTTGCCGTTGGCACCGGCATCGTTGCCGCCGTTGGTGGAAACGCCACGAACCCCAAGACGTGGACGAATACGCGAGTCGAAGGCCGTGTCTTTCAGGTCACGTACCGCGTAATCCAGGCCCAGGTGCAGCACGTTGCCGGTGTCATGCATCGGTGCGAACACCGCACGGGCGTTGAATTGCTTCACGCCTTTGCCGTTCTTGTCGTTGATGTCCTTGGAAGAAACGCTGGCCGACAGGTAAGCCATGTCACCGACGACCGAACTGGCCTGGATACCCATGCCGTTGGCGTGGGAGTGAATCCAGTCAGCGACTTCATACGCCGCGTTGCGGTCGATGCCGGTCACCCACTTGGAGCTGGTGGCTTTTTCCAGGCCGAAGTCTTCGTCGAAGCGGCCGGCGCGGATCACGACAGGCTTGAAGCCGGTGTAGGAAAGGGAAGCTTCGTCGAAGTAACCATCATCGGCGTTGCCGGAGTTGTGGGACAGGTCGTAGTTGACCTGGTACTTCCAGTCCTTGTAGACGGTGCCGCCGAACTCGATGTAGGCACGGCGGAAATAGGCCGCGTCAGCCGAGTCACCATTCTTGGTGTAAAAGCCATCAAACGTACCGTAATCGGCCTGCAAACGACCACCCAGCTTGAAGCTGAAATTCTGGTCGGTGGTTGCAACCTCAAGGCCGCCCTTGGTTTTGACAACGATATCGGCGCCGTCAGTAGTGACAGTACCGGCGAAAGCCTGGGCGGTGACAGCCAGGGCCAAGGCGCTGGCCGCGAAACCGGCGAAGTGCTTACGGATCATCGAAGAATTCCCCTAATTGATGGTCTTGTGCATTGGTAAAACACGCGGTTTAGAGCCGCTGGTGTTGGGGGGGCGATCTTGGCGAGGGGATATTTCAGCCGGGTTGCTGGAACATAAAGATTTTGTTACTCGTGAACTTTTTAATAGCCAATCGAAATAAGCCGAAGCCCTTGTAAATCATGGCTCCAGCGCTAAAAAATGGTAAAAATGCCAGATATTGCAAAATGTAAAAACACCCGAGAAAAATGAATATTTTTTCATGCTGGTTATTTTTTGAGCAAAAAAAAGCCCGCATCATTTATCGATGCGGGCTTCGTTTCTGTGTGAAAAGTGACGGGTATTACTGGTCGCGGGAACGCTCGGCGGCCAGGCGTTCGGCCAACGCATCAACATCGGCGATGGGCGGCTCGGGCAGGATTTTCAGCGTCGCCTGCATCAAGCGCATCTGCCGGATAAAGCGCCGGCAGTTGGGGCAAAACATCAGGTGGTGACGCACCAGCAGACGCTCGCGAAAGGTCAGTTGCCCATCGAGATAGTCACTGGAACGCGCCACTTGTTCTTTACAGGTCAACATTCGCCGGTTTCCTCAAAATGCTCCACCGTGGCGAAGACTTTAAGCCGTGCTCGATGCAGCAGCACACGAACATTGGAGAGCGATAGCGTCAGAAGATTACAAATCTCCTCCAACTCCAGCCCCTGACGTTCGCGCAGCAGCAGTACGCTGCTTTGCAGTTCGGAAAGACTGGCCAACGTGTGCTCCAGGCATTTGCGCAGTTCGTCTTCGGTGAGCAGCGCTTCGGGAGTGTCCTGATGCCAGGCAAACGGCGCGACGGCCCAGTGGCCATCGTCAGGCACAAAGCGGTCATCGCCGATGGTGCCGTGGGGCGACGGCAGGTCATCAAGCAGCACTTCCCGGCGATTTTGCTTGTAGCGGCCTTTGGCCGAGTTGGCCGTGATGGTCAGCAGCCAGGTCTTGAGGCTGGAGCGCCCTTCGAACTTCGCCAGGTTGCGCACCACCGACAGCCAGGCGTCCTGAACCACCTCATCGGCATGACGCTGGCCAACGATGGCATAGGCCACTGCACGCATGGCGCTCTGGTAGGTGGTGACCAACTCCTTGTAGGCTCGCTGCTCACCCTTGAGCAATCGTTCAAGCAGGTGCGCGTCGTCCGCTGCTGCCATTCAAGACCTCGATGTCAAAACATGATCAGCGTTTGCGCAGAATCACGCTACCAATCGAATACCCGGCGCCGAACGAGCTCAGCACGGCCACAGCGCCCTTGGGCAAGTCGTCCTGGTAGGTGTGAAACGCAATCACCGAACCCGCGGAGCTGGTGTTGGCGTAAGTATCGAGGATCACTGGTGCTTCTTCCACCGAAGCCTCGCGGCCCAGCAGTTTCTTGACGATCAGGTGGTTCATGCTGAGGTTGGCCTGGTGCAGCCAGAAGCGCTTCACATCGCCGACATTCAGCTGGTTTTCCGACAGGTGCTTGCCGATCAACTCGGCGACCATCGGGCAGACATCACGGAAGACTTTGCGGCCTTCTTGCACGAACAGCTTGTCTGGGGCACCGATGCCCTCTTCCGCCGCGCGGTTGAGGAAACCAAAGTTGTTGCGGATGTTGTTGGAGAACTTGGTCAGCAGCTTGGTGCTCACCACGTCGAACTGGTGGTCGGAAGTGGCCAGGTCGGCCCGCTCGAGAATCACGGCGGTGGCCGCATCACCAAAGATAAAATGGCTGTCGCGGTCACGGAAGTTCAGGTGGCCGGTGCAGATCTCCGGGTTGACCATCAGGATCGCCCGGGCCTGGCCCAACTGGATGCTGTTGGCGGCGTTCTGGATGCCGAAGGTCGCCGAGGAACAGGCCACGTTCATGTCAAAGCCGAAACCCTGGATGCCCAGCGCTTCCTGGACTTCAATGGCAATCGCCGGATACGCCCGCTGCAGGTTGGAACAGGCAACGATCACACCATCGATGTCGGCGGCGGTCTTGCCGGCGCGCTGCAAGGCTTGCTCGGCAGCACCCACGGCCATCTGGCAGAGGATCGACCACTCGTCGTTGGAGCGCTCAGGCAGGCGTGGCGCCATGCGCTGCGGGTCGAGAATGCCGGCCTTGTCCATGACAAAGCGGCTCTTGATGCCCGAGGCCTTTTCGATGAAGGCGGCGCTGGATTCGGTCAGTGGCTCGACGTCACCGCGTTCGATGGCTGCGGCGTTATCCAGGTTGAACTGTTGCACGTAAGCATTGAAAGACTGCACCAGCTCTTCGTTGGAGATGCTGTTGGCCGGGGTGTACAGGCCTGTGCCGCTGATGACGACGTTATGCACGGTCGTTCCTCTAAATCTGTTCAGGCAGAAGGGTATTGGTACCGTCGTACCAAACCGTAAGTAGTTTTATGCCGCTCAGCGGCCTTCAAACGGGTAACGCTTTATTCCATCGCGCCATGGCTGCGCCAGCCCAATTCGACGATCCCGGCATTTATAACCGCGAAGTTTGCCATAAAGCCTGGGGTTTGGCGCCATTTGCTCGACGGGCGCCTGTCCCCGGGATTGTGGTCACGCTTCGACCAGGCTCCATTGCTTGCTCAGGCGCTTGTCGGAAATCGGCACCTTGGTGCCCAACTGCTGGGCAAACAACGACACCCGGTACTCCTCCAGCCACCAGCGATACAACTCCAGCTGAGGGTCGCGCTTGCCTTCCTGGGCGTGCTTGTTCAAGCGGTTCTGATACTGGCTCCACAAGCCACCCAGCTCGGTACTCCAGACCCGATCTTTCTGCACCTGGCTCGGCAGTTTCTCCAGGCGCAACTCGATGGCCTTGAGGAAACGCGGCAGTTCCTTGAACCATTGCGCCGGGGTTTCCCGTACAAAACCGGGATACACCAGGTTGCTCAGTTGCTGCTTGATGTCATTGAGAGCCACAGCCTGGGCCAGGTCAATCTTGCCCTTGAAGCGTTTTTGCAGGCCATGCCACAGTTTCAGGATGTCGAGGGTCAAGCGCGCCTGGCGCTCGGCATGTTCGGTCCAACTGCCACGCTTGCGCTCGGCCAAGGCGGCCAGGCCGGCGCCGTCACGCGGCAGGCTGGCTTCGCCTTCCAGCACGCAGCTGTCGAGGCTGGCCAACAGAATGTCTTCCACCAGGGCCTCGATACGCCCCAGCTCGCGGTACATCAGCCCCAACTCGGTCAGGCCGGGCAACTTGCCCCGCAGAAATTTTGCCGGCTCGGCCAGTTGTTGCAGGAGCAAGCGCTGCAAGGCCCGACGGTGCTGGAACTCCGCCTCGGCGGCGGTGGAGAAACGCCCTTCCTTGACCGTGCCGTTTTCTTCCACCAATGCCGGATACACCGTCATCGACAGGCCGGCGATGTTTTGCTGGGTTTTCTCGGCCACCGCTGCAAAGACCTTGGCTTCCACCGGCTGCTGGCTTTTCGCGGTCTGCGGCACGGCCAATGCGGCTTGGCTGGCTTCGGCAAAGCGCGCAGTCAGCTCGGCCAGGTCGCGGCCTTCACCGAGGAACTTGCCCTGGCCGTCGACCACTTCAAGGTTCATCTTCAGGTGGTTTTCCACCTGCTGCGCAGCCTCGGCCCAGGCTTCATCGCTGACCCGTGCCCCGGTCATGCGCAGCAACTCGCGCCCCAATGCCTGGGGCAACGAGCCTTGGCCAAACTCGATGCGTTGCAGGGCCGCCTTGACGAAATCCGGTACCGGCACGAAGTTCTTGCGCAGGGCCTTGGGCAAGTTGCGCACCAGGGCAATGCACTTGGCCTCGATCACACCCGGCACCAGCCACTCCAGGCGCTCGGGCGGCAAGGCCGGCAACAGCGGCGCCGGCACTCGCAAGGTCACGCCGTCCCGGGGATGGTTGGGTTCAAAGTGATAACTCAAGGCCAGGGCCAGGTCGCCCAAGTGCAAGGTGTCCGGGTAATGGGCGGCGGTGACTTCACTGGCCTCGCGGGCCAGCACGTCTTCTTCGCGCATGATCAACAGTTGCGGGTCTTTCTGGCTGTTGACCTTGTACCAACTGTCGAAGGTCGCAGTCTGGTGGATCTCGGCGGGCAGGCGCGCATCGTAGAAGGCGTACAGGGTTTCCTCGTCCGCCAGGATGTCGCGCCGGCGAGCCTTGGCTTCCAGCTCATCCAGTTGTTCCAGCAGTTGCTGGTTGGCCGTCAGGCAGCGGGCCCGGGACTGAATCTCGCCGCGCACCAGGCCCTCGCGGATAAACAGCTCACGGGACGTCACCGGATCAATCGGCCCGTAATGCACCGGCCGGCGCCCGACGATGATCAACCCGAACAGGGTGATCTGCTCAAACGCCACCACTTGGCCGCGTTTCTTCTCCCAATGGGGTTCGAAATGGTTTTTCTTGATCAGGTGCCCGGCCAACGGCTCGATCCAGTCGGCGTCGATCTTGGCCACCATCCGTGCATACAGCTTGGTGGTTTCCACCAGTTCGGCGGTCATCAGCCACTGCGGGCGCTTCTTGCCGATGCCCGAGGAAGGGTGAATCCAGAAACGCCGCTGGCGCGCGCCGAGGTAATCGCCCTCTTCAGTCTTCTGCCCGATCTGGCTCAGCAGGCCGGACAACACCGCCTTGTGCAGTTTCGGGAAGTCCGCCGGTTCCTTGTTGACGGTCAACTGCATGTCGCGGCAGATCAGGCTCAACTGGCGATGGGAATCACGCCACTCCCGCAGCCGCAGGTAATTCAGGAAGTTCTTGCGGCACCAGTTACGCAGCGGGCTGGCGGTCAATTCCTGGCGCTGTTCTTCAAACCCACGCCACAGATTCACCAACCCGGCGAAGTCCGAATCCGGGTCCTTCCACTGTGCGTGAGCCTGGTCGGCGGCTTGCTGGCGTTCCGGCGGACGCTCGCGCGGGTCCTGGATCGACATGGCACTGGCGACAATCAGAACTTCCTGCAAGCTGCCGAGCCTGGCGGCTTCCAGCAACATGCGGCCCATGCGCGGGTCCACCGGCAAACGCGCCAACTGGCGGCCCATCGGGGTGAGCTGGCTGTTGCGGTCAACGGCGGACAACTCTTGCAGCAGGTTGAAACCGTCGCTGATGGCCTTGCCATCCGGCGGTTCGATAAACGGGAAATCGATGATCTCGCCCAGGCGCAGGTGCAGCATCTGCAGGATCACAGCCGCGAGGTTGGTGCGCAGGATTTCCGGGTCGGTAAATTCCGGACGCCCGATAAAATCTTCTTCGCTGTACAGGCGTACGCAAATGCCCGGTTCAACCCGCCCACACCGGCCTTTACGCTGGTTGGCGCTGGCCTGGGAAATCGCCTCGATCGGCAAGCGCTGGACCTTGGCCCGGTAGCTGTAGCGGCTGATGCGCGCGGTGCCACTGTCGATGACATAACGAATGCCCGGCACGGTCAGCGAGGTTTCCGCGACGTTGGTCGCCAGCACCACGCGCCGGCCCGGATGGGACTGGAAAATCCGCTGCTGCTCCGCCGGCGACAGGCGCGCATACAGCGGCAGGATTTCAGTGTGCTTGAGCTGGGCCTTGCGCAGCATGTCGGCGGCGTCGCGAATCTCGCGCTCGCCGGGCAGGAACACCAGCACATCGCCGGGGCTCTTGCGTTCGCTGCGTTCAAAGGCGGCGATCTCATCAAGGGTGGCGAGAATCGCCTGGTCGACAGTCAGGTCGTCCTCGACGCGGTTGCCCTCTTCATCCTGCTCCAGGGTCAGCGGGCGGTACCAGGTTTCCACCGGGAACGTGCGGCCCGACACCTCGACAATCGGCGCATCGTCGAAGTGCTTGGAAAAGCGCTCCAGGTCGATGGTCGCCGAGGTAATGATAACTTTGAGATCCGGACGACGGGGCAGCAGGGTTTTCAGGTAACCCAGCAGGAAGTCGATGTTCAGGCTGCGCTCGTGGGCTTCGTCGACGATGATCGTGTCGTAGCGTTCGAGGTAGCGGTCGTTCTGGGTTTCGGCCAGCAGGATGCCGTCGGTCATCAGCTTGATCAGGGTGTTGGAATCACTCTGATCTTCGAAGCGCACCTGATAGCCAACCAGCGCGCCCAGCGGCGTCGCCAACTCTTCCGCGACCCGACTGGCCACGCTGCGCGCTGCAATCCGCCGCGGCTGGGTATGACCGATCAAGCCGTATTGCCCGCGGCCGATCTCCAGGCAGATTTTCGGCAACTGGGTGGTTTTACCCGAGCCGGTCTCACCGGCAATGATCAGCACCTGATGCTTGAGCAGCGCCGCCTTGATTTCGTCGCGCTTGGCGGCGATCGGCAGGCTGTCGTCATAGCGAATCACCGGCAGGCTGGCACGCCGCGCCGTCACCTGGGCGCAGGAGGCCTGCATCCGCGTCACCCACTGCGCAAGTTTTTCCTCATCGGGTTTCTTGCGCAGCTCAAGCAGTTGCCGCCGCAAGCGGTGGCGGTCGGCGAGCATGGCGTGATCGAGGTTTTTCAGCAGTTGGTCGATAGCGGGCGCTTGGTCAGTCATCAGGTACGCAAAGGTCGTCTATGTAGGCAGGGGGCGGATTGTCGCAGAAAAGCGCCGCCACGCGCTCCCCTCATTCATTTTCCAGGCCCTTGCGCCGGTAAGGAAACACATCGATCACCTTGCCGGCGCGAATCGCCTCTTGCAGGCCTTTCCAGTAGTCGGCGTTGTACAACTCGCCGTGCAGTTCGTCGAACAGCCGGCGCTGGCCGGCATCGGCAAACAGGAATGGCGGGAATTCCTCCGGGAACACATCCAGCGGGCCGATGGAATACCAGGGCTCGGAGGCCATTTCATCTTCCGGGGTACGCGGCGCCGGGATGTGGCGGAAGTTGGCCTCGGTCAGGAAACAGATTTCGTCATAGTCGTAGAACACCACGCGACCATGGCGGGTGACGCCAAAATTCTTCAGCAACATATCGCCGGGAAAAATATTCGCCGCCGCCAGTTGCTTGATCGCCAGACCGTAGTCTTCCAGCGCTTCGCGCACCTGGGCTTCGTTGGCGTTTTCCAGATAGAGGTTGAGCGGGGTCATGCGCCGCTCGGTCCAGCAGTGGCGGATCAGCACCGTATCGCCTTCCACTTCGACGGTGCCGGCGGCGACTTCAAGCAACTCAGCCAGACATTCGGGCTCGAACTTGCTCAACGGAAAACGGAAGTCGGCGAACTCCTGGGTGTCAGCCATGCGCCCTACCCGGTCGACACTTTTCACCAGCCGGTACTTCTCGATCACGGTGGCGCGGTTGACGTTTTTCGACGGTGAAAAGCGGTCCTTGATGATCTTGAACACGGTGTTGAAGCCCGGCAGGGTAAACACGCTCATGACCATGCCGCGCACGCCCGGGGCCATGATGAACTGATCGTCGGTGGTGGCGAGGTGGTTGATCAGTGCCCGGTAGAATTCGGATTTGCCGTGCTTGTAGAAGCCGATGGAGGTGTACAACTCGGCGATATGCTTGCCCGGCAGGATGCGCTTGAGGAAGCCGATAAACTCCGCCGGCACCGGCACGTCCACCATGAAATAGGAGCGGGTGAACGAGAAGATGATCGACACGTCGGCTTCGTCGGTGATCAGCGCGTCGATCTGGATGCCGCGCCCTTCCCGGTGCAGCAGCGGGATTACCAGCGGCCACTGTTCGTCGCGGGTGTAGATGCGTCCTACGAGGTAAGCGCCTTTGTTGCGGTACAGCACCGACGAAAACAGTTCGACATTCAGGTCCGGGTCTTTGCAGACCCAGTCCGGCAGGTTTTCGCGCAATTGCGCTTCCAGGCGGCGCAGGTCGGCGGGCAAGTCGGCGTAGGGTTCGCTGAAACGGTAGTCGGCGAAAATCTGTTCCAGCATGCCCGCCAGCTTGCCGCCCGGCTTGTAGGTGCGGGTTTGCGCCGCCCGGGCGCGGCGCAGGCTGGGTCGGGTGGTGTGAATGAACATGCAGCCGTCGCTGATCAGGTCATGGCTGAACAGACCGCAAAACGTCGAGTTGTACCAGGTCTCGGACAGCTCATCGTCAAACCGCAGGTCGATCAGGCTGATGTAGGCGCTTTTCACCAGCGGCCAGGCTGCAATGTCGAGCAACACGGCCTCATCGAAGGCCGCCCGCAGCCGCGCCGTGACTTCGCTGACCTTGTCTTCATACAGGTTGATGCGCGCTGCCGAAGCCGCCTGCCCTTGCTGCCACTGCGCCTTTTCGAAACGCTCCCGGGCGCCATCGGTGATCTGGCGGAAGTGCTCGCGGTAGTCGTCGAAGCCGTCGAGGATCATCTGCGCAATGTCGAGGGCGGGCGTTTGCTGCGGCATTTGGGAAACCTCTGCGGGCATTTGGAGTGAGCTGAGCTTAGCCAGTGTGCAGGGACAGGAGAAGGGACATTTTCCGTTCAGACTTGTACGGGTTTGTTCATTTTGTACATTTATTTTCAATTTTATTAATTCGACCATTTGGTCAATAAAAAACCTTGAAGTCATCCTTGCCAAGTTAAACGTTTCATCTGAAAGCCTTTAGCCACGGGCCTCCCTCGGGTGCCCCTTGGAAAACCCGAGTATTTGCTCTAGCACGCTGGACCTCACGTTCCTTGAGAGCATTGGATCCAACGTAAGGGAAACCCTTATTACCTTACGTGATGGCTCTTTGCTATATAGCGCGCCCTCTCCCACCTAACAAGGTCAGAAGACCGATCCGGGAACAGGTTCTAATCGCCCAAGGAGCATTGAGATGTCATTGAGGAATATGGGGATCGGTCTGCGCGCCAGTCTGAGTTTTGGGGTGTTGGCCAGCCTGTTGATAGTGGTCGGCCTGTTTGGCCTGGGACAGATGGCCAAGCTGCGGGAAAGCGCGCTGATCATCGAAGAGTCGTGGATGCCGAGTATTGAAAACATTCACGACAGCGCCGCCTATGTCGCCAGCATCCGCCTGGAAGCGTTGCGCTTGCTCACCACCGATGAGTCCCGGGTGCGTGACAACAGCAAAAGCCTGATCACCCGCCAGCGCAGCGACCTTGAAGAATTGCTCAGCCGCCACGAAACCCTGCTGAGCAACGAGCAGGAACGCGACATGCTCAAGCAGTTGAAAGCCAACGTTGCGACCTACATGACGATCGTCGCCCAGATGATTCAACTGGTCGACCAGGACCAACAGCAAAACGCCATGGACTTGCTCAATAGCCGGCTGGCGCCCCAGGGCATGGTCCTCAATAAAAGCCTGGAAGACATGATCACCTTCAATCAAAAAGGTGTGGAAGACGCCGCAGAGTCGGCAGCCCAGATGTACACCAGCGCCCAATGGGTGGTCGGCACCATCATTGTCACCGCCCTGCTCGCCACCTTGTTGCTGGCCTGGCTGCTGACCCGCAGCATCACCGCGCCCATCGGCCAGGCACTGACGGTGGCCCGCACCATCGCTTCCGGCGACCTGAGCCGGCCGATTGTTGTGGAAGGCAAGGATGAGCCGGCGCAACTGCTGACGGCCCTGGCCACCATGCAGACCAACCTGCAAGACACCATCCGTGGCATCAGTGAGTCGTCGCAGCAGTTGGCCTCGGCGGCGGAAGAGATGAGCTCAGTAATGGAACAAAGCACCCGCGGCCTGCAAGCGCAGAACGATGAAATCGAACAGGCCGCCACTGCCGTGACGCAAATGAGCGCGGCAGTGGATGAAGTGGCGGGCAATGCGGTGTCCAGCGCCGAAGCGTCCAAGGCCTCCGACGAAGACAGCAAACACGGCCACTACCAGATCAGCGAAACCATCAGCTCGATCCAGAACCTGGTGGACGAGGTGCTCGGGGCCTCTACCAAGGCCGAAGGCCTGGCCGTGCAGGCCCAGGACATCAGCAAGGTGCTGGAAGTGATTCGCGGGATTGCCGGTCAGACCAACCTGCTGGCACTTAATGCGGCAATTGAGGCGGCCCGCGCAGGCGAGGCCGGTCGCGGTTTTGCCGTGGTGGCGGACGAAGTGCGCTCCCTGGCGCAACGCACCCAGGACTCCACCGAAGAAATCGAGCAGATGATCAACGGTATCCAGCAAGGTACCCAGGACACCGTCGGTGCCTTGAACAGCAGTGCCGAACACGCCGGGCAGACTTTGCAGCGGGCCAATAGCGCCGGCAGCGCGCTGGAGAAAATCACCGCAGCGATCTCGCAGATCAGCCAGCGCAACCTGGTGATCGCCAGCGCCGCCGAGCAGCAAGCACTGGTGGCCCGAGAAGTGGACCGCAGCCTGGTGAACATTCGGGACCTGTCGACACAAACCGCCGCCGGTGCCACCCAGACTTCGGCGGCCAGCCAGGAACTGTCGCGGCTGGCGGTGGACCTCAATGCCTTGGTGACGCGCTTCGTGCTGTAAAACATGTATTAGCGATTGTGTCAGACAGGTCCGTGGGCAACACTTCCGCCCTTATCAAACAGGAGTGTTTCCGTGAGACCTGTCGACACCCTGCACCTGTTGGTGCTGGCCGCTATCTGGGGCGCGAGTTTTTTGTTCATGCGAATTATCGCGCCGGAAATCGGCACCATTCCTACGGCATTTTTCCGGGTGTCGATTGCCGCCACCGGCCTGCTGGTGATCCTCGCCATGATGCGGGTGAACTGGGATTTCCAGGGCAAGTTCAAAACGGTCCTGTTACTGGGCGTGATCAACTCGGGCATTCCCGCGACCATGTATTCGGTGGCGGCCCAAGTGCTACCGGCAGGTTACTCGGCGATTTTCAACGCCACGACGCCACTGATGGGCGTGCTGATTGGCGGGCTGTTTTTCAGTGAGCGTCTGACGCCGTCGAAAATTGCAGGAGTGTGCCTGGGGCTGTTCGGCGTTGGCATCCTGACTCGCGCCGGGCCGGTGGCCTTCGACCTGGAACTGCTGATGGGTGCGCTGGCGTGCCTGTTGGCGACCACCTGCTATGGTTTTGCCGGCTTTTTGGCACGGCGCTGGCTCGATCAACGGGGCGGGCTGGACAGCCGTCTCGCAGCCTTGGGCAGCATGCTCGGGGCCACGCTGTTCCTGCTGCCGCTGTTTGCCTGGAGTGCCATCAGCCATCCACCGGCCAGTTGGGGTGGCTGGCCTGTGTGGTTGTCGTTGCTGGGGTTGGGGCTGGTATGTACGGCGTTTGCCTACATCCTGTACTTCCGCTTGCTGACCTCCATCGGCCCGGTGAAGTCGATGACCGTGACCTTCATGATTCCGCCGTTCGGGGTGTTGTGGGGTGCGTTGCTGCTGGATGAGCCGCTGTCCATGGCGCATCTGTATGGCGGGTTGTTGATTGCGGGGGCGTTGTGGCTGGTGCTTCGGCCAGGGAAATTGGCCGGGAAGCTGTAGGAGCGTTTCGGCTCCTACAGCTGGGGTTGATCAGCTCTTACGGAACACAAAAGCCAATCCGACAATGATCAGCCCCATCCCCACCAAGCTCAGGATTGCCAGCTTGTTGCCGAAGATCAGGTAATCCATCACCGCCGTCACCGCGGGCACCAGATAGAACAAGCTGGTGACATTCACCAGGTTGCCCCGAGCGATCAGCCGGTACAGCAACAGCGTCGCCAGCAACGACACCACCAAGCCCATCCACAGCACCGGCACGAAAAAGCCGCTGCTGTGTTCAAAGTGGAACGGCTGGAACGGCACAAACACCGAGCACAACAACAAGCCAGCGAAGTACTGCACCGGCAGCGTGCCCAGCGGGTTATCGGTGATGCGCTTCTGCATGATCGAGCCGAAGGTCATGCTGGCCAGGGCCAACAGGCCAAAGAGCATGCCCGCCAAGGACATCCCGGACATGCCGATGCCCTGGTACACCACCATGATCAACCCCGCCAACCCCAGCGCCAGGCCGAACATCCGGCTCCAGGAGCGCTGACGCTCCATCAACACCACGGTCAGGATCGGTTGCACGCCCATGATGGTTGCCATCATGCCGGGCGTGACTTTGAGGTCCAGGGCCAGCAGATAGAAAATCTGGTAGGCCCCCAACAATACCAGCCCGGTGGCTGCCGCGTAGAGCATCGGCTTGCCAGGGCGCGGCAACTTCAGCTTGAGGATCGGGACCAGTATCACCAGCCCCGCCAGGGCGATGGCAAAACGGATCAGCAAAAACGCAAAGGGCGAAGCGTGGGCCAGGCCCCATTTGGAGAAAATCGCCCCGCTGCTCCACAGCAAGACAAACAGGCTCGTCGAGGCCGCCGCGGCCACGGATTGTTTCGAAAGAACAGACATGGATACCACCTGTAATCAGGCAAAAAGCCAACTCAGCAAAGGCTGAAATTCAGTAGGTTTTTTTCAGGCGGGCACAGGGGAACAGCCATCAGCTGATCAGCCCGAAATGCCAACACCCGGCGGTGATACGACTGCGTACACCGGCGTGCTACTGACAGGTGGGGGGTAGTGACTGATCTGCGCAGGCTGCTGGCTCCCGCACGGCACGACCACAGCGTTGACCGCTGAATCGACTACCGCTATGCGCAAGGAAGCTGGCATGTGCTGATCTTTTTTGAGGGGATGGACAAGGTGTCTGAAAACACCTGCGGCCGACTATAACCAGCTGGGGACATGCTTTGCAATGACTTCGCCAAAAGGCCAGTAAGGACAGCTTGGGTCAACGCCACTAGCCTTTGGAAAAACCAATCCGCTCCGAATCCGGGGGCTTTTAACTCATGATGACCAATGGCAAAAAAACGCGATTCTCTGCGCTATCAGTTATACCGTTCAAAGGCGGGCTTAGCATCGCAACCATGCTCAATTAATAATCAACAGTGGAGGCTAATATGGGAGCAGTTCCTGAAAACTCCGTCAGCCAGAAATCATCATCGAAGCCAATAAAAGAGTCTGGAGTCCCAGCACTAGCACTCACCGCCAATCAGCGCCGCTTTCTCAGTGCAGCGATGACGACCAGCGTTGATGAGCCCAGCCTTTTAGCGGGCAACCCCGACAAATCAAAAGCATAAAAAAACCGCTCACTCGAGCGGTTTTTTTATGCCTGCGAAAGCCTTAACCAAACAACCAATACCCCAACGCCGTCAGCACCACCACCGCCAGCACTGGCCGCAGGATGCGATAAGCCTTCGGATGCTTGCGCTTCCACTGCTTGACCACACCGCTGAAGCTGTCGCTGAAGCGCTTGCTCCAGGCGTACGCCTGGTTGATCCCGCCAACACGTTCGTCATCCAGGTTCTGCGGCGCGGTAGCGCGGCCCAGTTGCGCGCTGACCCAGCGGTTGATGCGCGTCATCAGGCGGCTGCTCAGGGGGCGTTCGATGTCGCAGAACAGGATCACCCGGGTGTGCTCGGTTTCGTTCTTCACCCAGTGCACGTAGGTCTCGTCGAACATCACGTCTTCACCGTCACGCCAGGCGTACACCTGGCCGTCGACGAAGATGCGGCAGTCGTCGGAGTTGGGCGTGGACAGCCCCAGATGGTAACGCAGGGAACCGGCAAACGGGTCACGGTGCGGGTTGAGGTGGCTGCCACCGGGCAACAGGGCAAACATCGCGCCCTTGACGTTGGGAATGCTGCTGACCAGGGCCACGGTTTTTGGGCACAGCAGTTCAGCCGACGGCAACGGTTTGTCGTACCACTTGAGGTAGAAACGCTTCCAGCCCTTCTTGAAGAACGAGCCGAAACCGGCATCGTTGTTCTTCTCGGCGGCGCGGATGTAGCCCTCGTCGAACAGGTGCATGGCCTCTTCGCGAATCACTTCCCAGTTGTCCTTGAGCACGTCCAGCTCAGGAAACTTGCTGCGGTCCAGGTACGGCTTGGACGGCACGGCGGAGAAGATGTACATCAAGGCGTTATACGGGGCGAACAGCGCCGAATGGTTGACGAATTGACGCAACATCGGCAAACGGGCCTTGCCACGCAAATGCACGTACAGCGTACTGCCGATAAACAGCAGCAACACCGACAGTTTGGCGGCCAAAGAAAAGGTCATGCAGCAACTCCTGGAAATAGGCGTCTGGCCATTAGCCTCCCATTATCGGGAAACCAGACGTAGCAGCCGGCCATGATAAACACTCCGGGCCTCGGGAAAAACCCGCGCACTCCAACAATCAGCATCTAGCGGTGCGCGATAACGGGCCAATTATGCATAAGGGCCACGCCATCGCGCTGATTTGAATCAAGCCTGGTTTTCCTGATCGGTAAACAAATCGGCGAACAGCATGCTCGACAGGTAGCGTTCACCGGAGTCAGGCAGCACCACGACGATGGTCTTGCCCTGCATTTCCGGCTTCTCCGCCAGGCGCACCGCCACGGCCATTGCCGCGCCACAGGAGATACCGCAGAGAATCCCCTCCTCCTGCATCAGCCGCAAAGCCATGGCCTTGGACTCTTCATCGCTGATCAGTTCGACCCGGTCGACCATCGACAGGTCGAGGTTTTTCGGCACAAAACCGGCGCCAATGCCCTGGATCTTGTGGGGGCTGGGCTTGATCTCTTCACCGGCCAGCGCCTGGGTAATCACCGGCGAGCTGATGGGCTCCACCGCCACCGACAGGATCGGCTTGCCCTGGGTGTTCTTGATATAGCGCGACACCCCGGTGATGGTGCCGCCGGTGCCTACGCCTGCCACCAGCACGTCCACGGCGCCATCAGTGTCATTCCAGATTTCCGGACCGGTGGTTTTCTCGTGGATCGCCGGGTTGGCCGGGTTTTCGAACTGGGCCGGCATAAAATACTTGGCCGGGTCGCTGGCGAGGATTTCGCCGGCCTTTTCGATCGCGCCCTTCATGCCCTTGGCCGGCTCGGTCAACACCAGTTCGGCGCCGAGGGCCTTGAGCACCTTGCGGCGCTCGATGCTCATGGAAGCGGGCATGGTCAGCAACAACTTGTAACCACGAGCGGCGGCAACAAACGCCAGGCCGATGCCGGTATTGCCGGAAGTCGGCTCGACAATGGTCATGCCCGGCTTGAGTTTGCCGCTGCCTTCGGCGTCCCAGATCATGTTTGCGCCAATCCGGCATTTCACCGAATACCCCGGGTTACGCCCTTCGATCTTGGCCAGGATAGTCACGCCACGCGGGGCGATGCGGTTGATCTGAACCAGGGGCGTGTTACCGATGGAGTGCGCGTTGTCTGCAAAAGTGCGGCTCATGACGGGTCCTTAAGGCAATTTCAGGAAGGCCCCAAGGGTATGCCTCGTGTTGCGAAGCGTCCAGTCAGGCGAACGTCCAGCCGCTGTAGGAGTCAATCGTCTACACGGATGGAGAAAATTCCCATGAAGCGTCGCTACAGTTGGCCCCTCTGGACCCTCGCCGGGGTCGTGGTACTGCTGGTCGTCCTCGATATCGCCCTGCCCTATCTGGTGCGCAACTACCTGAATGACAAACTCGCCGACATGGGCGATTACCGCGGCCAGGTCACCGATGTCGACCTGGCACTGTGGCGCGGCGCCTATCGAATCAACGGGCTGCAGATCGTCAAGGTCGACGGCAAGGTGCCGGTACCGTTCGTCAAGGCGCCGGTGATCGACCTGTCGGTCAGCTGGCATTCGCTGTGGTACGACCACGCGGTGGTGGCCGAGGCGCAGTTCATCAAGCCGGAACTGAATTTCGTCGACGGCGGCACCAACAAGCAGGCATCCCAGACCGGTCAGGGCACCGACTGGCGGGAACAACTGGGCAAACTGTTGCCGATCACCCTCAATGAGGTGCACATCAACGACGGAAAAATCGCCTTCCATAACTTCAGCTCGAAACCGCCGGTGAACATGTATGCCACTCAGGTCAACGCGACCTTCTACAACCTGACCAACGTGGTGGACGTCAAAGGCCAGCGCGATGCGCGTTTCGACGGCAAGGCGCTGTTTTTGGGCCAGGCGCCGCTGGAAGCCACCGCGACGTTTGACCCCTTGAGCAATTTCGAAAACTTCGAATTCCGCTTCCGGGCCCGGGATATTGAACTCAAGCGCATGAATGACTTCGCCTCGGCCTACGGCAAATTCGACTTCAATGCGGGCACCGGCGACCTGGTGGTCGAAGCCCAGGCCGAAAAAGGCCAATTGACCGGCTACATCAAGCCTTTGCTGCGCAATGTCGAAGTGTTCAACTGGCAACAAGATGTCGAGAACAAGGACAAGAGCATCTTCCGCTCGATCTGGGAGGCCGTGGTGGGCGCCAGCGAGACCGTGTTGAAAAACCAGAACAAAAACCAGTTTGCCACCCGCGTGGAGCTGAGCGGCAACGTGCACCAGCAAGATATCAGCGCGTTCCAGGCGTTTTTGCAGATTTTGCGCAACGGTTTCGTCCAGGCCTTCAACGCCCGCTATGAACAGCCCAAGCCCAGTGCAGACTGAAACATTGGCCCCTGTAGGAGCGAGCTTGCTCGCGAAAAGCCCCAAGGCGCCGCGTTTACTCAGAATGCACGCGTCATCGTTGCCGTTTTTCGCGAGCAAGCTCGCTCCTACAATTCAGAGACTGAATAGCCCGTCTGCGTTCACAGTCGCCGGGGCTGCGCGGTATAGTCGGGCCAAGCTGATTACTCGCCCGCTTCGGTCCCGGACCGTTCGGCGTCACGTTCGAGGATTGATAGATGAAGTTCGAAGGCACCCAGGCCTACGTTGCCACCGATGACCTGAAACTGGCCGTCAACGCCGCCATCACGCTGGAGCGGCCACTGCTGGTCAAGGGCGAACCGGGCACCGGCAAGACCATGCTCGCCGAGCAATTGGCCGAATCCTTTGGCGCCAGGCTGATCACCTGGCACATCAAGTCCACCACCAAGGCGCACCAGGGCCTGTACGAGTACGACGCGGTGAGCCGCCTGCGGGACTCGCAGCTGGGCGTGGACAAGGTGCATGACGTACGCAACTACCTGAAAAAGGGCAAGCTCTGGGAAGCCTTCGAGTCCGAGGAACGGGTCATCCTGCTGATCGATGAAATCGACAAGGCCGACATCGAGTTCCCCAACGACCTGCTGCAAGAGCTCGACAAGATGGAGTTCTACGTCTACGAAATCGACGAGACCATCAAGGCCAAGAAGCGCCCGATCATCATCATTACCTCCAACAACGAAAAAGAACTGCCGGACGCCTTCCTGCGCCGCTGCTTCTTCCACTACATCGCCTTCCCGGACCGTACCACCCTGCAAAAGATCGTCGACGTGCACTACCCGGACATCAAGAAAGACCTGGTCAGCGAAGCCCTCGATGTGTTCTTCGACGTACGCAAGGTACCGGGCCTGAAGAAAAAACCGTCCACCTCCGAACTGGTGGACTGGCTGAAACTGCTGATGGCCGACAATATCGGCGAAGCGGTACTGCGCGAGCGCGATCCCACCAAGGCCATCCCGCCCCTGGCCGGTGCCCTGGTGAAAAACGAGCAGGACGTGCAGTTGCTGGAGCGCCTGGCGTTCATGAGCCGTCGCGGTAACCGATAAGGGCGATTGCCATGTTGCTCAACCTGTTCAATGAAATGCGTGCAGCCAAGGTGCCGGTCTCGGTGCGTGAGCTGCTGGACCTGATCAACGCGCTGAAACAGCGCGTGACCTTCGCCGACATGGACGAGTTTTACTACTTGGCCCGGGCGATTTTGGTGAAGGACGAACGGCATTTCGACAAGTTCGACCGGGCCTTTGGCGCCTACTTCAATGGCCTGGAAAAACTCGACGATCACCTGCAGGCGCTGATCCCCGAAGACTGGCTGCGCAAGGAATTCGAACGCTCGCTGACCGACGAAGAGCGCGCGCAGATTCAGTCCCTCGGCGGCCTCGACAAGCTCATCGAAGAATTCAAGAAACGCCTCGAAGAACAGAAGGAACGCCACGCCGGCGGCAACAAATGGATCGGCACCGGCGGCACCAGCCCGTTCGGCTCCGGCGGTTTCAACCCCGAAGGCATACGCGTGGGTGATGCCGGCAAGCGCCAGGGCAAGGCGGTCAAGGTCTGGGACCAGCGCGAGTACAAGAACCTCGATGACTCGGTGGAACTGGGCACCCGCAACATCAAGATCGCCCTGCGCCGCCTGCGCAAGTTCGCGCGTCAGGGTGCGGCGGAAGAGCTGGACATCGACGGCACCATCGACCATACGGCGCGGGATGCCGGGTTGCTGAATATCCAGATGCGCCCGGAGCGGCGTAACACCATCAAGCTGCTGTTGCTGTTCGACATCGGCGGCTCGATGGATGCCCATGTGAAGACCTGCGAAGAGCTGTTCTCCGCGTGCAAGACCGAGTTCAAGCACCTGGAGTATTTCTACTTCCACAACTTCATTTATGAATCGGTGTGGAAGAACAACATGCGCCGGGGCTCGGAACGCACCTCGACCCAGGATCTGCTGCACAAATACGGCGCCGACTACAAAGTGATCTTTATCGGCGATGCGGCCATGGCGCCGTATGAAATCACCCAGGCCGGCGGCAGCGTCGAGCACTGGAATGAAGAGCCCGGGTATGTGTGGATGCAGCGGTTCATGGAGAAGTACAAGAAGCTGATCTGGATTAATCCGTACCCGAAAGACACCTGGGGCTATACGGCGTCCACCGGGATTGTCCGGGACTTGATCGAGGACCAGATGTTTCCGTTGACGTTGCGTGGGCTTGAGGAAGGGATGCGCTTTTTGTCGAAGTAACCTGTTTCCCAGACAACCACGATCAAATGTGGGAGCGGGCTTGCTCGCGAAGACGGTGTATCAGCCAATATATTCGGTGACTGACACTGCGCTTTCGCGAGCAAGCCCGCTCCCACACTTTGTCCTGCGGTGGTCTTTAGTTTCTGGCGAAGCGGCGTAAATACTCCACCTGCTGCCGATGCGCCGTCTCCTGCATCACCGGCGCCAACCTCACTTTCTCCCCCGGCAAACACTGCGCCAGCCGTGCCAGCGCCAACGGCGTCAACGCCCCCAGTCGCGGATAACCGCCAATGGTCTGCCGGTCATTGAGCAATACAATCGGCTGCCCATCCGGCGGCACCTGGATCGCACCCAGCGGAATACCTTCCGAGATCAGCGACGGCCCCTGATATGCCAGCGGCGTGCCCAGCAGGCGCATACCCATGCGGTCGGCGCGGCTGTCGAGGGTCCATTCGCCGTTGAACACATCAAACAGACTCTGCCCGCCGAACTGGCCGATCTGCGCCCCGAGGATCACCTCCAGTGGCGCCTTCGAATCCAGTTTCGGCAATTGCTCCGCAGACAACACCCGCATCGCACCGCCCACACCTGAATAGCTCAACTGCGCACCTTCAGCCAGCGCTCGACCAAAGCCATCCAGCCCGCCCAGTTCTTCTCGCCCCACTGTCGAGCAACTGCCCAGCACCTGCGGCGCATCAAACCCGCCCGGCGCTGCCAGGTAGGCCCGCGCGCCGCTGAACGGCTGGGTAAACCGCAAACGCTGGCCTTTTTGCAGAATAAAACTGCGCCCCGGGCTGATTGCTCTTTCATCGACATAAGCGCCCAAGTCCGCCCCGGCCAGCGCCAGCAGGCAATAGTCCTCGGCCTGCACGGTGAAGCCACCCAAGGTAATTTCCACCACGGGCGCATCCAGGGCGTTGCCCAGCAACCAATTGGCCCACGACATCGACACCCAATCCAGCGCACCGCCCTGGGTCACGCCCAAATGCCTCACACCAAAACGTCCAGCGTCCTGCAACAGGCACAGCGGGGTGCTGGCCTCGATCAACAAGCGGCTCATGCCTGGGCCTCCAACGGTGTGTCATCGCCACCCAGGTTGATGAATTCGCTATGGCTGACCGCTTCGTAACGCACGGTGTCCCCCGGCTGCATCAGGCTGTAGCCCTCGCGCGCTCGATCAAACAACTTGGCCGGTGTGCGACCGATCAGGTTCCAGCCGCCCGGCGATACCACCGGATAGGCCGCTGTCTGCCGCTCGGCGATCCCCACGCTGCCCGCCGCCACCCGCTTGCGCGGCGTATTGAGCCGTGGAGCGGCGAGCAGTTCGTCCACCAGGCCCATAAAGGCAAACCCCGGTGCAAAGCCCAAGGCGAACACCTGGTACTCGTGCTGGCTGTGGCGACGGATCACCTCCTCCACCGCCAGCCCACTGCGCTGGGCGAGTAACGGCAGCTCGGGGCCGACGCTCAGGTCATACCAGACCGGCAACACATGGCATTGCCCGCTGCCCTTGGGCTCCGGCTGCAGTGCTTCAAGCACCTGATCAATCAGCTCCCGCGCCTGGGCCGGGCTCAGCGCCATCAGGTCGTAATGCACCATCAAGGTCGTGTAGGACGGCACCAGGTCCACCAGCGCCGGGCCAAACCCTTCCCGCAAACGGCGGGTGGCGGCGAGCATCCAGGGCATGTTGTCTTCGGCGATCACATCAAACAGGCGCACCATCAGGCAGTCGATGGCGACGACTTCAATCCGTGGCTTCATGCTGGGGTCAACGCCTCACGGATGCGCTGCACAGCGGCCACCGAGCTGGCGTTATCGCCATGCACACACAAGGTATTGGCCTGCAGGTGCAACGGGCTGCCGTCGCTGGCGACCAGGTGTTCACCGCGAGCGATGATCAAGGCCTGCTGGATGATCTTTTCCGGATCGTGGTGCACCGCCCCCGGCAACTGGCGGGAGACCAGATGGCCAGCGCTGTCATAGGCACGATCGGCGAAGGCTTCGAACCATAGGGTCACGCCATATTCGTCGCCCAGGGCCTGGGCAGCGCTGTTGTCGCGGGTGGCCATCAGCATCAACGGCAGGCTGGCGTCGTAGGCCGCCACGGCCTGGATCACCGCACGCAATTGCGCCGGCTTGGCCATCATGTCGTTGTACATCGCACCGTGGGGCTTGACGTAGCTGACCCGCCCGCCTTGGGCTCGGCAAATACCGTCGAGGGCGCCGATCTGGTAGTGCAACAGGTCCTGGATTTCCTGCGGGGTGTAGGCCATGGAGCGGCGGCCGAAACCCTGCAGGTCCTGGTACGCCGGGTGCGCGCCCACCTGCACGCCGTGCTCGAAGGCCAGGCTGACGGTCTTGCGCATGATGCTCGGGTCACCGGCGTGGAAGCCGCAGGCAACGTTGGCGCAATCAATGAACGGCATCACCTCGGCATCCAGACCCAAGGTCCAGTTGCCAAAGCTTTCGCCGATGTCGCAGTTCAATAGCAGGCGGCTCACGGTAGGGCTCCTGTAGGCTTTGTTTTTTTGTAGTGTGGGATCTTTTACCAAGATCTCGCAACGATGTTGTCCTGAACCCCAACGACGCTTATCGTGAGACAGCTCGATTTTTGGCGTTTGCGACACGCTGCGTCCAACTAATAAAAACCGATCCTTGCATAAGAAAAGTTGATCCCATGAATTTGAAGTTCCTCGAAACCTTCGTCTGGGTGGCCAAGCTCAAGAGCTTTCGCCTGACGGCGGAGAAGCTGTTCACCACCCAGGCCTCGATCTCCAGCCGCATCGCCGTGCTGGAAAGCGAGCTGGGGGTGAAGCTGTTCCTGCGCGACTCCCGGGGGGTGAGCCTGACGCCGGAGGGCTTGAAGGTGCTTGATTATGCCGAGCAGATGATGGCGACCATGCAAGGGCTCAAGCAGTCCCTGGAAACCACCAGCAGCAAGGTCGGGCGTATCCGCATCGGGGTGATGGACACGGTGATCCACACTTGGCTCAGCGCGCTGGTGGCAGAACTGACGGACCACTTCCCACGGGTGGAAATCGAGTTGGTCGCCGATACCGCACTGAACCTCAGCGATCAGTTGCAAAAAGGCTTTCTCGACCTGATCCTGCAAACCGACCTGCTGCGCCAGGAAACCGTGCGCAGCCTGGAACTGGCCAGCCATCCCATGGGCTGGATCGTGGCCAGCCACTCGATCTACAACCGCGACTACGCGTCCCTCGCCGAACTGGCCCAGGAGCGCATCATCACCTACTCGAAAAACTCCTGTCCGCACCAGGACGTGCTCAGCCTGATGCAGGCGAACGGCGTTGCCGCGCCACGCATGAGCTGTGTGAACTCGGTGTCGGCGATCACCCGCCTGCTGCGGGACGGGTTCGGGATTGGTGCGTTTGCGCCCGTATTGGTCAGCGAAGAGTTGGCACGAGGAGAATTGACCATGCTGCCCATGGAGCAACGACCACCGAACTTGCAGGTGGTGGTGTCGTGGCGGGTGGGCGTGGAGTTGGTGGAGGAGATTGTGGCGCTGTGCCAGAGCGTGGTGGAGCAGTACGCGCAGAAGGTCGGCGAGGGTTTGATGGTGCTGAGCAAACCCATGCCACTGAAGGAACCGATTTAAAACTGTGGGAACGGGTTTGCTCGCGAATGCAGTGTACCAGCCAACCTATATGTCACTGACGCACCGCATTCGCGGGCAAGCCCGCTCCCACAATTTGACCGCGTCAGCCTTTAAAGCCCCTTGAGGTCCCGCTCTTCAATCGGCCGGCTCTGGCGCAGGCGCTTGCCGCCCAACACCACCCAGTCGATCAGGCGGAACAGGCATTCCAGGCCAAACGACAACAGCATCGCCCCACCCAGGCCCCAGCCCATGGCTTCCGGGGTCAGTAACAGCATGTAGCTGTAGCCATTCCAGGTTTCCTGGCGAATTGCCGGGTCGGCAGCCACGGCCACTTGCAGCGCGCGGATGTACCACGGGCCTTGCATCGCCTGGAACTGTTTATCCAGCGCTACCTGGCGGTCGAGCAACGTGCCCAGGCTGTTGGCATCGCTGCGAAACACCGGGTCGTCACTGGCACGGTAATGAGCCACCAGCGCCTGCAAGTCGCCGTTGAAGAACTGCTGCGCCGTGGCATCGAAGCCGCGCAGGCCGGTCTGGGCCTCGATCAGATGGGCTTCGACGCGCTTGGCGTAGTCACTGATAAACCCCGGCACCTGCACACCGACCAACAAACCCACGGCAAACAACACCAGTCGCAAATAGCTGAGCAACATATTCGACGTCCTTATTCCGTTTTGCCTTGGCTGACACATTCGCCGCGTCGCCACAGGCTCCACTGGCCCGGTTCGTAGCGGGTCCAGGTCTCGTTTTCGGTCAGGGGTTCGGTGGCAATCACCGTCACCACGTCATTGGGGGTGGTTTCGGCCTGAAAATCGACGATCACGTCGACATCTTTCAACCGTGCGGGGCCAAACGGCGCACGCCGGGTGATCTGTGCCAGTTTGGTCGAGCAATAGCAGAACAGCCAGTCACCGTCGCTGAGCAGGCAATTGAACACGCCCTTGCTGCGGTATTCGCTGCAGGCGGCGATCAGGTCAGGCAGCACCTGTTCGATGTCCACCGGCTCCGGGAAGGCTTCACGGACGCGGTTGAGCAAATCGCAGAATGCCGCTTCGCTGTCGGTATCGCCCACCTGGCGGTAGAACGTGGCGCGGGGATTGAAGTCCGCCAGTTGGCCGTTATGGGCGAAGCACCAGTTGCGGCCCCACAGTTCACGCACGAACGGGTGGGTATTGGACAGGCACACCTTGCCGACATTGGCCTGGCGGATATGGCCAATCACCACTTCACTCTTGATGGGATAACGCTGCACCAGCAGCGCGACTTCCGATTCGCTGCTGGCCGCCGGGTCTTGGAACAAGCGCAGGCCACGGCCCTCGTAGAAGGCGATGCCCCAACCGTCGCGGTGGGGGCCGGTCCGTCCGCCGCGCTGCATCAGCCCGGTAAAGCTGAACACGATATCGGTCGGTACGTTGGCACTCATGCCCAATAATTCACACATGCCAGGCTTCTCGATACAGGGCGTACAACGTTAAAGGCGCGGTTCGACCCGCATACCGCTGACAGGTGCCGGGCGACCGTAACGCTCATCGGCGAAGGGTTCGTCGTCATCCTCCGGCTCGGCGGCAGCGGCTGCCGCAGCGGCGGCCTTCTGCTCACGGCGGGCCCTGGAGGCACGCTCGATGGGCCAGCGGATCAGCACAAACACCAGGTACACGCCAAACGCGATCATGGAATACATGAACAGATCGGAAATCGCCCGCCAGGCGTTGTTGCCGACCTTGAGCACCAGGTCCAGGGCGGTGATGGCCACGGCCGGGGCGAACTGAGTCTTCACCGGGTCGACAATGGTCGGGCTGAACAGCAGCACCGCCATCAGCAGCCGCAGCGGTTCGCGCAGCCAGCGCCACATCCAGCGGGTCATGGCAAACCACACCAACAGGCAACCCAGGGCTGCGAAGGCGTAGAGGCCCCAAGCGATCAGATAGTCGTTCTCGGTCATGGTGTCCATGGCAAGGTAGGCAAACAGGCCGCTATGATAACGGCTTTTCAGTGCCGAGGCTGCAATGCCGTCGGCCAACCGCCAGACAGAGAGTGATCCATGCCCCCAGCGACCCACATCACTGCCGCCCCGATCGCCCGCAAGGCCCCCGGCACCGACCCGTACGCCTGGCTGCAAGCGCGGGACAGCGCCGAGGTGCTCGATTACCTCAAGGCGGAAAATGCCTGGCAAGAAGCTCAACTGTCCGACCAACAGGCGCTGCGCGAAACCCTGTTCGAAGAGATCAAGGGCCGCATCCTCGAAACCGACCTGTCCCTGCCCTCGCCTTGGGGCCCGTACCTGTATTACACCCGCACCACCGCCGGTGACGAATATGCCCGCCACTACCGCTGCCCGCGCCCGGCGGATGACAGCCAACAGGTCGACGAAAGCGCGGAAGAGCTGCTGCTGGACCCGAACGTGTTGGCCAATGGAGGCTTTTTCTCCCTCGGCGCCTTCAGCATCAGCCCCGACCACCAGCGCCTGGCCTACAGCCTGGACACCAACGGCGAAGAGATTTACACCCTCTACGTGAAGGAATTGGCCACCGGCAAGGTCAGCGAACTGGAGTTCGAAGACTGCGACGGCAGCATGACCTGGGCCAACGACAGCCTGACCTTGTTTTTCACTGAACTGGACGACACCCACCGCCCCCACAAACTGTATCGCTATCGCCTGGACGGTACCGCCGCCGAAGAAGTGTTCCACGAGCCCGACGGCCGTTTCTTCCTGCACTGCTACCGCTCAAGCTCCGAGCGCCAGTTGCTGCTGGCCCTGGGCAGCAAGACCACCAGCGAGATCTGGGCCCTGGACGCCGAGCAGCCGCAGCAGGCCTTTACCTGCCTGGCGCCACGGGTCGAAGGCCATGAATATGACGTCGACCACGGCAAGCTGGACGACCAGTGGACCTGGTTTATCCGCAGCAACCGCGACGGCATCAACTTCGCCCTGTTCCAGGCCGCCGACACCGGCAGCGTGCCGACCCAGGACGACTGGCAGAACCTGATCCCCCACGACGACGCAGTGATGTTGGATGGCGTGAGCCTCAACGCCCGGGCCATGACCCTGAGCCTGCGCATCGGTGGTTTGCCGATCATCGAAGTGCACCCACAAGGCCAAGCGCCTTATAGGGTGGAATTGCCGGACGCGGCCTACAGCCTCTACGTGCAGAACAGCCTGGAATTTGCCAGCGACAAAATCCGCCTGCGCTATGAGGCCCTGAACCGCCCGGCCCAGGTGCGTCAGCTGGAACTGGCCAGCGGCGCGCAACAGGTGCTCAAGGAAACCCCGGTGCTCGGTGTGTTCAACGCCGACGACTACGTCAGCCAACGGTTGTGGGCGACGTCGGCCGATGGCACTCAGGTGCCGATCAGTCTTGTCGTCCGCCGCGACCAGTTGGGTAAGCCGACGCCGCTGTACCTGTACGGCTACGGCGCCTATGGCCAGAGCCTCGACCCGTGGTTCTCCCACGCGCGCCTGAGCCTGCTGGACCGTGGCGTGGCCTTTGCCATTGCCCATGTGCGCGGCGGCGGCGAACTGGGCGAAGCCTGGTACCGCGCCGGCAAGCAGGAGCACAAGCAAAATACCTTCAGCGACTTTATCGCCTGCGCCGAACACCTGATCGCCCAGGGCCTGACCACCTCCAAGCAACTGGCTATCAGCGGCGGCAGCGCCGGCGGCCTGTTGATCGGTGCAGTGCTCAATCAGCGCCCGGAGCTGTTCCAGGCGGCCATTGCCGAAGTGCCGTTCGTCGACGTGCTCAACACCATGCTCGACCCTGAATTGCCATTGACCATCACCGAGTATGACGAATGGGGCAACCCTGAAGAGCCAGAGGTGTATGAGCGGATCAAGGCTTACGCGCCGTACGAAAACGTCAGCGCCCAGGCCTACCCGCCCACGCTGGTGATCGCCGGCTATAACGACAGCCGCGTGCAATATTGGGAAGCGGCCAAGTGGGTGGCCAAGCTGCGCGACACCAAGACCGACGATAACCTGCTGCTGCTCAAGACCGAGCTAAGTGCGGGCCACGGCGGCATGAGTGGGCGTTACCAGGGATTACGTGAAGTAGCACTCGAATATGCATTTGTTTTCAAGGCGCTGGGGCTGATTTAAGGAACTCCGCCTGGCGGGCGGGTCTGAACACCTGACCGCCGGGCGCGCCCTGCACGATTTATGGACAAAGACTGTAAGCCTCATGCCAGAACCGACCTTACTCAATAACGAAATCCGCGACATGCTGATGGATTGCGGCCTCTTCGACCCGTTGCTGCCGGAAGATTTCCATGTGGCGGCGGGCTATTTCAACATCAGCAGCATCGCCCGCGATGAAGTGATATTCCTCGAGGGCGACGCCGGCACCTTCATGTGCATCATCCACTCAGGCCAGGTGGCGGTGCAGAAAACCAACCATGAAGGCCAGCGGCTGACCATCGCCACCTTGCGCAGTGGGCGGGCCTTTGGCGAGATGGCCGTGCTGGATGGCGAGCGCCGTTCCGCCAGCTGTGTGGCGGCCAGCGATTGCGTGCTGTTGAACCTGGGCAAGGATTCCCTGGAAAAAATGCTCAACGATGCGCCGAAAATCGCGGCCAAGATAATCCGTGCGATTGCTATCGCCCTGTCCAGGCGCCTGCGCATGGCGGACGGGCAATTGCTGTCCCAGCAGTTTTAACCGCCTGGGGTCTTGGGCTTGATGTCGTTTTGCTGCAAGCCCGGGATCGTCTGGTCCTTCGGCGGCGTGGGCAGCACGATAGGCGCCAACAACGGCTCACCGCTGCCGGCCGCCTTTGGCGTCGCCGGTGGCGTGACTTGCGGGTAAGGTGTGGGCGTTGCAGTACCCGGTGAACCCGCCGTCGGCGCCGGGGTAATCGGTACGGTTTGCGACTCCTGAGCCTGGGCCACACCGCCAAGGGCGAGCGCGCTCCACACAATGACCGTTAGAATGCTGCACTTCATCGATGGCTCCATGGCCTGACCGTAAAGTCGTAAGGCTACTCCCAACCGCGCAAGAATGCCCTTCCCAATGAGATTTCCATGAAACGTTTCGTTCTGCTGGACACCACTCCGATCCCCGACAACGGCGGTGCCTTGTGCCTGTTCGAATACGGTGAGGATTTTGTCATCAAGATTCAGGGCGGTGACGGTGGCCAGTTGATGAACACGCGCATGCACGGTTCCGAGGATGCATTGGCGGAGATTCCGTGCCGTAAAGTCGCCGGTCGGCCCGGCTCGCGGGTGTTGATTGGCGGTCTGGGCATGGGCTTTACCCTGGCGGCGGCGCTTAAAGCTTTGGGCAAGACTGCCGAAGTGGTGGTCGCCGAACTGGTGCCCGGCGTGGTGGAGTGGAATCGCGGGCCACTGGGGGAAAAGTCCGGCCGCCCGCTGCTGGACCCGCGCACCGTGATCCGCCTGGAAGACGTGGCCAAGGTGCTGCAGGCCGAGCCCCAGGGCTTTGACGCGATCATGCTGGATGTGGACAACGGCCCCGAAGGCCTGACGCAAAAAGCCAACAGCTGGCTGTATTCCGCCGGTGGCCTCAGCGCCTGCGCCAAGGCCCTGCGGCCCAAGGGCGTACTGGCGGTGTGGTCGGCCAGCGCCGACAAGCAGTTCAGTGACAAACTGCGCAAGGCCGGCTTCAAGGCCGAGGAAGTGCAGGTGTTCGCCCATGGCAACAAGGGCACGCGGCATACCATCTGGATTGCTGAAAAGCTCAAGGGCTAAACATTCACTGCGCCGGCCGTAGGTCAGATCGACCGGCGCAGTCGATTCAAATGCCTCAAGCCTTCCAGCACCAACACCACCACCGCCAGCCAGATTGGCAGGTAGGTCATCCATTGGCCCGGCTTGAGGCTGTCTCCCAGCATCAGCGACACGGCCACCAGCAGCACCGGCTCCGCGTAACTGAGCAAACCAAACAGGCTGAACGGCAACAGCCGGCTGGCCAGGATGTAGGAATAACCCGCCGCCGCACTGACCAATCCCATGAGCGGCACCAGCCAATAGAGCGCCGGGCGTTGCGCCAGGGTCTCGCCGATGGGTTCGCCACCGAGGACAAACCACAGCGCGACCGGGATCATCAGCATCATGTCCAGCCACAGTCCGCCGAGGTTATCGGTGCCACAGCGCCGACGCAGTACGAAATACAGCGGATAACCCACGCACACCACCAGGGTGGTCCAGGAGAACCCGCCCGTGCGGTACAACTCATTGGCCACACCCACCGCCGCCAGCGCTGCGGCAATCTTTTGCAGATGTGAAAGGCGTTCGCCGTAAACGATGCGGCCGGTGATGACCATGGTCAGCGGTAACAGGAAATAGCCCAGCGACACATCCAGGCCGTGACCATTGAGTGGCGCCCACATGAAGATCCACAACTGCACCCCCACCAGCGCGCTGGTGACCACGACACAGGGCAGCAGCGCGGGTTTCTCCCGCAGCCGCTTGCAAATCAACGGCACCCACCTCCAGTCTCCGGAGAGGCACAGCAGCAACGTCATGAAGGGCAGCGAAATGAGCATTCGCCAGCCAAATATCTGCTGACCATCCAAGGGTTCAAGAAGGGAGGTAAAGAAATACAGCACGCCAAACAGGAAGGAAGCGGAAACCGCCAGAACAACACCTTTAGACACAACAGCCTCTACAAAAAATTGCATATATTTGATTGAAGCAGGCAGTTGTATTCACGTAGCGCGAATATAAGCGAGATGAACATCAGAAGTTTATTAACGAGCACCACAACTTCATAACTTGCACAGGGCAATGATCCTGAACTTTAAAATTATATAAGCCAGGCAACTCGTCGATTTTTTATTGTTCGTACGACGATCATCAGACACTTCAACCTACCCGACTTCGGTTATTTGAAGCAGCGCGCTCTGGACGAGCGACTCTGATTTGAAACGCCACAATATCAGCCATATGGGGTTGATACCGTGAAGGGGAACCCGGTTGACGGGGAACTAACAGTCGTCAGGAAAGACCTGAGACACTGAACATCTGGCGCCACTGCAGAGCACACTAACGGCAGCTGGCCAAGAGGCGCTACATTAAAGAAACCGGCAAAGTTAGTCCAACACTTTATTACCCAAATCCTATTTAAATCACCGAGGGCATTTAAATCGATATTCGCCCCGCCATTACTGTATATTCAGCCGTTATACGCCCGACAGAAACGGCGCCAGGCCGCCCCTGTCGGTTCGTCACTTAGTTACTTCTACTGTCGATAACGTAGGGCACTTTCTTCTTGAACGTATCGTTCAGTTCTTTGCGGTCAAGTGATGTGAAGCCGCCCAACTGCTGGGCGCTAAAGCCGCTGTCCCCTACCGGCGCATCGGGCGCCAGGCTGACCATGCGCTTGGCTACCGCCTCGATTGCCTTTTCATACCCGCCCTGCTTGTTCAGGTTGAACGCACTCAGATCAATCTGCGTGCGCAACCACCCTCCCCAGTAAAACTCCAGGAATTCCGGCACCACCGCACCAGAGGTCGGCTTGCCGTAGGACGCCTTGCGGGAGAAGTAAACCAGGCTGCGGAACATGTCGTCGCCCAGGTCCTTGAAGCCCAGGTGTGCCGGAATTTGCTCAGGCGTGATGGTCTTGCCCTGGCCGTCCTTGAGCCAGACCTTGCGGCCCTGCTCCATGCGTTTCCAGAAAGTCGCCAGGTCGGGACTGTCGCTGAAGTTATCGGTGACCCGCACCCACATCTTCAGTTTGGCGCCGGCACCTGGCTGCTCCCACAAGGTACTGAACGAATGGTGGCCGTCAGTAAGGTACAGCTGGCCAGCAGGGCCGACCACCACGGTTTTCATGTCCGCCGGGTGAGTCCCCACCAGGTCTTTGCAGGTAAAGCTGCCTGGTTTATGCAGGTCGGCATCTTTAGGCACCTTGCTGGCTTCGCCCTGGCCATTGGTTTCACAGTATTCGTCAAACACCTTCTTGGGTGATTCGGCAAACACCCCCAGCTTGTAATGGATCTGATCAAAGCCAATCACCGCCTGGGTAGGGTGGAGCTGCTCCAGCGCCACATCAATCAACTGGCCCGGCTGGGGCGTGGAAAACGCCTGGGCTTGAACGCTGAGGACGAATAACAGCAACGCCCACCATCCTGTATGCATCCGCATGAGTACCGCTCCTTATGAATTCAGTTCGCCGATACTACAAACAATCCCCACCACCTGCGTGTACTGCCACTGAAAAAGCCGGAGGTTTATTACCCCGCAAGCAGCTAGAATCAACGCTATCCGTGATCCACTAAAAGACAGGAGCCATGATGAGCTCGACCAACCCGCCCTCCCACACCGCCAAGCTGGACCGCATCCTCGCCGATGCCCAGCGCGACCGGGAAATGGGCTACCGCGACAAAGCCCTGAAGATGTACCCCCACGTGTGCGGCCGCTGCGCCCGTGAATTCGCCGGCAAGCGCCTGAGCGAGCTGACCGTGCACCACCGCAACCACAACCATGATGACAATCCCCAGGACGGCTCCAACTGGGAGTTGCTGTGCCTGTATTGCCACGACAACGAACACTCGCGCTATACCGACCAGCAGTATTTCGGCGAAGGCTCCACCAGCAGCCCGACGATTGCCAAGGCGACGCATAACCCGTTTGCGGCGTTGGCCGGGTTGATGAAGAAAGACGACTGAGTATCTTCGCTGAATGTGACGGCCTCATCGCGGGCAAGCCCGGCTCCCACAGGGATTGCATTCCAAATGTGGGAGCCGGGCTTGCCCGCGATAGCGATCGCCCAAGCAATACACTAGCCCGAGGCCGTATAATCGCGGCTTTTCTCGAAGGCACCCTTTCCCGTGGGCAATAAACGCTACAGCTGCATCGGTCTGTACAACCCCAAATCCCCCGAAAACGTCGGTTCGGTGATGCGCGCCGCCGGCTGCTACGGCGTGGCCTCGGTGTTCTACACCGGCAAGCGCTATGAGCGGGCCCGGGACTTTATTACCGACACCAAGAAGGTCCACCACGACATTCCGCTGATCGGTATCGACGACCTGAAAAAGATCCTGCCCCTGGGCTGCATCCCCGTCGCCGTCGAGCTGGTGGAAGGCGCCCGCCCTCTCCCCGAATACACTCACCCCGACCGCGCGCTGTATATCTTCGGCCCGGAAGACGGCTCCCTGGACAAGGAGATTCGTGACTGGTGTGAAGACGTGATCTACATCCCGACCACCGGTTGCATGAACCTCGCCGCCACCGTCAACGTGGTGCTTTACGACCGCCTGGCCAAGGGCAACAACACCCGTTCGGGCCCCAAATACTGATTTTCTGGGAACATCCGCGGCCTGTGTGCAGTCAGCTGCATATCAATCAGCCCTTGTTGGAGACAGATCATGAGCGACAGCAAAACCCTGCGACCCGTTATCCGGTCCACACCGTTCGAGCGCCAACCCACGCAAAACGTCCAGGGCTGGGAGCGCATCGGCTCCCTGGCCGGCGGTGTGGTGATGATGGGCAAGGGCCTGCGCCGTGGTGGCTTTTTCGGTTTGATCCAGGTGGCGATTGGCGGCGTGGCCCTGGCACGCGGGATCAGCGGGCACAGCTCGGCGAAAGAGTTGCTGGAGCGCAGCCGCCAGGAAATGAACACCGTGCGAACCAAGATCGAACGCGCCGGCGAGGAACTGAAGAACCTCAAGACCAAGGCTGAAGTGGCGGCCGAGCAAGCGACCAAAACTACAGGATAACTTCGATCAAATGTGGGAGCGGGCTTGCTCGCGAAAGCGGAGTGTCAGTCACTGAATGTGTTTCTGATACACCGTATTCGCGAGCAAGCCCGCTCCCACATTGGTTTCAGTGCAGCAGCTTGCTGTCGAGCACCACCGACGACTCACCCATAATGCTCTCCCCCAACTGCACAAACTCTTTTGTGCTGATGCTGTTCATGCGCATCACCGCCTGGGTCAAATCATCCAGCGAACGCTTGTTGTGGGTTTTCACACGAATCTCGCGGTCCAACTCCTGCAACAACACCACTGCCCGCGCCACTGTCGCACTGTTGGCGTGCTCGACCCGCAGGGTGGTCACGTCCTTGCCCTCTTTGGCCAGCCGGGTCTGGAGCGTGGCATAACGGTCGTCACTGATGCCGCCCGCACGGCGCATCAACTCAATGGCGTAGTACTGCGCCAGGCCCTCGCTGATCCAGTCGCTGCCCTGCTGGTCGTTGAAGCGACCGATGGCCTGCACCACTTCGCGGATTAACGGGCTGCTGCCGTTTTCGCTGACCAGCGGCGTACGGCTATTGAGGTAGATCGAGTCCCGTGCCGAGTACGCACCGCGCCGCATCGGGTCACTGGCGCCCACCACCAGGAGTTTCGCCGGGTGCCGCGGGAATGCGGCCTGCACTTGCGGCCAGACGAACGTCAGCAAGGTCAGCACATCCATGCGATGCATGCCCTGCCCTTTGGGCGACGCCACGGTGATTTCGGTTTCCCCCAGGCGCATCCTGCGGCTGCCCAACGTACCCGCGAGCATCCAGCCGGTGGGCCGGTCAAACAGGCGGGAAACATTATCGATGCGGAATTTATGCTTGCCGATGCGTGGCCAGGACGTCTCGACGCTTTTCCAGCCGGCGGGCAGTTCAAACACCAGGCGCGACACCAGTTCAGTACCGTCCTGCTGATCCAGGCGCGCGGTGGGCACAAGGTCTTCGCCACGAAACAGCGCCCAGCTCGGGGTCATGCGTGCTTCGTAAACGCCCTTCTTGCGGGCGTGGGTCAGGCGAACGCGGTAGGTCAGGCTGGCCTTGTCGGCACTGGGTTGCCACAGGCCACGGCTGGCGCCCGGCGTATTGCCCGGCAATACCTGCCACTGGCCATCGGCCTTGAAATCGCTGTAGTCGCCGTCACGGCCCAGGTCGAAGTTGAGGCTGCGCACCGCCGAGCCCTGGGACAGGCTCAGGCGCACCTCTGCCTGATCACTTTGGGGCAGCAGCTTGACGTGGTAGTCCAGGTCGACTTTCTTCGCCCAAGCCGACGTACTCAATGCCAACAACAGCAAGCTTGCCGCCAGCCGGGCTCCAACCGTCATACACACTCCTTCTCAGCCTGCGCGAAAAATCAGGTAATCCTCCCAGTCATCCTCGGGCACGCTGCCTTCGCTGAGCATGCGCCCGGACTGGGAAATGCGTTCCTGGTGCACGGCGTCGCGATCGCCGCAGACGAGGTGATGCCACAGCGGCAAGTCCTTGCGCTCACTGACCAACCGGTAACCGCAGGTGGGCGGCAGCCATTTGAACTGGTCGGCCTGGCCCGGAGTGAGCTGGATGCAATCGGGCACCGAGTCGCGACGGTTGGGATAATCGGTGCACTGGCAGGTTTTCAGGTCCAGCAGTTTGCAGGCGATACGCGTGTAGTAGACGCTGTTGTCGTCTTCATCCTCGAGCTTTTGCAGGCAGCACAGGCCGCAGCCGTCGCACAACGACTCCCACTCATCCTGGTCGAGTTGTTCGAGGGTTTTGCGGATCCAGAAAGGTTCGACTTTGGCGGCCATGGCTCTACATCAATATCGGTATGTTAAAAGGCCGCCAGTCTAGTGCCCATGGCTTCCGGGGCCAAGCGCTTACGACTGTCGGTACAACAAGACTTGTCAGCCATCCAGCGGCGAAGTAGTTTTGAACCCCGTTTTTCATCAGGATCAGCCCAATGAGCAGCAACCCTCGCGTCGCCGACTACCCGATCCACCCACAATTTACCGACCGCTGGTCGCCGCGCGCCTTCACCGGCGAAAGCATCCCGGTGGAGACCTTGTTGAGCTTCTTCGAGGCCGCGCGCTGGTCACCCTCGGCCTACAACTCGCAGCCATGGCGTTTTCTCTACGCCCGTCGCGACACGCCAAACTGGGAGCGTTTCCTGGGCCTGCTGAACGAGTTCAACCGCGGCTGGGCGCAGCATGCCTCGGCCCTGGTGATCGTCGCATCGAAGACGACCTTCACCGTCCCCGGCGCCACCGAAGAAACCCCGGCGCTGTGGCACACCTTTGACACCGGCTCGGCCTGGGGCCACCTGGCGCTGCAAGCCAGCCTCAGCGGCTGGCACACACACGGCATGGCCGGTTTCGACCAGGAACTGACCCGCAAGGAGCTGAAGATTCCTGAAGGTTACGCCCTGCACGCAGCCGTGGCGATTGGCAAGTTGGGGGACAAGTCGACCCTGCCTGACTACCTGCAAGCCCGGGAAACCCCGAGCCCGCGCAAGCCGTTGAGCGAGTTGGTGTCGGAAGGCGACTTCAACCTGTAAGACAATACGGGAGCCGGCTGCCCGGCTCCCGCACTATCAGTAACCGCGCTCGAAACTCACTTCCCCGCGCAACGCTTCCTGCGCCTGATACGCTCGCAAATTCTCGACAAACAACTGCACCATCATCCCCGGCGAAGTCGGCGCCGAGCTGTGGCCGGTGAGCAGCAAGCCCCAGGCAGTCCAGAACGGATGGCGCTGTGGCAAGGGTTCCTGACGGCAAACGTCGATCACCGCGCCGGCCAGATGGCCTTCCTTCAACGCTTCCACCAGGTCTGCATCGACCACTGCCACACCGCGCCCGACGTTGATAAACAACCCGGTCGGCTTGAACTGCTTGAACAGCGCGGCATCGTACAAATCATGGGTATTCGGCGTGTTGGGCAGCAGGTTGACCACGTAGTCCACCTCGCCTACCAGGCGCGGCAATTCTTCGAGCCCTGCGACTTCGATAAACGGCGCCTGCTCACGGGCTTCGCTGGCGATGCCATACAACTCAACACCAAACGGCAGCAGGAATTGCGCAACGCTACGGCCGATATCACCGGTACCGACGATCAGCACCTTGCGCCCCGCCAGGCTTTGGCCCATGCGGTTGTCCCACTTGCGCTCGACCTGGCTGACCAGCCGCGCCAGCACTTCACGCTCATGGCCGAGCATGTAAGTCAGCACGTATTCGGCCATTACCTGGCCAAAGATACCCACGGCACGGGTCAGGCGGTAATCCCGGGGCAGGCCTTCAGCCAACAGCGGCGTGATGCCGGCCCAGGTGGACTGCAGCCATTGTGGCTGGTGGCCCTGACGCAGCAAGGTGGCCAACAGGTCCGGCTGGCCCAGCCACACCGGGCAATCGGCCGCCAGGCGCGACAATTCGGCGGAGTCGCCGCTGGTCATGACCTCAAGGTCCGGCGCCGCTTCGCGCAGCAGCCGGGCGTACAGCGGGTGATCGTGTTCAGCAATCAGAACGCGCATGGTTCAAACCTTTCAAAAACACTGCAGGCGGCCGCCGACGCAGTTCGCTGTCCGTTGCGGCCACCGCCAAAAATTGAATTCCATTGATGATGTGCCCCGAACGGGGCACTGACCGATCACATCGGGTCATTACGTCGCAGCAGCTCTTCGGGCAAGTGTTCGATGTACTCGTCCTCGGCCGGCGGCATTTGCAGGTGGTAACCCTGCTTCTCGAGGTTCTCCAGAACCACGGTGATGTCCTCGCGGGACAGCTTGCGCTCCGGGCTCAGCACTAGGTCAAAGGCGTGTTGCGGCTTGCCGAAGGCAGCCAGCAGACTTTCCGGCACGCGCTCCAGTGCATCGCTTTTCAGCACGTAGAGGTACATCTCGTTTCGTTTGAGGCTGCGATAGATGGAGCAAATACGTTTCAAGGCTGTTCTCCGGCATTGGCCAGGCTGTCCAGCAGTGCCTGGCCCATCAATTCGCGGCGCCAGCCACGCAGCGAATCTGGCAATTGGTAAGGCCCCTCGGGGTAGCCGCTCTTGACCAGGGCTTCGAGGGTTTTCTTGCGCAGCATCAGTTCCGGCGCCATGTCCAGGCGTTCAGCCTCGGCCTGGCCCAGGGCGCGCAGTTGCTTGATCAGCGCGGCGGCGTCCACCGGCAATGGCTCGGCAACCGCCGGTGGCCATTGGTCCATGGGCACGCTGCCGGCACGCTTGATCAGGCCCAGCAGGAACTCGCCGTCCTGGCGCACGGTGCGCGGGTGCATGTCTTCGATTTTGCCCAGCGCGGCGAGGTTATCCGGCTGGGATTTGGCCAGGGGCCATAACGAGTGTTCACGAATGATCCGGTTGCGCGGCAAGTCCCGGGCACGGGCCTGCTGCTCCCGCCAGGCGCACAGTTCGCGCAATACCGCGAGCTGGGCACGGGACAGTTTCCAGGCCAGCTTGGCGTCGCGGTAGACCTCGTACGGGTCGACTTCGCGGCGCAGGTTGGCCACCAGTTCGGCACCGTCTTCCAGGACCCACGCGTATTTGTCGTCGGACAGCTTCGGACGCAGGCGTGTGTAGACTTCCGCCAGGTGCACCGCGTCTTCGGCGGCGTAGCTGATTTGCGTCTCGGACAATGGCCGCTGCAGCCAGTCCGAACGGGTTTCACCCTTGGGCAGGTCGATATCGAGGACGGCTTGCACCAACCGCGAATAGCCCATGGAGAAACCGAGGTTCAAATACGCCGCCGCCAGTTGGGTGTCGAACAACGGCACCGGCAGGCTGCCAGTCAGGCGCAGCAACACTTCCAGGTCTTCGCTGCAGGCGTGCACTACCTTGATCACCGCCGGGTTTTCCAGCAAGGCGGCCAAGGGTTGCCAGTTGTCGATGGTCAGGGGGTCGATCAGGTAAGCGCGAACGCCATCACCAATCTGGATCAGCCCGGCAATGGGATAAAAGGTGTCGACCCGCATGAATTCGGTGTCGAGGGCGACGAATGGCAACTGCTGCCATTCGGCGCAGTGCTGGCCGAGGCTATCGTTGTCGCAGATCCAGTGAATATCGATGGCCACACGGCTCTCCCTTGAAGAATGGCGCGCAGTATATATCGCGAAAGGGAGTTGCGAGCATTCGCAGTACAGCATCCGCCATGAAAACTCTTACAGGAGCTGAAGAATAGTCCGACAGCCGGTACTTATCCTCTCTTGCGAAGGACGTACACGCGCCACATGGCCGAGCCGGGCAGGAATTCCTGTTGATTGAGGACCTTGAAGCCGGCCTGGCGAAACTCCGCTTCCACCTGCGCCCGATGGCTGGCAACCGCCGCCAGTGCGGGCTGCACAGCCCGGTAGCCGCTGTCACTGTTGACCGAGACGATCACCGTGTCACGGCTCACCCGGTGAAACTCCCCGAGCAGGGCCAGGCGCCCTTCTGCCGTGGGCACATGGCGAAACAACTCCAGGCAAAAAATGCAGTCCACTGCGTTGGCCGACAGCCCGATGGAAAACGCCGAGCCCTGGAAGGTCTTGATCCGCTTGAGCAAGCCCGGCGCGTGGTGAGTGCGGGCGTGGTCGAGCATGTCTTGGGAGTTGTCCGACGCGAGGATCACCCGGTTGCTGTGCTCGGCCAGCACCGGCCAGAACCGCCCGGTACCGCATGCCAAATCGAGGATCAGCCCCGGCTCGCCAGCGATTTTCAGCGCGCGGCGCACCAACCGCTCATCGCGCCACAACCCCAGGCGCCGCAACAGGCCCGGCGGACGTGTGTCCGCGCAGACCCGGGCATGCTCCTGGCCTGTGCGTTCGGCAAATTCAATCTCGATGGAAGACGGCGGTTGCGACGGCATCACACGACTCTGTTAATGGATCAGACATTCGCAGCTTAACCACCGTCTCGTGAAAAAAAGGTCGAAGGATTGTTCACCGTTCATACCGATCCAGTATCCAGCGCGCAGCCTGTCTGTTAACTGTCTGTGATCAAGGCTTCATCTTCAGGCCTGATGCAAATACCAGCGCCAGTCCTGCTCGCCCACCTCGCCCATGAACTGGCGGTACTCGGCCCGCTTGACCGCCAGGTACACGCCAAGGAATTCGCGGCCAAACGCCTCCCGCGCCCAAGCCGAGCCTTCAAGCGCACGCAAGGTGGTCAGCCAATCGGTCGGCAGCAACTCCTTGGCCTGGGCATAACCGTTGCCCTCCACCGGCGCGCCGGGGTCGCGCTGTTCGCGGATGCCGCGGTGAATACCGGCCAGAATCGCGGCTGCCGCGAGGTACGGGTTGGCGTCGGCGCCGCAGATACGGTGCTCGATATGCCGGGAAAACGCCGGCCCGCCGGGTACTCGCAGCGTGACGGTGCGGTTGTCCACGCCCCAAGTGGCGGCCAGCGGCGCGTAGCTGTTGGTCTGGAAGCGCCGATAAGAGTTGGCGTTCGGGCAGAACATCAGCAACGAGTCGAGCAACGTACTGAGCATGCCGCCCACCGCATGGCGCAACAGCGGCGTGCCGTCGGGCGCTTCGCTGGCAAACAGGTTATTGCCGTCGCGGTCCGCCAGGCTGACGTGCATGTGCATGCCGGTGCCGGCTAGGTCATCGAAAGGCTTGGCCATGAAACACGCGGTCATTCCGTGCTTGTGGGCCACGCCTTTGACTAGGCGCTTGTAACGCACTGCTTCGTCCATGGCTTGCAGGGCATCGCTGCGATGTTCCAGGGTGATTTCCACCTGGCCCGGGGCGTATTCGGAAATCGCCGTGCGCGCCGGGATGCCCTGGAGTTTGCAGGCGCTGTAGAGGTCGGCGAGAAACGGTTCGATCTGCTCCAGTTCTCGCAGGCCGTAGACCTGGGTCGAGCGTGGACGGCCGCCATCGACATCCCGCGCCGGTTGCGGGCGGCCGTTGCTGTCGGGCTTCTGGTCGAGCAAGTAAAACTCCAGCTCCGCCGCCATCACCGGGTAATAGCCGTCGGCCTTGAGGTCGTCGATCACCTTGGCCAGCAAGTGCCGGGGATCGGCCACGGTGGCGGGCATGCCTTCGGTGGGATGCATGCTGACTTGCACCGCCGCCGTCGGAATCAGCCGCCACGGCATACGCTGCAAGCTGCCGCTGACCGGGTAGGCACGGCAGTCGATATCGCCGACTTCCCAGACCAGCCCGGAGTTCTCCACGTCGTCGCCATTGATGGTCAGGCCGAGGATGGTACTCGGCAGCGGCCGGCCACTTTCATACACCGCCAGCAGTTCATCGCGGTGCAACAGCTTGCCCCGGGGCACGCCGTTGTTATCGAGGATGAACAGCTCGAACATCTCGATATCCGGGTTCTGTTCAAGAAAGGAGTGGGCTTCGTGCAAGGTGGCAAAGGGCGTGCTCATGGGCATTCTCATACGTTCGCGTGAGGCAGGCGCACAGGCGCTGCCGGGCAGATGCGCGGGGCATCCATGGGGCCAATCAACGTAGGAGAAAGGTGTCCGGTGGGCGTGCGTGGCGGCAGTGCCACAGCGCCCAGAAGGCGAGCTCGGAGGGAAGCGCATCAGCGGTGATCCGACGACGATCCGGACGGCTGGACGCAGCAGCGCCTGGCGATGTCTCAGTGTGTGTGTCGGGGGAACCGTCCATGCGCAAATCACAGTGAAGAGATGCCGGGCAGCCTCACACGCGAGGTTAAGCCGTTAAATCCAGTCTTGACGGAGTTTGGTTGTGCCATGGCTAAACATTTGCAAATAATGGCGGCCCTGCCCATGCCCAAGGACCCGACCGCATGAAAGCTTTGCTGACCCTTTCCCTGCTGGCTGGCCTGTCCGCCCAAGCTCTCGCCGACAGCCCTGTGTCGCGCCTGGATGAAGTGCTCCAGCGCGGTGAAATGACCGTCTGCACCACCGGCGACTACAAGCCCTACACCTATCTGCGCCCGGACGGCAGCTACGAAGGCATCGACATCGCCATGGCCCAATCCCTGGCCAAGAGCCTTGGGGTTGAGGTGAAGTGGGTGCCGACCACCTGGAAAACCCTGATGCCGGACTTCCTGGCCCAGCGCTGTGACATTGCGGTGGGCGGTATTTCGGTGTCCCTGGAGCGGCAGAAGAAGGCATTTTTCAGCCAGCCATTGGGCGTCGACGGCAAGATCCCGCTGGTGCGCTGCGCCGATGTGCAGCGCTATCAGACCGTCGAGCAGATCAACCAGCCGCAGGTTCGGGTGATCGAGCCTTCGGGCGGCACCAATGAAGTGTTCGCACGGGCGCACTTGGGTAAAGCGCAACTGACGCTGTTCCCGGATAACGTGACGATTTTTGAAGAGCTGCTGGCCAACAAGGCCGACGTGATGATCACCGACGCCAGCGAAGCCCGGTATCAGCAAAAACTCAAGCCGGGGCTGTGTGCGGTGAACCCCGAGCGGTACATGCAGTACAGCGAGAAAGCGTTTTTACTGCCTCGCGATGACGTGGCCTGGAAGAGTTATGTGGACCAGTGGCTGCACTTGAGCACGGTGACCGGCGTGTACGACGGCATCATCAATCAGTGGTTGGCTGCGCCCTGACCAATTCAACAAATGCCCTGCACGCGGCACTGCGGTAAGCCCCCTTGCGACTGAGCAACGCCGCCGCGCGTTGCGGCAACGGCGGGCTCAGCGGCATCGCCTGCAACCCCGGCTGTACCTGGGCAATGGCGCTGGGCAAGATGGTTACCAGCGCCGTGTTGCGTACGATTTCGATAATTGCACTGATGGAATTGGCCTCCATGGCAATCAGCGGTTTCACCGCCTGGCTGCGAAAATACTCATCGATATAGCGGCGTGTGGCGAAGCCCGAGTTCAGCAACACCAACGGTTGTTGAAGCCATGACTGTTGGCCGATATCCGAATGGCCAGCACTCACCACCACACTCAACGCCTCGACAAACACCCCTTCACATTCGATATCCGGCAAATGCTCGCCGGTGAAACCGATGCCGATATCCAATAAATCCTCGGTCAGCGCCGCCTCCATGCGGTCCTGGGTCAGTTCCTCGACGCTCACCGTTATGCCCGGGTACAAACCGTTAAAACGCGCCAGCAAAGGCCCGCTCAAGTAGGCGGTAAACGTCGGGGTCATGGCCAGGCGCAAGTTGCCACGGCTCAAGTCCTGCACGTCATGCATGGCGCGGGTGCCGGCCTGCAGATCCTGCAAGGCCAGGCGCGCAAACCGTACATAGGCCTCGCCCGCGTCGGTGAGGCTGACGCTTCTGCCAGAACGATCCAGCAGCGGCGCGCCCAGGGTATCTTCCAGTTGCTTGATCTGCTGGGACAAGGTCGGCTGCGACACATGCAGCGCCTCCGCCGCCCGGGTGAAATTACGGTGCTCGGCAACGGCCAACAGGTAGCGAATATGACGCAGCAACATGGGTGGCGCTCCAACTATAGGCATGACTTATAGAAACCATAATAAGCCGGTCTTGGACGCTATAGCTGAAAACTTCCATCCTTGCCCCATCAGCGACGCAAGGAGAACCACCATGCAAGACCTCATCGACGGCTTTCGCAAGTTCCAGGGTGAAGCCTTCACCCAACGCAGCGACCTGTTCAAACACCTGGCGACCACGCAAAACCCTGGCACGTTGTTCGTGTCCTGTTCCGACAGCCGTGTAGTACCAGAGCTGTTGACCCAGCAGGAACCCGGCGACCTGTTTGTAATCCGTAACGCCGGCAACATCGTGCCGTCCTACGGCCCTGAGCCCGGTGGAGTGTCGGCCACCGTCGAATACGCAGTAGCCGTTCTCGGCGTCAGCGATATCGTGATCTGCGGCCACTCCGACTGCGGCGCCATGACGGCCATTTCCACCTGCAAATGCCTTGATCACTTGCCTGCCGTGGCCAACTGGCTGCGCCATGCCGAGTCGGCCAAGGTGATCAACGCCGCTCGCACTCACGCCTCCGATGCCGACCGGCTGAACTCACTGGTGCGGGAAAACGTGGTCGCCCAACTGGCCAATCTCAAGACCCACCGTTCCGTGGCCCTGGCCCTGGAACAAGGCCGGCTGAGCCTGCACGGCTGGGTCTACGACATCGAAAGCGGCGGCATCGACGCCCTGGATGGCCGCAGCGGGCGCTTCGTGTCACTGCTGGACAACCCGACTACCCGCGCCCACGCCGCCTGAACCTTATTCAACCCCAAGAGGAAATCATCATGTTGCAATCCCAATTCGCCCAATCCCCACGCCTGGCCCTGGCCGACACCGTCATCGACATCAAGGCGCGCAAGAACCTGTCGTGGCAGGACCTCACCGACGGCACCGGCCTGAGCCTGGCGTTCGTCACCGCCGCCCTGCTCGGCCAGCATCCACTGCCGAAAGACGCTGCCGATGTGGTCTGCGACAAGCTCGGCCTCGACCAGGACGCCAGTCGCCTGCTGCAAACCGTGCCCCTGCGTGGCAGCTTCCCCGGCGGTGTGCCGACGGACCCGACCATGTACCGCTTCTATGAAATGCTGCAGGTCTACGGTTCGACCCTCAAGGCCCTGGTGCACGAGCAGTTTGGCGACGGCATCATCAGCGCGATCAACTTCAAGCTGGACATCAAGAAGGTCGAAGACCCGGACGGCGGCTCCCGCGCGGTGATCACCCTGGATGGCAAATACCTGCCGACCAAACCGTTCTGATTTGCCGGTAAACCGTCTACGCTCTTGGCACACCAACAAGAACGAGGGACGGGTAATGAAGGCAATGCTCCGAGCCACCTGGCTGCTGCTGTTGTGTTTTGGCCAGGTGCACGCCGCCACCGCTGAGGAGGCGGATGCCCAAGCCGCCAAGGCCTTGTTGGAAAAGGCCTTGGCGTATTACCAGAGCAATGGCGACAAAGCCTTTGCGGCGTTCAGCCGACAGGGTGAGTTCGTCGGTCAGGACCGTTATGTGTTCGTGGTCAACACCAAGGGCGTGCTGCTGGCAAGTGGCGGGCCCTCTTCTGCGTTGATCGGGCGCAATGTTTCCGAGGTGCTGGGGCCGGATTTGAACAAGTCGTTCAAGGATGCGTTGGCAGTGCCTGAGGGCAGTGGCATTCAGCAGGCCGATTACCGTTGGCAGAACTGGAATGACGGTAAGGTGGAGCGCAAGCATGTGTATTACCAGCGCGTCGGGCAGCGGATTCTAGCCGTCGGCTACTACCTGCCGCGGGCTACGCCGGAACATGCGAAGTCTTTGCGGGACAAGGCGGTCAAGGCGTTGGAGAAGGACCCGGCCGGGACGCTCAAGGCGATCAACGCCATGCAGGGCGGCTTTTTGCAGGATGATCTGTATGTGTTTGTGGTTGACCTCGATACCCACCGCTACGTGGCCCATGGCACGACTCCGCGGCTGGTGAATACGGATTTCAGCAAGATCAAGGACCCCGACGGGAAGCCGGTGGGTGAGCCGATCCTGGCGGTCATGGCCGAGCAGGACCAGGGGGAATATCGATACCGCTGGAAAAATCCGGTGACCGGGAAGGTTGAGAACAAGCATGCGTACTTGCGCAAAACCGGACACTTCATGGTGGCTGTGGGGTATTACAGTCCGTGAAGGTCACCTATTTAAATGCTGGAACGCTATCGAATGTGGGAGCGGGCTTGCTCGCGAATGCGGTCTGTCAGCTGATAAATAGGCTGGCTGATGCACCGCATTCGCGAGCAAGCCCGCTCCCACATTTTAATCGTAACGCCCTGATTTTTTTCAGCCGGAAAACTTCCTTTGTCGACGGCGGAGTATTTCCCTGATCCGTTTTCGCCTGTAGCGAAGCTCGAGGAACTTTCCACGCATTTCCCGGTGGCGCCTGCTGTTAAGTATCAGCAGGCCCAATAACGGCCAAAATAGACTTTCTGCGTAAATGAATTTGTTTGGAGAGAACTGAATTGTCGGCAGTGCCGTCAACAGACAAACAATAAAGTAGACCACTAGAGCCCACACCCACTTGGATCGCCCATATAAAACCATGAAATTGCTGAGCGTAATAACCATACTCAAAGCCATACACACTCCAAACTCCACCCTGGCGCCAACTTCCAAAGGCACAGCCCGAAAATAAGTGCTCCCAGCCAACGAAACGGTTGCTGTGCCTCCGACAAAGGCTACATAAATCCCTGCCATCAGGACAGGAAGGTAACGCGCTAGAAAAGGACGAAGGGAAAGCAACAGAATCACTCTGGCATCTCCTCATACAGTCCGACTGCGATGATTCTGATATTCCCGGCCAAGGCGCTACTGGCTATTCCAAGCGCAGCTCCCAACGCCTCTTGTATCTGGATAAATGTGCCCTGCCTGATTTCAGTGGGTGTATGCCGCTTGGGCATAGCTCCCGTCATTTGCTTGAGCTTGATCATTCTGCGAGTCATTTCTGGATGCTTAACGCTCAGCAGCTCACTCGTTAGCCTTGCACGTTCTTGACGATTAAGCCCTTTGAGAACCTGACGCGGCGTTTTACCGGTCGATGTCTTGGCCACGTTCACCAATTTGACGGTTGTCAACAATGAGGTACCTGCTCCCAATAATGAAACAGAATCCAGTCCGATCATTACGTTCTGATACCACTCTTCGCTATCCAAGTAGTCATTACGAGCGGGATTCACCAATTCGTTACGAACTCGGAAAAACCCATTAATGCATTGAGCACCGCTTGCCAACCCGGCTGAAACACCAATGGCAGCGACCACGCCCGAGGCGCCGGCACTGAACGGGATTAGTGAAGCGCCACTCATCGCAACCCTCCAACTCATCCAGGCAGCTGTGCAGGCCAGCGCCATATTCACCAACTCAAACACCACCTGCGATTCCCGCGGCTCATGCTCCAGCCGCCGAATAAACTCCACTCTCCCGACAGAGCGCGGTGCCTCGCGCAAAATCACCTTCTTCGGCACGATGCTGCAAATCGGCTGGAACTCACGCAACACAACCGCCCGTAAATTCCCGTCGAGATACACCACCCCGGCCCCGACAATGGCGGGATCGGCGTCGATGGCAGCAAACAGACGGCGCACGTCGATGCTGCTTTCCACCCGCTGCCGGGTAGTGAGATGGGCACTGGGAAAGCCGTCTTTCAGTAAGCTGGAAGTCATCCCTTTACTCCTTGGTCTTAAAGAGCGCAGAGCGTAAAGATTCAATCCCCTCGAAGAATGTCGGAAAACTCCTCTTTTCCAGACAGGCACTTCCTGATCACTTCCCACGGTCTTGTGGGCAATATCCGAATTAAGAAAAGGTACGTCCCCCCGCCACTACCGGCGAAACATAAGAGGGAACGACGATGGCAACTGATATGTTTTTGAAACTGGGCGACATCAAGGGAGAGTCAAGGGACCAGGTCCATCGCGACGAGATCGATATCACCGAGTGGAACTGGGGGATGTCCCAATCCGGCTCCATGCATACCGGCACTGGCGGTGGCGCCGGCAAGGTCAACATGGACAACCTGATGATCACCAAGCGTATGGATAAATCCTCGCCCAACCTGATGATGGGCTGCTCCACTGGCAAGCATTATCCCGAAGCCAGGCTGGTAGTCCGCAAGGCAGGGGGCGACAGCGCCGTAGAGTATCTGGTGATCACTTTGAAGGAAGTCATGGTCACCTCCTACCAAGCCGATGCAACGGAAACCCTGGATGTACTGACCGAGATTATCGGCCTGAATTTCGCCAAGGTCGAAGTCAGCTATCAGCCGCAAAAGGCCGACGGCGGCAAGGATGGCGGCGCCGTCAAGTACGGCTGGAATATCCGCGAGAACATCAAAGTGTGATCGAATGTGGGAGCGGGCTTGCTCGCGAATGCGGTGTATCAGCCAGCCTATTTATCAGCTGACAGACCGCATTCGCGAGCAAGCCCGCTCCCACATTTAATCTTCATTGTTCCAACTATTTGGCCTTGTCTTCCCGCCCCCGCAACACGCGATTTGGCATGGCAATCGCCGCCGCCAACCCCAACAACGACACCCCGGCACTGACCATCAGCAAATGCCGAAAGGTAATCAGCAACTCCCCCCGCAAAGCATCCTGCGCCGGCCCAGGCGCCGCATTCAAACCATCCAGCAGCACATTCCCGGAACTCCCCTCCGCGACCAGCGCCCCACTGGCCAGGTGCGCAAAACTGGAGTCCTGCAACAACGCCAGCAACAGCGCCGACATGCATGCCACCCCGACCGCACCGCCCAGGGAACGGAACAGGTTGGTGGTGCTGGTCGCCACCCCGATATCCCGCTGCTCCACCGAGTTCTGCGTGCCCACCAGCGAAGTCGGAAACTGCATCCCGGCGGCAATCCCACACAGCAACATAAACAAACTGGTCACTGCCACAGCCTGCGGCGCACTGAGGGCCATGCCGAGAATCGCGATCGGGCTCAGGACAGCGCCAATCAGAATCATCGGCTTATAGCGCCCAGTCACCGAGGTCATACGCCCGGCGAAGTACGCGCCCATCGGCAAGCCCATCGCCAGCGGCAGCAAGTGCAAGGCGGCGCTGTCGGCACCGGAACCGGTCACGGTCTGGTAGCGCAGCGGCATCAACACCGTCAGGGAAATTGTCTGGAAACTGGTAAAGAAAATCGTGCACCAGCACAACACCGCACTGCGGTTGGCAAACAAGTGCATCGGCAGCAACGGCTCCCGCGCCCGGCGTTCGTGCCACACAAACACCGTCAACGCCACCAGAGCGCAGGCCAACAAGCCCAGCACTTCATCGTCGCGCCAATGATGGCCCTGGCCGATTTCGGTGATGCCCAGCAACAGCGCCGTCAAACCGACGATCATCAACACAGTGCCGAGATAGTCGATCACCGGCTTGCGCTGCGGCACCGGCAGCCCCACCAACGTGCGATGGGCCACCCACCAGGCACCCGCGCCCAGCGGCAGGTTGATCAGGAACACCCAGCGCCACGACAGGTACTCGGTCATGTAGCCACCCAACACCGGGCCGGCGACGCTCGCCACCGCGTACATGCTGCTGAAGTAGCCCTGGTAACGCCCACGCTCACGGGGCGGAATGATGTCGCCGATAATCGCCTGGCTGACCGAAATCATCCCGCCGGCACCAATGCCCTGGAGGATCCGCGCCAGCACCAGTTGCTCCATGCTCTGGGCCATGCCGCAAAACAGCGAGGCGATGGTGAACAGGCCCATGCCGATCAGCATCATCGGCCGGCGCCCGTACAGGTCACCGAGCTTGCCGTAGATCGGCACTGCCACGGTCATCGCCACCATGTAGCCGGAGATCACCCAGGCCAGCAGGTTGACGTCATGGAACTGGGCGGAAATCGCCGGCATGGAGACGGCGACGATGGTCTGGTCCAGGGCCCCGAGAAAGATCGCCATCATCAAGGCGACAAGGACACTGCGAACAGCAGGTGTGGCGGGCTGATTGAGGTTGGTCACGGCAGAACCTGCGAGCAAGGCCCACGGGAAAAGGAAGCCCGCGGGAATGCTCGTCAGTGTACTAGATAGCTGGCTATTCGATAGTCTCGTAAGGAAGTCCGACGTAATTTTCTGCAATGGTTTTACGCCCGGCTTCGGAGTCGACGAAGTATTCCAATTCGCTCTGGGCGATGCGCTGGCTGAAGCCGTCCGCTTCAGGGAATTGGTGCAACATCGAGGTCATCCACCAGGAAAACCGTTCGGCCTTCCAGATCCGCCGCAGGCAAATCTGTGAGTATTTCTCCAGTAATTCCACCCTGCCCTCGCGGTACACCTTGAGCAGGATATTGAACAAGGTGCTGACATCACTGGCCGCCAGGTTCAAGCCCTTGGCGCCGGTGGGCGGCACGATGTGGGCGGCGTCCCCCAGCAGGAACAGACGACCGTATTGCATCGGCTCCACCACGAAACTGCGCAATGGCGCGATGCTCTTTTCGATGGACGGGCCCGTCACCAGTTGCTCGGTGAGTGCCTGAGGCAAACGGGTTTTCAGTTCATCCCAGAAGCGCTCGTCGGACCAGTCGTCGACCGACTCATCGGCCGGCACTTGCAGGTAATAGCGGCTGCGGGTCGGTGAACGCATGCTGCACAGGGCAAAGCCGCGCTCGTGCTTGGCGTACACCAGTTCCTCGTGGATCGGCGGCGTGTCGGCGAGAATGCCAAGCCAACCGAACGGATACACCCGTTCAAAGATTTTCAGCGCCTCAGCGGGAATCGACTGACGCGCCACACCATGGAAACCGTCACAGCCGGCGATGTAGTCGCAGTCCAGCCGGTACTGCTCGCCTGCGTGCTCGAAGCTCAGCCACGGCTCTGCGCTTTTCAAATCATGGGGCTGCACGTTGCTGGCAGCGTACAGAGTAGTGGCACCGCTGGCCTGGCGCGCGGCCATCAGGTCGCGGGTGACCTCGGTCTGACCGTAGATCATCACCGTCTTGCCGCCGGTCAGCGCCTTGAGGTCGATGTGGGTCAGTTGCCCGTTCAGTGCCAGCTCAAAGCCCTCATGCACCAGGCCTTCGACATCCATCCGCGCACTGACGCCGGCCTGGCGCAACAGGTCGACCATGCCCTGCTCCAGCACCCCGGCCCGGATGCGGCCTTGCACGTAATCCGGCGTCTGGCGCTCAAGAATAAGGGTTTCAATCCCGGCGTTGTGCAACAGTTGACCGAGCAGCAGCCCCGAAGGACCGGCGCCGATGATGGCGACTTGGGTTTTCAGCGTTTTCATTATTTTTATGGCCCGCAAGCTTCACCCGAACGTATCCGGTGAAAGAGTTGTCATTGAAGGTGTTGCTGGCATTTTTCACTTGAGTGCCCGGCATAAGAAGGTGAAAACTGAGCCCAAAGCTGCGCTTTTCGCCAATCAGGGCGATTACCGCACAACTCTCCCGAAGTATCGGATGAAGCCATGACCAAAACTGCCAGTGCCGCGATTCCAGTGTTCAAGCTCTACGGTGAAAGCCAGCAATGGCCGACCCCGGATTTGTTGCACTGTGAAACCATCTCCCGGCGCAGCCGTGAGTACCAGTGGGAAATCCAGCCCCACCGGCATGCGGACCTGTGTCAGTTGTTGTACGTGCACAAGGGCCAGGCGCAGCTGGAGATCGAAGGCCAGCGCAGCACCCTGAACGAATCGACGCTGCAGGTACTGCCGCCGTTATGCGTGCATGGTTTTCGGTTTTCCGAGGACGTCGAAGGCTTTGTGGTCACCCTGGCCGCGCCGCTGATGGCGCATTTGCAAGGGCAACTGGGCGCGGCGCTGGATGGCCTGAACGCCTTGGGCAGCTATCCCGCCGGCAACGACAGTGACTACCTCAACAGCCTCTTTACGCGCTTGCAGGACGAGTACGCCAGCGATCAACCGGCGCGGGACATGATGATGCACGCGCTGGTCAGCGTGCTGCTGGTGTGGATCAGCCGCCAGGCCATTCAGCGCCGGCATCCACGGGCGCCACGGGGCCGCGAATACTTCCGCCGGTTCACCCAGTTGGTGGAGCTGCATTACCGCGAGCATCCGAAAATCGAAGACCTGGCCCACAAGCTCGGGATCTCGGTCTCACACCTGAACGGTACGTGTCGGGAGTTGGGCGGGCAGCCCGCGTTGCAGATCATGCACGACCGCCAGTTGCTGGAAGCCAAGCGCCTGCTGACTTACACCAGCATGACCATCAATGAGATGTCGGAGGTTTTGGGCTTCTCCGATCCGACCAACTTCTCACGGCTGTTTCGCCGACGCGTCGGGTTCTCCCCGAAGGCGTTTCGGGAGCAGTTGAAAGCCGACCAGGACGCTAGCGAAGCGAACTGAAAGCGGCCATGTGGCCAACGCATTGACCGTGATTGCAGCTGGAGGCGAAGCCCGGCTGCATGCGGGCCTATTCGACGCGGTAGGCGGCAGTGCCATAGAGCGCTGTGGCGGCGGCGCACAGGGTGAAAATCATCAGGTACTTTCTTGTTTTGATCGACATGATGCTGACCTCTGACCGGATCAAGAAGGTGCTTTGATAAGCATAGGTCAGCTGAGGCAAGTCGCCATTATCCGGCGACATTCAACCTGTTTATGTCGGCTCAGAGACCGACGTCCCACACCGGCTCCTCCGGAAACCTCAGTACCAGGAAGTCCAGCAGGCTGCGTAGCGCCGCCGGCATGTGCTTGCGCGAGGCGTACACCGCGTAGATGTTCATCTGCTGCGGCTCGGCCTCGGGCAACAAGCGGATCAACTCGCCACTGCGGATGTAGTCGCCCGCCTGATAACTCGGCAGCCGCGACACCCCGGCGCCCGCCAGCGTCACCCGCAGCAACGTACTGGCCTCGTTGGCGCTGATATTGCCTTGCACCGGCACCGACACCGGCTCGCCGTTTTCCATGAAGTGCCACAGGCTTTTGCCGAAGTAGGAGTGAGTCAGGCAATTGTGCCGGGCCAGGTCCTGTACCCGCTGGGGTTGCGGATGCTCCAGCAGGTAAGCGGGCGAGGCGCAGATCACCGAACGGCACAGCGTGAGGCGGCGGGCGATCAGGTTGGGGTCCAGTTCAAAGCTGGTGCGGATCGCCAGGTCGATGCGCTCATCCACCAGGTTCACGGTGCGATCGAGCATCTGCATATCAACGCTGACCAGCGGGTAGCGCTTGACGTATTCGGCCATGGCATCGGCCAACTGCGCCTGGCCGAACGAGGTGCTGACACTCAGGCGCAGCAGGCCACGGGGCGCTTCGTCCGGTTCGCTGACGGCGGCCTGCATGTCGCTGCACAATTCCAGCATCTGCCGGCAACGGGGCAAGGTTTCGCTGCCGGCGGCGGTCAGGCTGAGCTTGCGGGTGGTGCGGTGCATCAGGCGCGCGCCGACCCAGTCTTCCAGCTCCGCCAGGTAGCGCGACACCACCGGGCGAGAAAGGTCCAGGTGGTCGGCCGCTGCAGACTGGCTGCCCAAGTCCACCACGGCCACAAACACGCGCATTGCTTGAAGACGATCCATGATTTGCCCGCTTTTAGAAACAAACTATGTCCAAGCATCGCATTTTTTGTAGCGTTTGGTGCAACTAAGCTCTGTCCACACCTACCGATGACTGGAGCAGCACATGTTTGGATTCTCCCCGCTCAAGCGCGTGGCCCTGGCCGCCGCCACCCTGGCCTTCGCCGCGCACGCCACGGCTGCCGACTTGACTCTGGACGCCTACAACCCGGGCGAAACCGCGATGATGCCGGTCACCTCGGTACTGGTCAGCGGCGACAAAGACGCGATCCTGGTGGACGCCCAATTCGGCAAGACCCAAGCCGAGCAACTGGTGCAAAAAATCCGCGCCAGCGGCAAGCGCCTGACGACCATCTACATCAGCCACGGCGACCCGGACTACTACTTCGGCCTCGACACCCTGACCGCCGCCTTCCCCCAGGCCAAAGTACTGGCGCCGCAGCCGGTGGTGGACCATATCAAGGCAACCGTTGAACACAAGCTGGCGTTCTGGGGCCCGAAACTGGGGGCCGACAAGCCAGCCAAAGCCGTCATCCCCCAGGTACTTGAAGGCCACAGCCTGACCCTCGAAGGCAAGCAACTGGAAGTGATCGGTCTGGACGGGCCGCAGCCGGACCGCACCTTTGTGTGGATCCCGTCGATCAAGGCAGTGGTGGGGGGTGTGGTGGTCTCCGAGAACATTCATGTGTGGATGGCCGATACGCAGACCGCGAAGTCCCACTCCGATTGGCTGGCAACCCTGCAACGTATCCAGGACTTGAAACCGCGCACCGTGATTCCGGGTCACTACCTGGGGACACCGTCGCTCAAATCCGTAGCGTTCACCGCCGACTACATCAAGGCGTTTGACGAAGAAACCGCCAAGGCCAAGGACTCCGCCGCCCTGATTGCGGCGATGCAAAAGCGTTACCCGAACCTGGGCGACGAAAGCACCCTGGAACTGGGCGCCAAAGTTGCCAAGGGCGAAATGCAGTGGTGAGTTGATTCAACCCTTAACCGTACTGGAGAACGTCATGAGCAAGATCGCAATCATTGGTGCCACCGGTCGTGCCGGTAGCCAACTGCTGGAAGAAGCGCTGCGTCGCGGGCACACCGTCACGGCCATCGCTCGCAATACCGACAAGATTGGCGTACGCCCTGGGGTCACCGTCAAGCAAGTGGATGCACTGGATGCCCAGGCGCTGGAACAGGCCATCCGCGGCAACGACGTGGTGATCAGCGCGGCGCACTTCGCCACCCTGCCTGCGGAAGCGGTGATCAACCCGGTGAAAAAAGCCGGCGTGAAGCGCCTGCTGGTGGTGGGCGGTGCCGGTTCGCTGCTGTTGCCAGGCGGCAGCCGGGTGATCGACAGCCCGGGCTTCCCCGAGGAATACAAAGCCGAAGCCAGCGCCGGCAGTGTCTTCCTCGACACCCTGCGCCAGGAAAAAGACCTGGACTGGACCTTCCTGTCGCCTTCGGCGGAGTTCGTCGAGACCGCACGCACCGGCAAATTCCGCCTGGGCCAGGATGAATTGCTGGTGAGCAGTGAAGGCCGCAGCTGGATCAGCTTTGCCGACTTTGCGATTGCGCTGATTGACGAAGTGGAAACACCGAAGCATTCGCGCCAGCGGTTCACCGTCGGCTACTGACACCCGTTCGATCGTTCCCACGCTCTGCGTGGGAATGCATCTTGAGACGCTCCGCGTCACGGCTCCTAGAGCGGACGCAGAGCGTCCAGGGCGGCATTCCCACGCAGAGCGCGGGAACGATCATTGTGACGGCGACTGCGCCTGGCTCACCAGCCAATCCATAAGCTGCTCCAACCCCGCCGAGGGCTCCGTCCCCGGCGGGTACACCAGGTAATACCCCATGCCCGTCGGCACCCTCAGTTCAAACGGCGTCGCCAGTCGTCCCGACTTGAGATCCTCGCCAATCAGCGCGCTGTCGCCAATCGCCACTCCGGAGCCCTGGGACGCCACCGTCATCGCCAGGTCCAGCGTTTCAAAATGATGCCCCTGGGCAAGATTGCTCAAGCGCGCGTTCGCCGCTTTCAACCACAACGCCCAATCCCGTTCATCCCGCGTAGGGTGCAGCAGCACCTGTTGCTGCAAATCGGCGGGCGTGTGCAAGCCACTGAGCAAGGCCGGCGCGCACACCGGTGTCAGGCGCTCATCAAACAAATGCCGGGCCTGAGCTGACTGCTCGGCAATCGGCGCGTAGATCACGGCGGCATCGAACTGTTCACGGCGAAAGTCGACGGTGTAGGCCACGGTGGTGGTCAGTTCCACCGGCACGTCCGGACGTTCTTGCTGCCACTGCATCAGGCGCGGTAACAACCAGCGCATCACGCAGGTGGAAGCCTTGAGCTGCAAGGTCTCGCGGCGGGTGCCGATCTGTTCCACCGCCTCGCCGATCAGGCCGAACACCTGCTGCGCCCGCAGCGACCATTCACGGCCTTCTTCGGTCAGGCTCAAGCCACGGGCCTGGCGCTGGAACAGCGCATAACCCAGATGACTTTCCAGCCCGGCAATCTGCCGGCTCACCGCCCCCTGGGTAATGTGCAATTGCTCGGCGGCTCGGGTGAAGTTGCAGCACTGGGCCGTGACCCAAAAGGTGTGCAGGGCCGGCAAGGGCGGAAGGCGTTTCATAAGGGCGCAGCCATGACGTGAGGACATGGCTAGTATGACTTTTTATCGATTGTTGCCGCTATGGGCCAGCCGTTCCAATACGGGCCTTTATCAACAATAAGAGCGATGACAATGGCGACCTGCGGCGAAGTATTGGTCAACCTGCTGGAAGGCTACGGCGTGGACCAGGTGTTCGGCATCCCCGGCGTGCACACCGTGGAACTCTACCGGGGCCTGGCACGTTCAAGCATCCGCCACGTCACCCCGCGCCACGAACAGGGCGCCGGCTTCATGGCCGACGGCTATGCGCGCACCAGCGGCAAGCCCGGCGTGTGCTTCATCATCACGGGCCCCGGCATGACCAATATCACCACCGCCATGGGCCAGGCCTACGCCGACTCGATCCCGATGCTGGTGATTTCCAGCGTGCAGTCCCGCAGCCAGCTGGGCGGCGGGCGCGGCAAGCTGCACGAGCTGCCGAACCAGAGCGCGATGATTGCGGGCGTGGCGGCGTTCTCCCATACCTTGATGTCGGCCGCCGAATTACCCGGTGTGTTGGCCCGGGCGTTTGCGCTGTTTCAGGCCGGGCGACCGCGCCCGGTGCATATCGAAATCCCGCTGGATGTGCTGGTGGAAAACGCCGACGCATTGCTCGGCAGCGAGCCCGTCAGCGTTTCTCGCGCCGGTGCCGCGCCGTCGGCGGTCAAGCAGATGAGCCAGTTGCTGGCGGCGGCAAAACGTCCGCTGATTCTCGCCGGTGGTGGTGCGATCGACGCAGCGCCCGAGTTGACGCAACTGGCTGAAGCCCTCGGCGCGCCAGTGGCGCTGACCATTAATGCCAAGGGCATGCTGGCCTCCAACCATCCATTGCTGATCGGCTCGACCCAAACCCTGGTCGCCACCCGCGCCCTGGTGGCCGAGGCGGACGTGGTACTGGCGATCGGTACTGAGCTGGCAGAGACCGACTACGACGTGACCTTCGCCGGCGGTTTCGACATTCCCGGCGCCCTGCTGCGCATCGACATCGATTCCGACCAGACTGTGCGCAATTACCCGCCGCAAGTCGCGCTGGTGGCTGACGCGCAAATCGCTGCGCAGGCATTGCTTGCCGAACTCGGCAACAAGTCCCTGGCCGCCCGGGACAGCGACTGGGGCGCCCACCGCGTCGCCCGCCTGTGGCGCGAACTGGAACCCACCTGGGACGCCGCCACCCGCGCGCAAACCCTGTTCCTCAATACGGTATTGGATGAATTGCCCGACGCCGTACTGGTGGGCGACTCCACCCAACCGGTGTACACCGGCAACCTGACCCTGAACCTCGACCAGCCGCGTCGCTGGTTCAACTCCTCCACCGGCTACGGCACCCTCGGCTACGCGTTGCCGGCGGCCATCGGTGCGTGGCTGGGGCGTGGCAACGGCGCGCCGGTGGTGTGCCTGATCGGCGATGGCGGCCTGCAATTCACCTTGCCGGAACTGGCCAGCGCCGTGGAAGCGCGCACGCCGGTGATCGTGTTGCTGTGGAATAACCAGGGTTATGAGGAGATCAAGAAATACATGGTCAACCGCGCCATCGAGCCAGTGGGCGTGGACATCTACACCCCGGACTTTATCGGCGTGGCCAAGGCCCTTGGCGCTGCTGCCCAGCGCATCCAGGGTGTTGAGGAATTACGCAGCGCATTGCGCGCCGCCACGGATCGCCAGGGGCCGACTGTGATTGAAATCGACCAGGGACTGTGGATGGAGGAGGTGGCGGTATGAGCGCGGTATTGAACGGGCTGTACATCAACGGTGCCTGGCGCGCGGGCCATGACGTGCTGGACGTGATCAACCCGGCGACCGAAGCCACGCTGGCTCAGGTGAACGTGGGTGATGCAAGTGCGGTGAGCGAGGCCGTCGGTGCCGCCAGCGCTTCCTTCCCGGACTGGTCGAAAAGCACCGGGCGCGACCGCGCGGCACTGCTGCGCAAGATCGCCGAGGGCGTGAGCGCCCAGCGTGACCACCTGATGCACCTGCAATCGAGCAACAACGGCAAGCCGCTGTTCGAGGCCGGGATTGATGTGGACGACGTGATCGCCACGTTTGAGTATTACGCCGGTGTGGCCGAAGAAATGGATGCCAGCCAGGACCGTCCGGTGGCACTGCCCACTGAGGATTTCAGCGCCCGCGTGCGCCGTGAACCCTGCGGCGTGGTGGGCCTGATCGTGCCGTGGAATTTCCCGATGGTCACCACCGCCTGGAAACTCGCCCCGGCGCTGGCGGCCGGTTGCTGCGTGGTGCTCAAGCCTTCGGAAGTGACGCCGTTGGCGGAGCTGGAACTGGCCAGGATCATCGCTTCAGTGGGACTGCCTGCCGGTGTGTTCAACCTGGTCTGCGGCACCGGCCTGGCGGTGGGCGCGCCGATGGCGGCTGACCCGCGGATCGCGAAAATCTCCTTTACCGGTAGCAATGCCGTGGGCGTGCAGGTGATGCAGCGCGCCGCCGAAACGGTCAAGGGTGTGAGCCTGGAGTTGGGCGGCAAATCCTCGTTGCTGGTGTTGGCGGACGCCGACCTCGACCTGGCCGTGGAACTGGCCTGCGGCGGTGGTTTCTTCAACGCCGGGCAGATGTGTTCCGCTACCAGCCGGGTGTTGGTAGCCGACGAATTGGCGGACGAATTTCTGACCCGTTTGCAGGCCAGGGCCGAGAGTATTCGCGTGGCGGACCCGTTTGCCGAAGACGTGGAAATGGGCGCGCTGGTCAACCGTGCGCAGTACCAGCGGGTGCTGGGGCATATCGAGCGGGGGGTGCAAGCCGGCGCGAAGTTGCTGTGTGGTGGCGGGCGCCCGGCGGATTTGCCTCACGGGTATTTCATTCGCCCGACGGTGTTTACCGAAGTGCCGCTGGACAGCGCGTTATGGAACGAAGAAATTTTCGGCCCGGTGCTGTGCGTGCGCAGCTTTGCCAGTGAAGCCGAGGCGGTGGCGCTGGCCAATGACAGCGAGTTTGGTTTGGTGGCCAGCGTGCTGAGCGGCAACCCGGAAACGGCTGAGCGGGTGGCCAATGCGTTGCAGGTAGGTTTGGTGTGGATCAACGCGCCGCAGGTGATCTTCCCGCAAACGGCGTGGGGTGGTTACAAGCAGAGCAGCATCGGCCGGGAACTGGGGCCGTGGGGGTTGCAGGCGTTTCAGGAGATCAAGCATGTGATTCGGGCGGTCTGAAAACCACCACACAACACTGTGGCGAGGGAGCTTGCTCCCGCTAGACCGGGCTGGCGATCCAGTGCGAAGCGCTCTCAAAAATCTTGGGGCCGCTGCGCAGCCCAGCGGGAGCAAGCTCCCTCGCCACAAAAGCTTTCCTCACCACAAGGGTCCTTGGCAGAAAAGCCCACCCGCATTTTTTCAATAGCCCCAACGACTTTCTCATTTGCCCCCCTCCCCCACGCCCGGCCTAATACTGCCCTTGTCAGTTCAAGGCTCGCCCATGGAAAACGTCCGCGCAAAACCCGCTACCGCCCTTTGGCTGATGATCAGCGTCGTGCTGGTGGCTCTCAACCTGCGCCCGTCGATGGCCGCCGTCGGCCCGTTGTTGTCGTCGATTCGCGCCGACGTGGCCCTGAGTTTCAGCACCGCCTCCCTGTTGACCATGCTGCCGGTCATGGCCATGGGCCTGGCGATGTTTTTTGGCATGGGTGTGGCCAAGCGGTTCGGCGAACATCGCAGCATTATGCTGTCGCTGGTGGTGATCGGCCTGGCCACGGTGTCGCGGTTGTTCCTGGACTCGGCGGTTGAGCTGATCCTCAGCGCCATCGCCGCCGGCGTAGGCATCGCGATGATCCAGGCGCTGATGCCCGCGTTGATCAAGTCTCGCTTCAGCGACAACGTTTCCCTGTTCATGGGCCTGTACGTCACCGCGATCATGGGCGGCGCTGCCCTCGCCGCTTCGTTCTCACCGTTTATCCAGGTGCAAACCGACAGTTGGCGCATCGGCCTGGCGATCTGGGCGGTTCTCGCCGTATTGGCGCTGGTGTTCTGGTACGCCCAACGCTCGGCGTTGCCGCCACTGCCCCAAGCCGGCTCAGGCCCACAGGAATCATTCTTCGGCAATCGCCGGGCCTGGTTGCTGGCGATCTTTTTCGGGCTCGGCACCGCGTCCTACACCTGCGTGCTGGCCTGGCTCGCGCCGTACTACGTGGAACAAGGCTGGAGCGAGCAGAACGCCGGCCTGTTGCTGGGCTTTTTGACGGCCATGGAAGTGGTCTCTGGCTTGATCACCCCGGCCATCGCCAACCGGCGCCGGAACAAGCGCGGTGTAGTCGCGGTGCTGCTGGTGCTGATCATCGCCGGCTTCTGCGGCCTGATCCTTAGTCCGCAGCACCTGAGCCTGCTGTGGCCGTGCCTGCTGGGCCTGGGGATTGGCGGGCTGTTTCCGATGAGCCTGATCCTGTCCCTCGACCACCTCGACAACCCGCGCCGCGCCGGTGGCCTGACCGCCTTTGTGCAGGGCATCGGCTATTTGATCGCCGGTGTTTCGCCGCTGATTGCCGGGATGATCCGCGACCAACTGGGCAGCTTCGAATGGGCCTGGTGGTCACTGACGGCCGTGGTGGTGGTGATGCTGCTGATCGTGCTGCGTTTCGACCCCCGGCATTACGCTCGGCATATTCGCTGAGGTCGTGTTGTAAACATTATTTGTCTCACCTCAAACAGAGAAAGGTCCGACAGAGCTTTCTATTGGTACGAGCGTTCCGTTAACATTTTGTATTGTCTTGTACCAAGTTCGGTACAAAGCGCTTGCGGACGGAACGGATGCTAAACAGCAACTTGCTTAGAAAGCTCGATATGCAGGACCTGATGGTGTTTGTCGCTGTTTACGACCAAAGCAGCGTCACCGAGGTCTCCGAAACCCTGTTCGTCAGCCAGTCCACCGTGAGCTACAGCCTGAAGAAGCTGCGCACCAGCTTCGAAGACGAGTTGTTTATCAACACCCGGGCGGGCATGCGTCCTACGTACAAAGCCGCCACCATGTACGGGCATGTGCAGAAAATCCTCGAAAGCATCAACCTCTGCCATGCCGGCAGCCAGGCCTTCGACCCCACCCAGAAGGCCGTGACCTTCAACGTCTGCGCCCCCGAATACTTCGAACAGCTGATCCTGCCGCGCCTGCTGAAAAACTTCGACCACGCCGACCTGCCGGTGATCGTCAATGTGCAGAAGCTCGAAACCGAGATCCCGGCCGACGCCTTGCGCGACGGGCGCCTGGACCTGGTGATCTGCTTCGGGCCGCACTTTCATCGCGAGCACAGGGACATCAAGACTCAGATGCTGCTGGAAGACGACCTGGTGTGCGTGTTCGACAAACAGTCGGCGCCCCGGGAACCCGCGTTCAGCCTGCAATCCTTCGTCGCACGGCGCCATGTGTTCCCCACGCCCTGGAGTTCCGACACCAACATGATCGACGGCTGGCTGGCGCGCCAGGCTCACAAACGCCAGGTGATCGCCCGGGCCAACAGCTACAGCGCGGCGCTGAAGATGATCACCGGCACCGACTTTATCGTCACCCTGCCCCGTCGGGTGCAGAAGCTGCTGGCGGACAAAACCCTGTTCGGCCATTGCGAAGCGCCGAACGGTTTGCCGGGATTTACCCTGGATATGCAGTGGAATGAACACAGCGAGCAGGACAGCGCCAACACGTGGTTCAGGGAGCAAGTGGTGAAGGTGTGCGCGGATCAGAGGTTGCTATAACCCCCTGTGGCGAGGGAGCAAGCTCCTTCGCCACAGAGTATTGCCCGTCAGCCAATGGTGATTTTGCTGTAGGAATCGCGATCCATGTCTACCAGCAGGACGCTGAGCTGAACCTGCAAATCCGTAGGCCATTCGCCCAGGTCCTGCAGCGCTGCCAGCAGGCTTTCCGACAACTGTTTCTTGACCTGGGGTGAACGCCCGCTGAGCAGCGACAGTTTTACCGCGATAAACGCGCGCGGGCTCAAGGACGTACCGACCTGAAAGGTCTCCACCTTGACCGCCCGGCTTTTGATATCAAACTCGGAACCGAACTGCCCGGACGCCATCAGCACGTTGTTGAGCCGCAACAAGGTTTTCTCAACGGCCAGCTCTGTGAGGTTGGCGGTATATTCCAGATGCAGATGCGGCATGAAAGGCTCCGAGTTGTTGTAGGAAAAGAGCCATACATATAGCACGAGGCCGGGTCGAATCAGACCGCTTTCAATGTGAAACTTCGGTCAAGCTGCGCAGCGAGCGGTTTTCCCAGATTGCCACCATCACCAATACCGCCGAAGTCAGCGCCCCCAGTACCAAGGCCGAAAACACCTGCTGCAATCCTAACGGCAACAACACCAGCAACATCAGCAATCCGCCCAGGTGCGAAAGCGGTGGCAATGGCCGGTCGCTCATCACCCACTTGAACAACGCACTGCCCAGCAGGAACAACCACGGGCCGGCGATGATCGCCACCACGCCCGCCTGGCTGGCATGCCCCGGATGCACCAGCACCAGTTCGTCGGCCACGGCGCTGACGATAATCCCGGCGACGATCAATACATGCAGGTAGGTGTAGGCAATCCGCGCCTGGCGGCCGGGGTCGGCGGAGCTGGCGATGCGATGGTGGGCACGCTCGGCGCCGCTGTCGAAATAGATCCACCACAGGGCGATGCTGCCCACTACCGCCACCAGGAAGGCCGCCAGCCCGTCCACGCTCCAGGGCAACTCAGCGAAGGTCGCGCCAGTCACCAGCAACGACTCACCCAAGGCGATGATCACAAACAGGCCGCAGCGTTCGGCCATATGGTTGCCTTCCACATTCCAGTCCGCAAGCGTCGAGGGCCCAAGCCCCGGCACCCAGAAATACACCGACGGGGAAATCAATTCGATCAACAGCGCCAGGGCCCAGAAGGCCAAACGCTGTTCACCTTCGAGCAGCGCGCCGGTGATCCAGAACACCCCGGAAAACAGCATCCACGCCAGGATCCGCTGGAAATTGCGGGTCATGTTCAGGGGCTCGCCGCGCACCGCCCACAGGGCAAACAGCGTACGTCCTACCTGCATGAATACATAGGCACCGGCGAACAGCAGGCCACGGTCGGTAAACGCCTTGGGAATCGACGAGGACAACAGCAGGCCCGCCACCATCAAGCCGAACAGGCCGATGCGGATCGGGATTTTTTCCGGGTCCAGCCAGTTGGTGACCCACGAAGTGAAGATCCACACCCACCACACCGCGACCATCATCAGCGCTACCTGCACCGCGCCGCCGATGGACAAGTGGGCGAGCAGCGAATGGGACAACTGGGTCACCGCGAACACGAACACCAGGTCGAAGAACAACTCGACCATGCCAACCTTGCCGCTGTCATGACTGCCGCGCCCACGCAGCAAGGACCGGGATGGGGTCATGGGTGGATCTCCCTGAAAGGTTTATCTCAAGAGTTGGGGGCGACTACCGGCAGCATGTCCCGCTCGCTCATGAACGCCTCGAGTCGCGAACGCATCCAGCGTTCCGCCGGGTCGGTATCCACATGGCTGAGCCAGACCATGGACAAATCCAGGGTCGGGGTTTCGAACGGGAACGGCTCGCAGAACAGATGCCCCCCGGCGGCCATGGCCTGGGCGGTGTAGTCCGGCAGGCTGGCGATCATGTCGGTGCCGGCAAGCAGCGCCGGCAGCGCGCTGTATTGCGGCACCGAGAGCACCACGTGGCGTTTGCGACCGATTTCCGCCAGCCACTCATCGGCAAACCCGGACACGTTGGCGGTGTGGGACACCAGCACATGGGGCCGTGCGCAGTATTCGTCGAGGGTCAGGGGTTTGTCCGAGGCGTCCGCCCGCAGCAAACAGGGGCGGATATGCCGCAACAGCTTGCGCTTGGCATTCGCCGGCAGGCCGCGGGTCTGGGTGATGCCGACGGTGATATCGCCGGAGGCCAGCAGGTCCGGAATGCGCCAGTAATCCACATGCTGCACCACGAACACCACCAGCGGCGCCTCCTGGCGCAAGGCCCGCAGCAGCGGCGGCAGCAGGCCGAACTCGACGTCGTCGGACAGGCCGATGCGAAAGGTCATGGTGCTGATGGACGGGTCAAAATCGTGGGTCAGGCTCAGGGCCGACGACAAGGAATCGAGGGCCGGCGACAGGTGCTTGATGATTTCCTCGGCCCGCGCGGTGGGCTCCATGCGGTGGCCGACGCGAATAAACAACGGGTCATTGAACAAGGTGCGCAGGCGGTTGAGGGCCGAACTGATGGTGGGTTGGCCGAGAAACAGCTTCTCCGCCACCCGGGTCACATTGCGCTCGAGCATCAAGGTTTCAAAGACCACCATCAAGTTGATGTCGGCCTTGCGTAATTCATTGCGATTCATCGGCGCTCGCCCCACTGCCCTGGATAAGCCGCAGTTTAGAAACACCCGGGGCCCTGCGTCTATGCGCACACTGTTCAACACGGGGCTTTGGGACTATAAAGCAGCTTCCAAGGCTTGCGAGAACACCATCGTGCTGGTCATTTCTGCCTTGAGCGTCCTGGTTGCCGGGATTTTGCTCTGGGCCATCAAATTCATCGCTCATCCCACCGCCAGGACACTGTTACGGGCATTTGTCGGTTTATGCCTGGCAGCCGTCGTGGCTTACCTGGTGCTGGCTTCCGGGTTTCCGACCTCATTGCTGGTGTGATCCGGCTCCTGTCCCTGGCGCAAACGCAAGGCGGCCAACGCGGCCACCACCAGCACCACGGCGATCACTTTCAAACCGTTCATGGCGTTGCCAGTGCTCATCTCGATCGCGCCCATCACCGACGGTCCGACAAACCCGCCGAGCAATCCGCAGGCATTGACGAAGCCCAGCCCGCCCGCCAGTGCCACGCCCTTGAGGCGCGAAGCCGGGTAGAGAAAGATGATCGACTGCACCACAAAGAACATCACCGCCGACACACAGAAACCCAGCAGGCTGAACACCGGCCCCGACACCGAGGCAATCCCCAACCCCAATGCCATGGTCAGCAAGCCGGTAATCAACAGCCGCCGGGCACGGGTGGGCGTGGTGGCAAAACGCGGCAGCAACACGGCGCCGGCCGCTGCGGCAATCCACGGCAATGAGGTCAGCAAGCCGACACTCATGGTGCTCAACTCACCGTACTTGCTGATGATGCTCGGCAGGAAAAAGATCACGGTGTAGATCGTGATCTGATGGCAAAAATACACAAAGATCGCCAGCAGGATCTGCGGTGTCAGCCAGTTCTTCAGGGAATGCCCGCCCTCGCCTGCGCCCTCTTCGGTCTCCATCGCGATGCGCTGTTCAATCCCGCGCGCCTCTTCGGCCGAGAGCCAGGGTGCCTTGCTCGGGCGGTCCGGCAACTTGCACCACACCACCCAGGCAAACGCCACTGCTGGCAAGCCTTCGAGCAGGAACATCCACTGCCAGCCATGCCAGCCGAGGATCCCGTCCATGCGCATCAACGCCGCGCCCACCGGGCCGCCGATGATGTTGGCAAAACACACGCCGAGCAGGAAATACCCGGTGGCCCGCGCCCGTTGCTCGCGGTTGAACCAGTAGGTGAGGTACAACATCACCCCGGGAAACAGGCCGGCTTCGGCAATGCCCAGCAGCAGGCGCAGGATATAGAACGAAGTCTCACCCTGGACGAACGCCATGGCCGCCGAAATCAGGCCCCAGGTCACCATGATCCGGGCAATCCAGAACCGCGCGCCGACCTTGTGCATGATCAGGTTGCTGGGGATTTCCGACAGCGCATAGGTCAGGAAGAACAGCCCCGCCCCCAGGCCGTAAGCCGCCGCTGAAATCCCCAGGTCAACGTCCAGGTGGTGCTTGGCCAAGGCGATGTTGGTGCGGTCCAGAAAGCTCAGCACGTAGGCGATGATCAGCAACGGCATCAGCTTGACGAACATCAGTTTGTTCAACTCCCGTGGTTCACGGGCAGTGTTGGCAGTCTTCATCGGGCATTCCTCTTGGCGCCCCGCCAGCGCAACAGTTGGGGGGCGCATCGGTGTTGTTCTAGGGTTCGAGTTGCGCAACCAGCGCCGGCGGGCGATGGGAAAACAGTTGCAGCAGCGCCCCGCCCAGGGCACAGCCGGCCATCACGAAGAAGCACACCGTGTAGCCGTGCAAGGTGGTCCAGCCGCCGCCCATGGCAATCAGGCTGCCCATCAGCACCGGCGCCAGGCCGCCGCCGATAAACATCGCGGTGGTAATGATGCCGTTGGCGGTGGAAGTCGCCGACGGCTCGGCCGAGTCGCAGGCCACCGCGTAGTAGATCGGCCACACCGCATTGGCCACCAGGCCGAACAGCAGTTGCACGACGATGATCAGTGTCAGGGTGTTGGCGAAGTAGAACGCACCGACACTGGCGGCCATCCACACGCCGCAGATGATCAGGGTGACGCGTCGGCCAATGATGTCCGACAGCGACGGCCACACCAGTTGCCCGAGAATCCCGGTGAGGGTGAACACCACGCTCATCCCCGCCGATTCGGCCAGGGACAACCCGGCGATGTTGTACAGGTACGCCGGCAGCACGATGTTGACGCCCATGTACACCACTTGGGTCAGCATCGTATTACCCGCCGTCAGGGCGATATTGCGATTGCGCAACGTGGCAATAAACGTGCGCCAGGCGTGGCCTTTCACTTGGCTGGTGGGTGCGTTGTCCGGCGGGGTCATGCCCTTGGCAGCGATGTCGACGTACAACGCGGTGATGCGTTCGGCAGTGGAATACCGCGCCCAGAAAATCATCAGCGGCAACGCCACCACAAACGCGAAGAAGAACACGTAGCGCCAGTTGTCTTCGCCAAAGGTGCTGATGACAAAGCTGGCGACGATGCCACTGAGCATGGCGCCAATCGGGTAACCGGTGTGGTGCGCACCCAGGGCAAAACCACGACGCTCCACCGGCCACCATTCGGCGGTGTTGCTCACGCCCACCGGCTCGCCCCAGCCTGCGCCGAGGTTGACGCCGACCCGCAGCGCGATAAAGGTCGCGAGGTTGCCGCTCAGGGCCTTGAACCCGGAGAGAAGCGAGATCGCCGTGTAGCCCAGCACCAGCGGCACCTGGAACCGCGCGCGCTTCCAGCCACCGCCGTAGCGGTCGCTCCACATCGAGCCGGGAATATCCAGCAGGGCCAGGGCGAGCATGATCACTGTGGCCATGGTGCCCCACTGATCGGCGGATAAATCGAAATGCTTGGAGATGGTCGGCCCCAGCCGCAACACGATCTCACGGTCGTAGGCGTTGAGGATCCAGATCATCCAGCACACCAGCAGCGACACCCAGGAGTGCCGGTGAATACTGCGCAGCGAGGCTTTTTTCAAGGTTGCCATGGGTTTCTCCAGGCGCGCGAGGGCGCGCACTGACACAAGGTTGCGAAAGGAAAGTGCCTTGTTGAAAAAACGCGCTAGCTGGCGAACCGTCGCTCGGCTATTCCTTGCACGCCCAGCCCGGAGATCGCAAAAAGCGCCCCGCGCTGCTGACCGTCGGCCGGGAAACGCGGCAACGGCGGCTTGGCCATGGAGGTGACGAACAGGGTGTCCAGGTTCGGCCCGCCGAAGGTCAGGCTGGTGACCTTTTTCACTGGCATCTGGATGATCCGGTCGACCTGGCCATTAGGTGTGTAGCGCACCAGTTTCCCGGCGTAGACCAGCGCCTGCCACAGACAGCCTTCGGCATCCACGGTGCAGCCGTCGGCGGCGCCACCACTGCGGGTGTCGACCTTTGCGAAGGTGCGTCGATTGCTCACCGCTCCCGTGGCGAGGTCGTAGTCGTACGCCCAGATCTCGCCGGACCAGGTGTCGCAAAAGTAGAAGATGTCACCCGACGGGCTCCAGCACGGGCCGTTGGACACGATGATGCCTTCGTCCAGGGTGTGCAGGCTCAGGTCCGCATCCAGGCGGTAGAGTTTGGCGCTGGCGCTGTCTTCCAGAGTGTCCATGGAGCCGAAGACAAAGCGCCCTTGGCGGTCGACCTTGCCGTCGTTGAGGCGGTTATTGGGCAGTGCGGGTTCCGGGTCGATGACCAGCGTCAGTTCGCCGCTGTTCAGGTCAAGGAGGTGCACGCCGTTTTGCAGGGCGACGATGGCTTGCTCGCCACTATGGCGCAGGGCCATGGAGCCGATTTTCTGGCCCACGTCCCAGGCGCGCAGTTCGCGGCCATCCTCGGTGCAGCGCAGGATCCGGCCGTCGGCGCTGTCGATCCAGTACAACCGTTGTTGTTCGACGTCCCACACCGGGCCTTCGCCCAGGGTGGTCTTCACGTCCACAAGCACTTCGATACGCATGGTGTTATCCCCTTTTTTGTTGTTGTGCGGGATGGACATGGCCGCGCCGTGACGCGGCCGGTTTATCGCTTAGAAGTTGACCTGGTCGCGCCCTTTCAGCCCGAGGATTTCCCGCGCTTCATCCGGCGTGGCGACCCGGTGGCCGAGGGCTTCGATCACTGTGCGAATGCGCCGTACCTGGTCGGCGTTGGACGCGGCGAGCTTGCCCGGGCCATCCCACAGCGAATCTTCCAGGCCGACCCGGGCGTTGCTGCCCATGGACAGGCCCATGGTGGCCAACGGGATCTGCCCACGGCCGGCGCCGAGGATCGACCACACGTAGTCGTCGCCAAACAGCCGGTCGGCGGTGCGGCGCATGTGAGCGAGGTCTTCTGGATGGCCGCCGATACCGCCGCGCAAACCGAATACCGACTGGATAAACAGCGGTGGCTTGAGCAGGCCGCGCTCCAGGAAGTGGGCGGCGGTGTACAGGTGGCCAATGTCGTAGCACTCGATTTCAAAACGTGTGCGGTTCTCGGCGCAGGAATTGAGGATGTGGGTAATGTCGCGGAAGGTATTGCGAAAAATCCGGTCGTCGCTTTCTTCCAGGTACGGACGCTCCCAGTCGTGCTTGAACTCGGTAAAGCGGTTGAGCATTTCATAAAGGCCGAAATTCATCGAGCCCATGTTCAGCGAGGCCAGTTCCGGCTTGAACTGCATCACCGGTTGCAGGCGCTCTTCGACGCCCATGGTCGGTGCGCCGCCAGTGGTGATGTTGATCACCACGTCGCTGGCGGCTTTGATCTGCGGCAAAAATTCGGCGAACAGCGCGGGGTCCTGGCTGGGACGGCCATCGATGGGATCACGGGCATGCAGGTGGACAATGGCGGCGCCGGCTTCGGCGGCACCGATGGCGGCGTCGGCAATTTCCTGCGCGGTGATCGGCAAATGCGGCGACATCGACGGCGTATGGATGGCACCGGTGACGGCGCAGGTGATGATGACAGGACGATTTTTGGACATGACGATTCTCCGACTTTTATTCTTATGAAAAAAAATCCCGGGTGTGGCTTGTGTGTTCTTCCTTGGCTAAACGCTGACGCGGCCTACAGGTATTCGACGTTACCGTCGACACTGATCGCTTGGCCGGTGACATTGCGGGCGGCGGGCGAGCAGAGAAACAAGGCCATGGCCGCGACGTCTTCGGCGGTGACCATGCGCTTGAGGGAGATCTTGTTGAGGTATTCCTGGCGCATCTCGGCTTCCGGTACGCCGACCTGCTCGGCACGGGCGCGGATCACGCCGTCCATGCGCGGGCCTTCGACGATGCCGGGCAGCAAGGCGTTGACGCGAATGTCGCTTTCGCCCAGCTCCGAGGCCAGGGATTTCATCAGGCCGACGATGGCCCATTTGGTCGCGGCGTACGGCGTGCGCCAGGCGTAGCCGAGTCGCCCGGCGACCGAGGCGATATGCAGCAGATGGCCGTGGGACGATTCCTTGAGCATCGGCACTGCGTGGTGGGCAAAGCGGTATTGCGCCGTCAGGTTGATGTTGATCGTGGCTTGCCACTCGGCATCGCTGATGGCGTCGATACCGCCAGTGGGCCCGGCAATCCCGGCGTTGTTGACCAGCACATCCAGCCCGCCGAATTGCTCGCGCTGCACCTGGAACACCGCCTCGATCTGCGCGGCATCGCTCACGTCGGCACGGGTGGCAACGGTGCCCGGGTACTTGTCGCGAAACGCCGCCAGGGCCGGTTCGCTGATATCACACACATGCACCTTGGCGCCCGCCTCCAGATAGGCCGCCGCCAACACTTCACCGATACCGGCAGCCCCGCCGGAAATCAACACACGTAACCCAGGATAGGGCTGCAGCCGCTGTAGGACACTCATGCACGTTTACCTCCTGAAACAGACGACCGCGAACGGTCGTTCTTGACGAGCAGGCGCGCCAGGGAATCGGCGGCCTGCATGATGTCATCGGTCACGGCAGCGCGGGCGCCAGCGCCATCGCGGGCGGCCAGGGCCTCGACGATGCGCGTATGCGCCTCCATCGAGCGCTGCAAGTGAGCTTTATCGGGAGCGACCAGGGCAAAACACGGGCCCATGTGCAGCCAGAAGTTTTCCACGGCGGCCATGGTCAATTCGGCTTGGGCGACGGCATAGATCCGACGGTGAAAGGCGAAGTTGGTCCACAGGTAGCGGGAAACGTCGACCTCGTCGGCGGCCTGTTGCATCTGTTGGCAGAGGTCAGAGATTTCGTCGAGGTCGGCTTTTTCCAGGAGCAACACGGCTTTTTCTGCCAGCAAACCTTCCAGGGCGACCCGCGCATCGCGGATTTCCCGCAGGCGTTCGACCGTCATCATGCGTACCCGCAGACGGGAGGTTTCGGTGACTTCAAAAGCGTTTTCGGCGCTGAGGCGCTGGAGGGCTTCGCGCACCGGCATGGGGCTGGAGCCGAGGGCTTCGGCGAGGCCGCGGATGGTGAGTTTCTGGCCGGGCTGGAAACGACCACTCATCAAGGCTTCGCGAATCTGGCGATAGACCTGGTCTTGCAAGGTGTCGCGGGACACTTGGCGCAAGGTGGGAAGGAGGAGCGGGCCATCTGTCATGAGTCAAAACCTGTGTTGTCGTTCTTATGGCTCCAATATGTGATCACAAATCAAATATGTCAAATAGTTTCCCGTTGACCATGAGTGTGACGCTGACTTAAATGGGCTCTCTCTCAAGCAAGGACCGCTGAACCATGAAATTCGCCTACACCATCGTCTATGTGCCGGACGTCGCTGCCTCCCTGCAGTTCTTCGAAAAAGCCTTCGGTTTGAGTCGTCGTTTCCTGCATGAATCGGGGACGTATGGCGAGTTGGAGACGGGTGGCACCACCCTTTCCTTCGCGGCCCATGAGTTGGGCGAGATCAACTTCAAGGGCGGGCATGTGGAGGCGCATGCCTCACAGCAGCCGCTTGGGATGGAGTTGGGGTTTGTTACTGAAGATGTGTCAAAGGCCCATGCCAGAGCGCTGGCGGCGGGTGCGAAAGAGCTTGCTGCGCCGAGCACCAAGCCTTGGGGGCAGGTGGTGTCGTATGTGCGGTGCCCGGATGGCACGCTGGTGGAGTTGTGTACGCCGATTCAGTGAATTTTAGCCAGGTTGAACGTGGCGAGGGAGCTTGCTCCCGCTGGAGTGCGAAGCGCTCCCAAAAATCTTGGGGCCGCTGCGCAGCCCAGCGGGAGCAAGCTCCCTCGCCACAGTGAATTGCCTGCATCAGGGCTTGAGCGGGCGCTCCTGGTCGCGCTCGGACAGTTCGGTGCCATCGTCCGGATGCTTCCAGGTCTGCGGCTTTTCTTCCTCGCGACGCTGCCTGGCGCGCTCCTGCTCCAACTCATCACGTTGCTTGTGTTCGTTGCTCATACCCACCTCCCGTCCGTAAGAATTGGACACAATGGACAAGCATAGATGAGGGAGCGGTTTTGTGTGATCCCAGTCATTGATAACCAAGGCACATCAATCCATGTAAACAACTCACTTATCATTTCTAAATGTGTCAGCCACTATCCGCGGTCTTAAGCGAAACAAGCACTTCAAAAAGAACGCTGGAGACACAAGAAAATGCAAAACCCTTCACGACCTGACTCTGCCCGCTCAAAAGTCGGCGCGGTCTTTCGCGTCACCTCCGGCAACTTTCTCGAACAGTTCGACTTCTTTCTGTTCGGCTTCTACGCCACCTATATCGCCGCTGCCTTCTTCCCTGCCGCCAATGAATTTGCGTCATTAATGATGACCTTCGCCGTGTTCGGCGCGGGCTTTTTGATGCGTCCGCTGGGAGCCATCATCCTCGGCGCTTACATCGATGATGTGGGCCGTCGCAAAGGCTTGATCGTGACCCTGGCGATCATGGCCAGCGGCACCCTGCTGATCGTACTGGTACCGGGCTATCACACCATTGGTTTGTGGGCACCGCTGCTGGTGTTGATGGGCCGTCTGTTGCAAGGCTTCTCGGCCGGTGCCGAACTGGGCGGTGTGTCGGTGTACCTGGCCGAAATGGCCACACCGGGCCGCAAGGGCTTCTACACCAGCTGGCAATCGGGTAGCCAGCAGATCTCCATCGTGGTCGCGGCCGCCCTGGGTTATGGCCTGAACCAGTGGATGGAACCGGCCGTGGTTGCCGATTGGGGCTGGCGCATTCCGTTCGCCATCGGCTGCGTGATCATCCCGTTCATCTTCGTCCTGCGCCGCAACCTGCAGGAAACCGAAGAGTTCGCCAACCGCAAGCATCGCCCCACCATGCGCGAAGTGCTGGCCACCCTGGTGAAGAACTGGACCATCGTAATCGGCGGCATGATGATGGTGGCGATGACCACCACTGCCTTCTACCTGATCACCGTGTACGCGCCGACCTTCGGCAAGACCGTGCTTAACCTGACTACCTCCGACGCCCTGCTGGTGACCTTGCTGGTAGCCGTGTCGAACTTCATCTGGCTGCCCATCGGCGGCACCCTGAGTGACCGTTTTGGCCGCAAGCCGGTGCTGATCGCCATGACCGCCCTGACTGTGCTGACCGCCTACCCGGCACTTTCCTACGTGGTCAATGCGCCAAGCTTCGCGCATATGCTGGAAACCCTGCTGTGGTTCTCCTTCCTGTACGGCATGTACAACGGCGCGATGATCCCGGCCCTGACCGAAATCATGCCGGTGGAAGTGCGCGTGGCGGGCTTCTCCCTGGCCTACAGCCTGGCGACCGCGATCTTCGGTGGTTTTACCCCAGCGATCTCAACCTGGTTTATTCACGAGACGGGCGACAAGGCATCGCCGGCCTACTGGCTGATGTTCGCCGCACTGTGCGCCCTGTGCGCGACGTTTGCGCTGTATCGCCGCGCCAGTGCCCGTCTGCAAGTTGCCTGAGGAATCACGCTGATGAAAACCCTATTCAAAACACTGGCGGCACTGGCAATCGGTTCGCTGGCGATGGTCGCCCACGCAGAAGAGCTGAAAGTCATGACCTCCGGCGGCTTCACCGCCGCCTACAAGTTGCTGGGTGCGCAATACGCCACCCAGAGCGGCGACACTCTCGACACCATCCTTGGTCCGTCGATGGGCAAGGCGCCGGAAGCAATTCCCAACCGCCTGGCCCGTGGCGAACACGCCGACGTGGTGATCATGGTCGGCTACGCCCTGGACGAACTGATCAAGCAAGGCAAGGTCGACAAAGCGTCCCGCGTTGAACTGGCGGACTCGCGCATCGGCCTGGTGGTCAAGGAAGGCGCAACCAAGCCTTCGATTGCCACCGATGCCGAACTGAAGACGGTACTGACCAACGCCAAGTCCGTCGCGTACTCGGACAGCGCCAGCGGCGTCTACGTCGAAAAGGAACTGTTCAAGAAACTCGGCATGCCGCCCAAGGGCACCATGATCGAACGCATCCCGGTGGCCTCCCAGGTCGCCAAGGGTGACTACGAGGTGGGCTTGCAGCAGGTGTCCGAACTGCTGCCGATTCCAGGCGTGACCTACGTCGGAAAAATCCCTGAAGACGTGCAGTCCGTCACCCGTTTTGCCGCCGGCATTCCGGTGAACGCCGAACACCCCGAGCAGGCGAAAAAACTCCTGCAATTCCTCGCCTCGCCCCAGGCGCAACCCGTGGTGCAATCCACCGGCCTGGATTCGGTCTCACACTGACCGGAACGGCATCTCCCGCGTCAACCGCTCCAGTTCCAGTGCCGCCGGCGTCAACGTACGCCCGCGGCGCTTGATCAACCCCACGTTGCGCACCACCTCCGGCTCCACCAGCGGCACACTCGTCAGAATCGGGTGCTTGCCGCCTGGCATCGCAATCGACGGGACCATCGCCACCCCCAACCCCGCCTCCACCAGCCCGATCATCGTAGTGACGTGATGGGTCTCGCAGATGCTGGGCTTCTTCACCCGCACCCCGCGCAGGGCCTGGTCGAGCAAGAAGCGATTGCCTGAGGTCTTGTCCACGGTGATGTAGTTGTGCTCGTACGCCTCGGCCCACGTCACACTGGCGCGGTCCGCCAGCGGATGCTCCCGGCGACAGGCCAGCACATACCGCTCCTGCAACAACAGCTCGAACTCCACGCCGTCCGCCAGGCTGCCGCTGAAACTCACGCCGAAATCCGCCTCGCCGCTTTCCACCGCCGCACACACCTCGCCCGCACTCGCGTCAAATACTCGCAGACGAATCTTCGGATAGAGCTTGTGGAATTCGGAAATCACATGGGGCATGAAGTAATACGCCGTGGACGGCACGCAGGCGATGGTGACATCGCCCATGCGGGTCGAGGCGACGTTGCTGATGCCCATCAGGGCGATGTCCAGGTCATCGAGCATGCGCTCGACCTGCGGCAGAAAGGCACGGCCAACCATGGTCAGGCTGACCCGGCGCGTGGTGCGTTCGAAGAGTTTGACGCCGAGGGCAGATTCGAGCTTTTCGATGCGCCGGCTGAGGGCCGGCTGGGAGATACGAATGGCTTCGGCCGCCGCACGGAAACTGCCCTTCTCTACCACGGCACGGAAGGCTTGGAGGTCGTTGAGGTCGAAGTTGATGATCATCGAGTAGGCCGTTGGGTAGTCGCGGGTGACGTCATTATGGGGGACAGCGGCTTGTACCCGCCTGAAAAAAGCAAGGTGATGTTGGGCCCTGTGCTTGATACGGTGGCGGACGCGTGCAAATCCTCTTCACAAATACCTATCGGCAGTCATCAATGGATAAAACAATAAAAAGGGCTCATGCAACCCACTCGCCTTATCGAGCACTCCGATCGGGTTTATGGCTATCGGGCCTGCTGTGCACCGTCACCCTGGGCTTCTTCGCCTGGCAAAGCTTTTACCCGGTCAGCGCCGCCGATGGCTGGAGTGTTCAAGTAGTCCACCGCGATGTGGAAAAGGCCGCATCACTGATGCCGATGCCCGACGGCTCGCTGATGGTGAGCCAGGAATTGAGCAACGGGCTTGGCAGTATCGTGCGCATCTTGCCCGACGGAAAACGCGAACTGGTGGTAGGCAATCTCTCCAAGCCCGATGGCATGGTCGCCACTCAGGGCGGCTGGGTGTTCAGCCAGGAAGTGGATGGCGCGCCGGTCAGTTTCCTCAAGGACGGCGTCGTCACTGAGCTGTTCAGGGGAGACAGCGTGCAAGGGCTGTGGGACGACGGTGAGTACCTCTACGCCATCGAAGACCGCAAGGTAGCTGCCCGGATCCTGCGCTATCGCTGGAGCGACAAGACACTGAGCGTCGTGCGTGACCAACTCAGCGAAGGCGAGTCGATTGTTCGCTGCACGGATGGGCGCATGCTCTACACAGAAAAGAAGAAGGGCGTGGTCCGAGAGCTGACCAGCGACGGCAGCGACCCGGTGGTGCTGGGCCAACTGAACAAACCCACCTTCCTGATGTGCGATGAACGCGGGTTATGGATCAACGAGGATTCCACACACCGCGCGCGTTTGTTGTTGATCGACAAGCAAGGACGCCAGCAGACGATTCTGTCTTTCCTGAAGGCGCCACAGTCGATTGTGCGTACGACAAAGGGAACGTACCTGGTGGCCGAAGGGGGTCGTGACCGTATCCTGGAACTGGTGCCGTCCGTGACACGGGCAGACCCGGTTACAGCTGAAACCGCGCCACCGCCTCGTTGAGCGACACGGCCAAGCGCGCCAGCTCTTGGCTCGACCCGTTGATCTGCCCCGCTCCCGAAGACGATTGCGCGGACAGGTCACGAATATTGACGATGTTGCGATCCACTTCCTTGGCCACTTGCGCCTGCTCCTCGGCGGCGCTGGCGATGACCAGGTTGCGCTGGTGAATCTGATCGATGGAGTCGGTGATCTGGCTCAATGCGCCACCGGCGCCTTCGGCCAGGATCAAGGTTTCGCTGGCACGCTGGGTGCTCGACTGCATTGAGGTCAGTGCCTCGCTGGAGCCACTGCGCATCGCGGTCACCATCTGGTCGATTTCCAGGGTCGATTGCTGGGTGCGATGGGCCAGCGCACGCACTTCGTCGGCCACCACTGCAAAGCCACGCCCGGACTCACCGGCACGCGCAGCCTCGATGGCGGCGTTCAGGGCCAGCAGGTTGGTTTGCTCGGCGATGGAGCGAATCACATCAAGCACCTTGCCGATGTCCCGCGATTGATCGGCGAGGTTTTGCACCAGGTTCGAGGTTTCACCGATGTTGGTGCTCAGCGCCTGAATCGCGCTGACGGTTTCGCCGACGCGCTGCTGGCCGTCGCGGGCCGTTTCATTGGAGAGGCGGGTGGATTCGGAGGTGGAAACGGCATTGCGTGCCACCTCATCGGCGGCGGAGGTCATCTCGTTGACCGCCGTGGCGGCTTGCTCGATTTCAGCGGTCTGCTTTTGCAGGCTGCGGTTGCTCTGGTCGGTGATACCGTTGAGGTCGGTGGCCGAGGCCGCCATTTGCCCGGCCGACTGGCGAATCAACTGCAAGGTACCCCGCAGGCTGCCTTGCATGCTCTGCAGTGCCACGAGCAGGCGCGTCACTTCGTCGTCGCCGGTGACTTCAACGGTCTGGGTCAGGTCGCCCCGAGCGACGTTTTCCGCGGCACGCACCGCGTGGCTCAGGGGCCCCACAATGCTGCGCGTCAGCAACCACGCCAGGGCCACGGTGCTCAACGCCGCCAGCAGCACGAAGCCGAAGACCATCGTGCGTGAGCGGCTGTACTGCGCCTGCGCGGTCTGGCCCTGCAGGTTGATCTGGGCGTTGTAGTAGTCGGCCAAGGCATTGAGCTGATTGCCGGAACCGTCGACCACGGTTTTCATGTCCACCAACAGCAACTTGTTCAGCTCGGTGGTCTGCTGCTTGTCGGCGAGGATGAATGACTGAGTGAGACCTTGCTGATACTGACGCAGGGAGACCTGGAACTGATCATAAAGATTGCGTACCTCGGGGGTATCAATCACCGCATTCAGGTCGGCCAGTTTCTTCGTCAGGTCCTGGCTGCGGGTGTCCATCTGGCTACGGTATTGCGAGAGGCTCGCCGGGTTGGGATCAAGGGCCATGCGCAGGGAAATGGTGCGGATGCGCAGCATGATTTCGCGAATGTCCGAGACCAGGCGCATCTTGGGCACCAGGCCACTTTCAACCTGCACGGCGCTTTCGCGGATGCTCGCCATGTTCGAGAGTGCAAAGAACCCCAGCAGCGCCACGAGCAAGGCAATCAAGGCAAAACCGAGACCCGCGCGGCGGGCGATGGACAGGCTGCGGAGCGACATGGCGATTGTTCTCATTATTGGCATACGACATCGTATGACAGAGTTTCGGCCAGCCAGGGCAGGACTTGAGCGCAATTCGTGCAAGTTGCCAGATATAAAATTTCCCACGAAAAAGCCCGCTGGCTTTTAGCTACAGCGGGCTTTGCGGGGCGTCGTTGGCGTTCACGGGTTGGCGGGTTTATCAGCTGCAAATTGACGGTCGAGTACCGAGTCGACCAACGCCTGAGCATTCTCGATCAACTGGGCCAGCCCCATGGTTAATCGATAGTGAATGCTGTCTTGGCCATCGGCGCAGCGGTAGGCCGTTTCCAGCGCTGACGACAGGATTTCGGTGGCGTTGGCCAGTGCTTCTTCGGTGCCTACATCCGCACCTACGAGGAAGATTTTGCGTGGTGGGCGCTCGTCGATTTCAGCCGATTCGGGCGCAGGTTCACTCAGGTAATAATCAAGCGCTCTTTGCGCCGCGTCGGACATTTTTCCGTCAGTGAGTTTGTCGTGCGCGCGAGCGCCGAAAGAATCAGGGGGATTGGGGGTAATCTTTTTCATGGTGTAGCTCCTGTATGTAATCGGAGCTGCCATTCCCCTGCTGTCAAACAGGATTGGGTGGCAGCTGTACGCGGGTTGACAGACCGGTATACAGGACCCGGCGCACCCGAAGATGCCCCACGTACAGCCGCCATAAAACGACGCCACAGCTAAAGCAGCCTGTAATCGTATGGAGGTTGTACACCTGTAAATCGGTCTGTCAAAACCGGTCGCCATGGAGGCGACGGGGCGAAGGTTACCGCCGTGCCTCTGGCAGCGCAACCCTGCACTGGCAGCTAAAGAATCAGGCTACAGACATCACTGAAAGGATGTAACTAGCAAGGCACCTTGCGCCCTCTTGCCTCCTACTGCGATGACTATCTGTTACTAACCGTTATCGGGCCTGATGCCCACAGTCGGGCCGAGTGGGGCTCATTTCTGCGCACCGTGCATAGCGATGGGGTTGCGCCTTGGATACTCGGGCGAGTCGTCTATCCCGATAGTGATGATTGAGTGTCGTATTTCTAGGCGGACAACGCCTTCTCGGCACTGCGCGCCATGATCTGCAAATCTTCAAACGGATTTCTGCCAATCAACATGAAGGCGTGAGACGGGCTGGACCAAAACACCACGTTCATGCCCCGGCGCTGTTCGGTGGCCATGGCCACGGCTCCTTTCTTCGCCGCCGTAATGCACAGCGCCAGCGGGCCGTGCCGCGCGTCGAGGTAAGTCAGTTGGCCGATCAGTACGCCGTCATAATCGAGGATTTGTGCACGGCGAAATTCGGCGCCGGGCAGGTGCACTGCATCCGGGCTCAACGGCAGGCCGAGCTGGCTCCCGACCGAACTCAGTTGGGCGATATGGGAGTCGGGGTCAGTGCTGAGGTTTTCCAGGGTCCGGGGCGTGTAGAGCGCCATGTATTCGGCGACCGAGGCACGCCAGCCCGAACCGGGCTCTGGTCGGGGCCAGGTCATGAACAGTCGATCAGCGACCACGCCGGCCACCGCAAAGCTTGCCGCAACCGCGAGAAACCTGCGCCGACTCAGGGTGGGTGTTTGTGCTGCCGGCAAGGCGCCGAGCATCGCCTGCAAACGTTCGGCAGGGGCTTGGTCGAGAACCGAATCAAAGGCGGATTTGAACGGTAACTCACCACGCTTGAGCTGCTCCAAGCGGGCGGTCACGATGGGATCGATGCCCAGCAGGTTATCGATAAGCTGGCGCTGCTGCGGGTCTAACTCGCCGTCCAGATAAGCCACCAGCAGTTCATCCGACGGTGGTGTATTTTGAGTCATCGTCGTTCTCCGCTCGATTTATCCAACAAGCCGCTTGAGTGCGCCGTTTCAGCCAGTTTCAAGCGCGCAGCGGCCAGCCGGCTCATCACCGTTCCCACGGGAATATGCAGGACTTCGGCAATTTCCTTGTATGAAAGCCCTTCTACGTAGGCCAAAAACACCGTCTCCCGCTGGGCTTCAGGCAACGCATTGACGCGCCTGATCACCTGCGCGGCCAGCACTTGATCCTGGGCCAGGGTTTCGCCGTCGAATGACAACTCCTGCTCGGCATCGACAAACCCCTGCCCTTGCCGTACCCGTTGTGAGCGCAATTCGTTGAGCCAGATCGAATGCATGATCGTCAGCAACCAGCGGTCCAGCCGCGTGCCGACCATGAACTGGCCTGCACGCTCCAGTGCCCGCACGCAGGTGGCTTGCACCAGGTCATCCGCCACATGCTTTTGTCGCGACAGCACCAACCCGTATCGCCATAAACGTGGCAATAGCTGGCTCAACTCACGGCGCAACTCAGCGTCTTGGGTGATGGTGATCTCCCGACTGTTCGCTCACGGGTTCAAGCCTGAGGCGCGGCGGCGATGGCTTCGGCCAGGTCTTCGTATTCTTCGCAGGTGGTGCTGCACAAGGCTTTGATTTTCACCAGTTGCTCCTGGGCCAGGTCCACACGGCCCTTGATGACGTAGGCCTCACCCAGGTACTCACGGACTTGTGCGTAGTTGGGGTCCAGTGCCACGGACTTCAGGTAGTAACTGATGCCTTCATCGGTGCGCCCCAGTTTGCGGGTGGCGTAGCCGCGGTAGTTCAGGGCCTTGGCGGTGTTCGGGTTCTGCAGGGTGTCGAGCAGTGACAGGGCTTCTTCATAACGCCCATCCTTGGCCAGGCGATAGGCGTAGTCGGTGCGGTCGGCGTCCGACGTGGCTTTGCTGGTTTGCAGCACGCACTTGCCGGTCTTGGTATCCCAGACCTGGCCTTTGGGGCAATTGGGTTTGGGTGGCGCCGACTCGTCACCGGAAGCGTGAGCCTGCCCGGCCAGTAATGCGGCGGCCATACAGGCACCGAAGAACAGAGCGGTGCGGTAACCAACGGCGTGTTCGGGACGATTCTTCATGGCGTTCATGCTCCGTAACGATAGGAAAAGTACAGCAGCAAACTCAGTGTTGAAGATCGCCCCGAGGGCCGGGCAGCATGCGGCGCAGCGTGCTGTCGCGCTGGATGTAGTGATGCCACAGCGCGGCGCAGGCATGCAGCCCCGCGAGCACGATGATCGCCCACGCGACGTTGTTGTGCAGGCCACCCAGGGTGCCACGCAACTCGTGATCAATCACAAATGGCGCGGGGACGGGGAACAGGCCGAAAAAGCTGAAAGGCTCGCCTTGGGCCCAGCGGAACAGGAAGCCCAAGATCACCTGCATCAGTAGTAACAGGTATAGACAGCCGTGGGCGATTTTGGCGGCCACGTTAAGCGCTGGGTGATTGTCGGCCCTTGGGTGATTGCCGCCAAACAGACGCCAGAGGATACGTGCAGCGATCAGCACTGCCATGGCGATGCCGAGGGAGATATGGACGGATTGCAGGCCCTTGCGCAGCGGCGTGCCTTTTTCCAGGTTTTCCCAGATATGGGCGCTGGCGAACATGAAGATCACCAGGGTGGCGGTCAGCCAGTGGAAAGTGCGGGTCAGGCGGTCGTAGCGGTCGGCGGGGCTGTTCATGGGCGTTTCCTGGGTGGTCTGTGTGGTGAACACCGCAGCAGGAAAACTTATTCAGAGGGAGAGTAAAATTCACAGATTAGACCTGTTTATTTTCCAACCCCGCATCCTTGGTCAAAATATGCGAACTAAATGCTAGAAACTCCCCCAGGTGTTTTGTGATGATCGCTACGGTAATCGGCAGTTGAAGCGTCTGGTACTCGTGAACAGCAATGTTACGGAACCCGACCATGTTCTTCAGGTTGGTCAGCAACGCAGGATTGACCCAACCGCCCTGGCATAACAACTCAAACACGTCACGAGCGCCTTGTGGAACGCCCAGGCGGTCACGACGAATCAAGTGCTGGCCCATGTCCAGCGCTGCCTCACAGGCACGCTGAATATTCAAAATCGCCGCATCCTGGCGCGTGAAATCTGTGGCGAAGCTGGTGGGATCTTTATCGTATTCCTGACGGGCGCGCGCAACGCACCGCTCAATGCTGGCTGCTTTATTGATGAGAACATCATCGACCATAAACTTTCCCTTCCTTCTGGATATCCGCCAACAACTCAGCCCTTGCCGTGTCCAGCGCGGTTTTTTCGCTCAGGACGTAGCTCTCGAATAGACCCGCCTGGACGTTCCCGGACCAGAGCCGACGCCCAGTGGTCAATACTTGGTATTGCATTACTGTTGAGGCTGCGCGCAAATCAAGCAAGTCGACTGGAACTCCAACTATATCGGCCAACTCCCCGGAGAGCTGCCATAGCAATAAAGGCTCGACCACTCCCGCAGAAAGGACCGCAACATCCAGATCACTCTCACTACCTGCCTCACCCGTCACTTGGCTACCGAACACATACACAGCCAATAGTTCGGGAACTTCAGCCTGCAAACGCGCCAGTACTTTTTTAAAATTCATGACTGATGTCCGAAGCGCCAATTAACGAAGACCGTAGCAGAATTCATTATGCAGTTTCTGACTGAAAGCAAAAAACCCCCGACAACATTGAAGTTATCGGGGGTTTTTCATTTTTCAATAATGGCGGAGAGATAGGGACTCACCACCCGCCACGAAAAAACCCATTAACCATTGTACCACAGGGCTTTCCATGTGAATCTACGTAGAATCTTTACGTAGAATTGGCCGCTGGTAGGTGATCATGGCAAAGGCAAACAACCTAGAACTCCAAGGCGGCACATACCACGTAAGGCTGGACGTTCCGAAGGACGTACGGGAAGCATTTGGCGGTCGCCGGGTGCTATCCCAATCGTTGAAAACGGGATCGAGAGAAGAGGCACTATACCGTCGCCTGCCTATCCTTCACGCTTGGAAAAGTCAGATAAAAATCGCACGGCAAGGCAAACAGTTGCCGGATGGTTGGCAAGACAACGTAGCCATGATGGTTGAGCAACTTGACCAAATGGCTACTAGCGCCAAACGAGAAAGAATCGGCGAGAAAATCCCACCTCTGCCAGTCCCTGATCCCGAAGCGGTGAAGCAGGCGATGGAAAACCCGGAGGTAGTAGCAGCCCTTAAAGCGATGATTGAGCGCCGCAGTGGTGAGCCAATGGGGATGATCAGGCTTGAGGATGACCTAGCCGACATGTTCAAGGGGTTTGTGGGAAGACGACTTACCGAACGTCACAACCTCACTCCTGATCAGAAGGACGAACTGGCAGTCCTCATCAAAGACCCTTCCAGTTACAAAGCTCGCTCCCCTATCACCAAGACACGTCTGGCAGCATTCCGCACATACCGCCTTGAACATCACGTAGCACTCAAGACGGTTAACCAGCAGGAAGCGAAACTGTTGAGCCTATCGGACCATCTTCAACAATCCGGTAGTCCTCTCGACTTCGATGCAGTTAGCACTTGGTTGCAAGGTATGACGCTCAGCAGCAAAACCAAGCAGCAATACCTGCTCGCGGGTAGTCAATTTTGGCAATGGGCAAGCACACATGAGCCACAGTGGCGTCAGAGCTACAAAGGTCAAGTGAACCCCTTCGAGAAACACACCCTTCCCACCATCAAGGGCAAGGCCAAGAAAGAAGCAGCACGGAAAGCATTCACCATTGAAGAGATTGGCAGCCTTCATGCGGCGGCAAAGGAACAGGGCCTAAGCACACTTGCAGACTTGATCCTGTTGGGGGCTTACAGCGGCGGGAGAATCGAGGAGTTATGCCAGCTTCGCACGGAGAACTTGATCACCCTCGAAGGCGTGACAATGTTCGATATCACGGATTCAAAAACTGTCGCCGGAATCAGACAAGTCCCTGTTCATCCCCAGCTAAAGAAGCTCGTTGCGCGCCTTACCGAAACCTCTACCGATGGATTCTTGGTGCCGTCCGAAAGCAAGAACAAATACGGCATTCGATCAGATGCACTGTCCAAGGCATTTGGCAGATTGAAAACTGCCAACGGGTTTGGAAGATCGCACGTATTCCACTCGATCCGTGCGACGGTTATCACCCAGCTAGTGCGTGCAGATGTGCCAGACAGATTGATCAGAGAGCTTGCTGGTCATGAATCGGGGACGGTGACGTTCGATGTCTATAGCAAGGGCTCATCACCCAAGCAGAAGCTTACAGCGATCAAGAAGCTGCCCACGATCCCAAGCCGTTAGCTGCCCTTGACTGAATCCTACAGCTCACGACCACCCGCCTACACAATCCTTGAAGGCATAAAAAGGTCTAGCATCTGAAGGCTTGCAGAGAACAACTAAGTCCGTCTTAAATTATCCGGATGCAGCGCATACCTTCGCCCTGCTGGGGTGAGGCCAATATAGACCGCGTTACCAGCCAGCTCATCACCGACAAGGCCGCGTGTGGTCAGGACATCTAGAGCGGCTTGTACTGGTAACGGTGTTGTACCGACGCGCTCCTGAAGATCCCTTCTACTGGCGTGCATGTTGTTCTCCAGAAAGCCTGCAATCGTCATCAATACCATATGCTCAAGGTCGTTCAGGGGCGTGTCTACTGGATGCCTCAGCCGGTGAATTTCGCCCTCTGATCGCCGTAGCTCCATCAGTGCGTACGCAAGCGCGGCAATGACGCTCAGACCAGAGATGGTCGTACATACCAAAAGCCAAAGGGGCATCGGAACCTCCTGAAAAAGCCACTCACTACGCTGGACAAGCCAGTCCCACAAGTTTGCCAGAATCGTTATGTCGAGATAGGCATCAAGAATCTTAGTCAGAAGCCAAGTAGCGACGATGCCGCCGATGGGGAGGAGTACAGATTTCTTTAAACTGAAGTTCCAAATAGACATTTATCCGCGCGCCATCCCTGATTTAGTGGCGAGAGGATAGCATTTACGAAAGTCGCGGGTGCACAGCGTGTCAGATGTGCATACTCAGCCTGAAACCGTATTGAGCGCGAGGCGAAGATGGGCACCAAAATGAAAAGGACCTTGGACGAATTCGTTGCCGGATATCAGACCCCCACAGAAAGTGCGTGGATCAACGATCTAGCTATAAGAAGCTTTAGGGATATAGGGGATGGTGATTATATAGCTGCACGACTCGCGCTCAGGGCCGGTCTGCCGACTCAGGCTATTTGGTCCGGATTGCAGGCAATAGAGAAGTATTTAAAGTGCATGCTCCTGTTGGGCAGGGTTAGTTCCAAGAACGTAGGACACAACCTCAACAAGGGCCTGCAGCTCGTAAATGAACGGTTACGATTCGATATTTCGCTTCCGGACCATGAGCGAAGAGTCTTCGAGCATCTAGCCGATTCGGAGGGCGATAGGTATTTAGTATCCTCAGTCTTCTTGCTTCACGACGAACTGCCGGGGCTCGATGCGCTCATTTGGCGACTCCGACAGTATTGCGTCCCGTTGGATATAAAGCACTACAACGACACGCCAAACGAGTCTGTACTCCTAGCCAACCTCGCGGAGCTTAGAGAAAGACTTGAAGGTGCTCCAACTGACGGCTACATCCCTAATGGATTGCTGGAGAAAGTTTTAGCAGAAGAAGGCAAACCCGCCCATGAGGGCCTTGTCTGGCGTAATGCAATGTTCGGCAATGCTGAACCTATTTCCCCTGGTGCAGGGCTGAACCCTTTTGTCGCTATAAATTCGCCCTTGTATCTTCATCCTGAAATCGCACGCCCTGTGAGCGAGTTAATCAGATTGCCTGCCGGGGCACTGCAAGCCTTTGAAACGTTAGCTGCTACCAAGAAGAGGTAATTTTCAGCCATATCTATTGCCCGCCGCTGAACTAGGATCGCAACTCAATGGGCGATTGGCTTGTGGCGGGGGGAAATAACCAAGCCCCCCAGAAATTTGCTGGAACGGCTTAACCGTGGACGCTGACGGTCATCGAAAGCAGTTGCTTCCTGAAAATAAGTCTTGTGCGCCGTGCCGTCGGGATCGCTTCTGGCAGGCGTCGAGCCGAGTGCCTTGGTATCAAATGGAACGAAGCCCGCTCAAGGCGGGCTCTGTGGGGCGTCAAAGTCAGGCTTTCAATTCACGCTTGATCCTATAAACCGTAGCAACACCACAATCCGCCAACTTGGCTACATCATCAGCCGATAGGGTTGGGTTCTTCACGATCAGTGCCTCTACTTTCTTCCACAATTCGGCATTCTTGCCCTTACCGGCTGGCTTCCAGTTGGGATCTTCTGCTCGCTTCTTGGCTAGTCCTTGGTTGATCCGTTCAACACGCTTCTCTTGATCAAGGCGGGCCATGGTCGCCATCAGGTCAAGCAGCATGTTGTTGATCACCTCCATGATTTGCCCAGTTATGCCTTTGTCCTCAACCATCATGTGGGAGGTGGGCAGGTCAGCGATCACCAAGCGAAGGCCCTTCGCCTTGATAGCGGCCCTTAGCGTGTCCCAGTCGCCCATGGAAAGACGGCTCAGCCGGTCTACAGACTCGCAAAGGAGGATGTCTCCCGGTTGAGCTACATCGAGCAGCCTCATCAGTTCAGGGCGGTTGAGCTTCGTCCCACTGATGTTCTCGGCGTAAACGCCTGCAATGGTGAGGTCCTTCCCAACGGCGAATGCTTCAAGGGATCCCTTGGCACGATTAGCGTCCTGATCCTTGGTCGATGCACGAAGGTAGAGGTGGGCGTTCATGGCTGGCTATCCTTTAGCCAATCGATTTGATAGATCAAGGATAATCTATCCGATAACAAAGAGTGGATAGGTATTTGATAGTTGATTTATCTATCGGACGGGCGGTTATCCGACTACTAGAGAAGTCTACTTCTTTGATAGAGATCCAGAGAAAAGGCGAGAAAGCAAAAGCCTCCCCGCCTGAGTGTCATTTCTTCTTGCCGCCGCTCGGTGGCTTCTTCGGAGCAGGATTGTCTTTTTCTTTCACCGTCTCCCTTGGCCTCTTCTCTGCCTCTCGCTCCGTTACATATTCCCCAGTAACCGCATCACGATATCTTGTAGGCATATCAGCTCCTTGGTAGCACGTCGCCACACCGGCGACCATACCGAGGCTAGTTCAGGGAGCTGGGTTAGCAAGGTTGAAGAAACGAGTTTTCAGGCTGGCCTACCGACGCAGCACGCGGATGGCACCGGCGATGCCTTCATTGCTTGTATTGAGAGTTTCAAGGGCGCCAGCAATGTTGCTGTGAGCTGCCTCCGCCCCCTCTTCACGAAGCCACAGGGCTATCTCTTCGATGCAAGCGCCCAAAGCGTTCTGGTTCAGCATAAGCAACTCCAAGGCATCGGCAGTCACTTCGTTCAGGTCATCGTCCATGAGGCATCCTCGGCTGTGGTGCCCGAAATCCTAGACCATCGGCGAGCCGGCCGGGGCCGAGTGTTGCCGTCCGTGGAAAAACGGTGATTCAGGCCCAGAATCGGCATTCTGGTGCTAAAACCTCGATTTGAGCGTAGTCACGGGAAAAAGCTTAACCCTCGCCCCACACACCCCATGGAAACACTAGCGTTCAGCCCTATCGCCTTAGAACTCCGATCTTGGGGCGCCCCCTCGTGCGGGAGGTTATCGTGGGGATATTAGGGGTTTCAGCGGAGGTTTCACTGGGGATATACCGCCACATCGCCAGCATGGATAATGACGTGAGAAAGGAAGCGGATAGTCGGCTCTCCTAGATAATCGTACAAGTGAGGTAGCGATGGATTTCTCACAGCGCATGGGATTTCGGACGGCAGCGAAAATCATCCAAGTTGATGAGATCGACGATGATCTACGTATAGGGCTGTGGAACGCCGTATTTACCCATTACCTAGGGCGATTTGCTCATCGGTATGTGGGTAGTACTGCTACCCGTGGCTCAAACATGGAAGAATTCATGTCTGCGATCCACTCCCGCTACTTCAAAGAGCGCCTTGATCAATTGCCAGTCTTGTACTCCGCAATGGTAGAGAAACTAAGTGATATTTTTGAAGAGGATCACTGGCATCGCGTATATAGCTTCATCGAATTTACGGCCGCACATGGTCCTAATTTCAATAGTGAATACGATGAGTTCTCGACGGCTGACGAATTCATAGCGGAATGCAATCAGACACTTCAACTTGAGAGTTCTGCATTTCGGATCGTGAACGGACTTGTGACTCAGATTACGGACGAAAACGAAATCGCCGAGATAGATAGGGCTTTAATAGTTTCGGATGAGTATGCAGGTGTAAAGACACACCTCCAAACAGCGCTGGCTATGCTTACAGATAGGGATAAACCAGATTACCGAAACTCCATAAAAGAGAGCATCAGTGCGGTAGAGTCGCTGGCAAAACACTTAACAGGTAACCCCCGTACTACTCTAGCACCTGCATTGAGCGAACTTGAAAAACATCATGATCTCCATCCTGCGCTGAAGAGTGCGTTTTCTTCTCTCTACGGTTGGACATCGAATGCAGATGGAATTCGACACGCACTCATGGATGTATCCGAGCTGACCCATGCAGACGCCCGCTGGATGCTGATCTCGTGTTCAGCGTTCATCAACTTCGCCATCGACAGCGCGAAAGGTTAATCACTCCCAGGGCAGAGGGTCCACCGCATACTTTGCCGTATGGACCTGTAGCACCGGTAGGGGCATGTCATCCATCTGCTCATCCAACTCATCAGCGAACGAGCGGAATGTCTTGAGGACTACCACTGCGGGCTTGGCTGCTGTCTCAGCCTGGAGCTGTGACGGCTGTTGCAGGCAGAATGCCACGCGTGGTGGACTCCAGAAAGGGGAAGCACCTATCGGGTCACTCCCATGACAAAGGGTGTTCCACTTCATACGTCGCCGTATGGCCCCACCAAGCACAAGGGTGGCAACAGCGTGAGCTGCAAGCCTGATTCACTTCAATGTCTCCACCTCTCGGTGGACGTATCGCCACAGGACTTCCAGTCCAACCGAAGCCATACATGAAGAAATCACCACAGAACCGCTTCTGCCCTTGATCTTGGATTTTTGTGCATAAAGGAATGCGCTCGCATTCAGTAGTTAACCGTCAGCGCTCGCTGACAACTGCTGCCCATCACCTTCGGTGTAGAAGATCAAAAGCAAGAGCATTTTGGGTTGTGGTGATGCTGGATGTATTTACTGTTGGGCTGATCCGGAATCGGGACGATACGACTAATGTCACGCCATGGGGTGATTCAACTGTAGTGCTCCGCACTGCGTAAAGTCTTCTTATAGGTAAGGGATTTTGAAGGGGCCTTGCCTGCCAAGTGTTGCGGCTTGATTTGTGCGTAAGTTTTTTTGAAAATTTACGCAGCCTTGGTGATGTTCACTTGCTCGTATGGGATTTCCATTTCGGTAAAGCCATCCCTGTACCATTGTTCAATGTATCTGTCACGATTACTGTCAAAGCCCCGAAATATCAGCCGTGGGTTAACCAGTAGCTTGATCTCGCCCGTTCGAATGCCATGGCGGGAAGTGAACACCCGAACAAGATTTGCGTTTACCAGCGGTGTCAGCTTTTTCATCAAGTTGGATTCTAGTACGCCCAGTCCTTTCGCCAAATCCGCCTTTGTCATCATGATGATGTTTCCATACTTTACCAGTCCCCGGAGAGCGACAAGCGTATTCATCATTGGAACGGTGATTCGGCAATCAATCTTGGTGTCACGCCAAACACCATGGGCGTGGTCGCGGGCGTCGATCAGCGTAGAAGTGTTGAGTGGAGGGAGCTTGCGTAGGTCAATTCCGTCGAGAAAGTCGTGTAAGTCATCAACGCTACGGCATAAGTACAGCGGCTGCTGAGGTTTGGATTGGTCGAGATAGATGGAGCTGAACTGGTCGGGGCCGATGATTTCACCGGTAGCGATATCGACAACGTAGCCATCGACGTAGATTCGTGTCGGTTGGTAGGTGCAAGAATGTTCCATAGTATTCTACTGTGGTCAGTTCATTTCATAGGCGAGTGCCTCGGGTAGTTTGCTGGGTCAAAATCCAGACGGCAGAAAACCGACGCCTGACGTTGCACTGGGGCAAGTCGAGATCGTTCGGTTCTGGTTTACTGCAAAGTTATTAATATGCACTTTAAGGCCATATCCGTCAAGTAACTTTACACTTGCAAGCTCCTGTAGTGCGATATGAGAGCTTTTCTCTTGCCAGGCAGCCCAAAGCTCACCTTTCAGCGTACGCGACATCTAGGAAGCTAGCAGTGACTTAGGAATGAAACTTTGCTCTCCTCTCTTAACCAACGCCACTCAGTGACGGGAGTTAAGATAAACAATGAAGACGATCACAACAATGATGACCAACAGTACTTTATTCTTATATTGATCTTTGTTACGAATTTCCTGATACGCCTCCACATCGGTTTTCCCAGATTCTTTATGTTCCAATATTCGACTGATTTTCTTATCAATTCTTCTGTTGTGCCTACTATTCTGCATGGCGACAAGAAACCAAAACACTAGCCACAACCCGGCTGTAGGTATGCATAGGAGTAGATGGAGAATGTGATTGGTAGTCTTCTTCTGCCCGTTCAGCACGTAGATTCTTTCGTTCATGGCTGCTTTCACCTGATAAACAATGAAGGTTGAGCAGCCAAAATATCTGAAATTCAGATATCTGAAAAGCAGATATAGCTTTAGCAGCTAATTCCCATAGCTGACGACCATGCCTAAAACGATCTACAGACGTGAGCACGCTGTGCTCTTGTCACTACTGAAGAAATATCGAAATGAGGCCGGCCTGACCCAGGTCCAATGCTCAAAGGCGCTGGGGCGCCCGCAATCTTTCATGAGCGACGTTGAAAGCGGGACACGCCGCCTGGACGTCATTCAGCTTCGTGATTTGTGCATAGTACTTGGCGTGACGCTCACAAAATTGGCAACCGTGCTTGAAAAACTACTGGCAGAGGAAGGATGAGACTACAGATCCAACCTAACGCCCCAGAGGAACCCGTTTCCACAGCATGAGTAAGGTAAGGAGGGGGCTGTATAAGTATGCGGACGATCGCTCCTTAGCGATTGCCTAGATGTAGCGAGCAGTACCGAATTTCCTCTCGCCACCCACAGGTCTAATCTGGGTACGTACAATGATGGATTGGAACTACTAAATCTGTGGCCCGCGTAATACAAACCCTGTATGGGTTCCTGAAAAACCAAGTACCAATTTCGACCATCACCGACCTAACACATGCCCCTCCTGCCCTTCTCTCCCATCCATAGCATTAGCACTGCTATGCTTCATTTCTTTCAAAACGAGTCACCCACCATTGCTAGCGAGTACTCACTGACGAACGTACTGGAACGTTTTTATCGAAATCAACTGGCCCTGGAAGCGGCATTGATGGAGCTGACTCTTTGGGCTGAGCAGCAAAACGCTTTGGACCTCGGTACGAATGTTCGAGGAGCACTTCAAACGATTGGTGAAAACGCGGGCCATATCAAGCAAGGACTGGCTCGATTGAGGGGGGCGGATCTCTCCTAAATGGCAGCTATCAGCGAGGCCGAAAGCTGTCCTTTGCGAAGGGTAGCGTTGAGTCGATTGCTGCCAGTCAGGCGCAAAATGAATAGCTTTCTCGGTGACTGAATGTAAGAGGACTGAAGACTTATGCCCCTATAAATTGGCGCTTTCAGCCAGTTCAAGAACGCTTCGTAACGATTTTAAACCAACTGGTCGTGCAGAATTTTGCTCAGGATCGCTTTTTCTAACCTACCGCTGGTATTCTCGCTACCCTGATCCACTAATAGGGATATTTTATGACGGGCGCTACACTGACAACGATTGCTTTAACGAACACCCTAAGGCCAATTATCACTGACTTGTATAACGGTGCAAAAGGCAAAGTCAAAACAGGATTGCATAAATGGTCAACTGATTCGGGCATACATAACACCGCATCAACACTCATAGAGCTAAACTACGTAAAGACGATATGGTCAGGAGAGGAAGAAAAACCCCTCGAAGACTTTTACTACCCATCAAAAATAGAACATCAGAAAAAAGCAAAAAAAATCGCCTCTATAGGTGAACTTCCTCCAGGTAATCTAGTAATCGAAGGCATTGTCGGACAAGGAAAATCAATGTTCCTGCGGCATCTTGCCGCGTCGATGATAAAAAATAAAAAACCAGAAAAAATCCCAATATTTTTAGAGCTACGCACGATTACATCAAAGCGTTCACTGCTAGATTCTATATCGCTTTTTTTTGAATCTATCGGCATAAAATACGACGATGAAATTTTCGATTATTTGGCAAAATCTGACAAGATAATTCTACTTTTAGATGGTTTTGACGAAATACCTAGTGAGTGTGTATCAGATGTAATTCTAGAGCTGAACATAATTCAAAGAAAATACAAATCACTAAAAATAGTTATATCTAGTCGACCTAGAAGCAATATTCAAAACGCCTCGGGCTTCAAGGTAGTTAAACTTGTCCCGTTAACAACCAGCGATTACGATCCATTTGTTTCAAAGCTTATAATCGATATAATAAAAAGATCTGATGTAATTGCAGCTTTAGAGAATTGCGCAGAAAGCATCAAGGGTGTGGTACATACACCACTGATGCTGACATTAGTAGTTATGATCTATCAGACTGAAAAAGAAATACCATCAACCCTTTCTGGGTTCTTTGACAAGCTGTTTGGCGTTGTCTTTGCTAAGCACGACAAACAGAAGGCTGGATTTAATAGACAACACTACAGTAACTTATCCGAAAGCGATTTAAAGATTCTTTTCGAAACATTTTGCTTCATGGCCGTACAGAGCAAAATGGGCCGTTCAATGACCAGTTCAGAATTCGACAAAGCATTTGCGGCTGCAAAAAAATACAAAAAAAATATGGTATGCGAAAATGAAAATTTTCGAAAAGACATTATAAAAGTCTCCTGCCTAATGTTAGAAGAAGGACTCGACACGATAACCTTCCTACATAAAAGCATCCTCGACTATCACGCAGCAGCATTCATTCGAGACCTATCAGAAGCGAAAGCAATCAAAATTTATAATTCGACTATCAAAAACTTTCAACAATGGGAGCATGTACTTCAATTTCTTAAAACTATCGACCCTCTTCGATACTCAAAACACTACACCTTAAAATACCTACCAACAGAACTCGAAAAACTTTCAGCCCTTATTGAAGAACAAAACTCAAGCAACCTATTAAACTTTATTGACAAGCTGATGCCGGGCTCGAGAATAGAACTAACTAAGAATAGCGTGGAAAAATTCAGAAGGCCCTTTACTTCATCTTCTGAACTTGACGTGGAAATTTGCAACGCTTTCTTCGTAGCACTCTTTAAACAATGCCAAAATAAAAGTTTTGAAAATTTAATAAAAAGCGCCGCATTTGACGAAGCTGAAAGTTCAGGAAACCGTAAGGTATTCTCCGGTCCAGTGCGCCCCGTACTAAGAGAATTCGGCGACGATGAGATATGGTCGATGCTGAGGAGGATAGAGGCTACAGCGCTTCAATCCCTACAAAAAGCCGCGATAGATATTAATAATGAGATTGAAGAGGACGACCTGCTCGAAGAAATTCTATCTGAAAAGGACGACTAATCTTCCATACGTCTACGGGGGGCCTAATAAACTCGGTGAGGGAAGTGAGATCTGTTCAGCTTCCCAGCTGATGACGAGGTGTACGATTCCATCCACCCGCGCCACTATTTTCAAGGCTTCGAGCAGTGCTGATGTAATGTTGCGCGAAACTGGTGACAGTTACTGAATGCTGGTAATGACTGCGTGCGCTCGAGGTTGCGTGCACGAAATCTGACGCACCATTGCCAGCGCCCCCCCTTGGCGCTTCCGGTTTTTCATGTTGACCCAAGGGAAAGAGGTAAGGATGGTTAGTTTTTTGCTAATCGCCTTGAATACCTTTTGTGGTGGGTGTAGGTACGGGATAGAGCCAAGACACCTTACTGACTTTCTGGTTTTACGGCCTACGACCCTGGTCCAACGACGATTCAGTTTGATTGCCACAGTGGCATTAGGCTATCTTTGTCACACAAGCATTGCATTTTTGGTTTTTTACTGGAGCAGGGTTTTAAATGGATATTAGTGATGTCATTCAACGTCTTGGTAGCTATATTTCTGAATTTGACAAAAATAAGGACTTAAATATTGCAAGAAAGGCAGCAGAGTCTTTTTGTCGAATACTATTACTTAATTCGGAAATCACAGGCGCCCATGAAAAAGCGGCAGACTCTAATCTAAACACTCTAATTGAATCATTAAACTTTAAAAATGTAAAAATCCCTGAAAATCACCTAAAGCGGATTAAGGATGATCTTCGAACCATTCAAACATTTGGAAACATTGTATCTCACGACAACGATGAAGTCTTGACAACTGACGACTCAGATCGAGTTACTACGGCAATGGACAGCCTAATAAAGTCAGTTTTCGGATCAAAAGATAAATTATACATAGATCAAAAAATACCAAGTGAAATCTATTATAAACTCCACAAATCAGTAATCAGCGATGAAAACTGGCGGTGCGAGAAAATAATATCCATCGTTTATCCCAACCGAAAAATTTTCAAACGAGAGGTCTCAAAAGATTTTGAATTTTACTGTCTCGATGAGGCAGATGGTCGGAAAATTGGAATTCTCTTTCTCGGAAGAAACATCTGGTTCAAACAGGTTTTTGAAACAGTTTTCAAACTTGATGGTTTGGAAAAACTGTCTAGCTTAACCTTCTTATTTCCAGTTGAAATTAGTGAAACAACTGGCACGCCAGTTAGAAACCGCAAAGAAAATATAGAACGCATATCAAAAGAGTTCACAGCTAAATTTTCAAATATGAAGTGCGGCTTCGAGTTTATTGAAGACTATATTTGGGATCGCTGCCTACCGGAAAGTGCTAAGGAAATTACGAACCCTCCGGACGAACCGTATTTCATTGACCAGAAGCTCCACTCTGAAGATTTCAGCTTACTAGGTTTAAACTTCATTCAATCGCTAGTAACAAATAAACTTAGAACCAAAAAGCCCATTTATGTGATATTTGGAGACGGGGGCGCAGGTAAAACTACGTTCTGTGACCAAGCCGTTCAGCTTATAAACAAATATCAAAGTAATGGCCTAAAGAAAAAAGCGATTCTTATTTCATCCTTTGACATTCCAGACGAGTTGCCATCATCCGGCGGCATAGTGGACTCTCTGCAATCACTATATGCCTTGGTTTCAGGAGAGGATGACATCATCGATGCTCACAGCCTCGGGCTAAATGTGAGTTCCGGAAATGTGTTAATTATCATCGATGGGCTGGATGAGATCCAATCGAAACTTAAAGAACGATTCGTGCTCGATAAGTTCATTGACTCTGTGCGAGAGCTGAATGACACATACTTAAATTGCTCTGTTTTAATGGCATCCCGAGAAATCAATCAAAAATCTTTTGAAAGCGACGATGTTCACATTTTCTTTATCAAAGGATTTGATGAACAACTGATAGAGAAGTACCTCGCAAAACGTTTTAAAGGTTTGGATTCGGCACACAGATTTGTATCTCGTGCCCGCGAATACATGGCTGAATTGGGAAGCAGTTCCCAAGTTACTCCGTTAATTCTTCGGCTTGCTTGTGAGTTGGCTGCCGAGGGAGGAGAAAAGCTCAAGCATCAACAAAGCGAATACTTTAAATTCGATCAACCGTTAGATAAAGTTATCTACCAACTCATGGATCGGGAAATCGGAAAACAGTTTTTGGGCATACGAACATGTGATCAATATTTCGAAATACTCCGCGATATTGTTTTCCAGTATGATGGCCGAGTAAAAGAGGATGAATTATTTGATCTCGTCGCGCTTGCACTTGCCGGCACAGGCGTAGACTACGATGAGGGGACAAGTCGAAACTACCATACATCTACACTTCTAGCCAGAGATAAGGGCCACTTCGCCGTCAAATACGACTCACTTGAGTTCTGGGTAAAAGCGCGTTATCTCACCTACCTTATCAATACGAAACATGCAGAAAAAGATTTTAACATCTTAAAAGAATTTGCTCAAAGCTGTTATCGCGGCGGCGTACTTGTCAAGGAAATATGCAAATACAAAGAATCGTCGACAGATTACGAGTCGACAGTTCTCCAAGAATTTAGTAAGTCTATGGATGGTGCGAAAGACCAGATCGTAGGTAGAAAACTGATCTCAGCATTGCTACATATAAATTTTGAGGGTATCGCAAGCGGGAGAACAGAGAATTCCGAAAGAATTCTGGGTCTTTTTGGTGAAAGCATTGGAAATGAAGTTAAAAACTTATCAATTTTCGGTGAATTTTACCCCCTGGACTTTTCTTCATTTAAAGTTCGAGATGGTTATTTCAGCGGTTACTCGGGACTCGGTCGCAGTTCTATCCCTGAGGATGAGGTAGTTTTTCTATCGAGCACATTTATTAATTTCGAAAAGGCTTTTTTTGGAAAAAAACATTTATCCTGGAATAACTTCGACAGCGATTGCGTTCTGTGCGATGAATTAAGAGAGGTGATAGAGGCTACAAGTGAAGACAAAGAAAAACGCAGAGATCATGTAATAAACGACCTTAAGAAAATATTCCGAGTCGGATTCAAAGGTGGCGCCTTTGTCTGGAAATCCGAATCAGTATATAAGCAGCAATGCGCCAGCCTAAAGTTAAATGTGGGACTTAGCTCACTAATCAATTCTCTGGCATCAGAGGGCATTTTACTAAAAGAGCTATCTAAAGCCTCGTCAGGCATCGGCTTTAAACTGGCAAGTGAATTCTCACTTGAAGTCAAAGACTTTCTTACGCAGAGCCTACCAGGGGATCGTCTGGAAAAGCTAATTGCTAAGTGGCTCACCATGTAACTCTTTAAAAATCCATGTTTCAACTGTGGCGGAATGGAGTAAAATCTCAATCAGCCCGCCACGGTTGAAATATGCCCCCTTAACATTAGCTATATAAATATTCAAAAAATTGAAGAGTAATTCCCCTTAGACTTGCGTAAAGTCTCATAGTCGTTTTAGAATCATTTAAAAACTCCTGCGCATTCGTATGCTTGTGATTAGCCAGCTGAGTATTCATCTGCTGCAATAAAACTAGCAACTCACACACTATTTCAAAGATGTTCACGCTCTCAGATCCAGCATGGTTTTTTGAGCAACCAACCGCTGACTGACTGCCGCCACGCTCTCGCGAGCGCCCCGAATCCTTTCTTCCATATCGCCACCCACAATGGTGCTGTGCTTTTGCCCCACCACTAGGTTCAAATCCCGCCCGTTCGCCTGGTGTCTGATCGTCCACCGCCGCCAGGCTCGCGGATCCGCCCGACAACAGCTTTAGCGCGCCCAGCGCCTCGATCTTCTTGATCCCACCCACTGACTCGGTTGAATACTCGTCCACCCTCCTGGTGTGGCTCTGGAAGCTCTCAGTGTTCTGCATCGCCTCCACTTTCCGCTCAATCGCCTTGTCCTGGATCTTGCCGTCCGTTTGGCGCAGCCAGTTGCCGTCGGTGTCGACACGCTGCTGGCACGCCTCGCTGTGCTGCCATACCTGATCGTCCTTCGGCCCCCGGGGCAAGCTCCGGCCGTGGGCAGGATCTGCGTGATGAAGGGTTTGTGCGGCAAGCCATACGCAAAGCTGACCACCACCGTGGTGCCCTCCTCCGGAAAGCCGAACATACCCGCCTCTTGCCCGCCCATCGGCGCCGGCAACGGCAGGCCGGTCAGTATCGGCAGTGCCGGATCCGGCTCGCCATCAGGCAGCAGCACTTCCACGTCGACGCCAAAGCGCGGTCGGAAGTCGTCACGGGGATGATCTTTTGATCGAGTTGAATCCATCCTTAGCCCCCACCTCAAAGATCAATTTCCAGCCTAGGTACCGTCGACATCGCGACAAACTTCGTATGAGCGCTAAAACCGGTCTGTACACATCAAAGGTCAGTGTCCGGGTCTTTCAAGAAGGAGGCGTATTCCGCCATAGTGGCGTAAAGGCTGGAGGCCCTAACACACCCGTAGCCATGGTGCAGCTTGGGGATACGTACAACACCGCTCAAGGGGAACTGTCGAAGTGCTTGGGGGGTTGTCGCGAATAAGGCCAATTGACGTAGAGAGGGGCTACAAGGAGCACTAGAGGAGATGTATTTTACGTAGAATCTTTACGTAGAATCTTAAAATGCGAAAAGCCCCGAGACATTAATCTACGGGGCTTTTCTAAGTATGGCGGAGAGATAGGGATTCGAACCCTAGGTACCGGTGAAGGTACAACGGATTTCGAATCCGTCCCATTCGGCCACTCTGGCATCTCTCCAACGGCGCGCATCATAACAGCCTGTTTCCTGGAAGCAAAGCGCCAAAGCGATTTTTTTCCGTGCTATCAGATGCTTGCGTCGATTACAGCGGTACGCCGAGACGGTTGGCGACTTCTTCGTAAGCTTCGATGACGTCACCGAGGCCCTGACGGAAGCGGTCTTTGTCCATCTTCTTGCGGGTGTCCTTGTCCCACAGGCGGCAGCCGTCCGGGCTGAATTCGTCGCCCAGGACGATGGAGCCGTCGTGGAACACACCGAATTCCAGTTTGAAGTCCACCAGCAGCAGGCCGGCGTCGTCGAACAGTTTGCTCAGGACGTCGTTGACCTTCAGCGACAGTTCTTTCATGCGCGCCAGTTGTTCAGCGGTCCCCCAACCGAATGCCACGACGTGGGATTCGTTGATGAACGGGTCGCCCTTGGCGTCGTCTTTCAGGAAAAGTTCGAAGGTGTAAGGATTGAGCTTGAGGCCCTCTTCCACGCCCAAACGCTTCACCAAGCTACCGGCCGCGTAGTTACGCACGACGCACTCGACCGGAATCATGTCGAGTTTTTTCACCAGGCATTCGTTGTCGCCCAGCAGTTTGTCGAATTGGGTCGGAATGCCGGCCGCTTCGAGTTTCTGCATGATGAAGGCGTTGAACTTGTTGTTCACCATGCCTTTGCGGTCGAGCTGTTCGATGCGCTTGCCGTCGAACGCCGAGGTGTCGTTGCGAAACAGCAGGATCAAGCGGTTGGCGTCGTCGGTCTTGTAAACCGATTTGGCTTTGCCGCGGTAGAGTTCTTCACGTTTTTCCATGATGGGCTCCGCTTGCTAAGTAGGTGGGCTAGGCGATGTGTCGCCAGTCGAGCCCTGAATCTTGATCGGCCAGTTGCAGCCAGTCCGGGTCGCACCCAAGGGTGTCGACAAAACATTGCCGGGCCAGCTGCGGCAGGTTGTTCTTGCTGCTCAGGTGGGCCAGGACCAGGTGTTGCAGGTCTTGCCAGCCCAACTCATACACCAGGTACGCCGCCTGATGGTTGTTCAAATGTCCAAACTGCCCGCCAACCCGCTGCTTGAGAAAGGCCGGGTAGTGACCCCGTGCAAGCAGGTCACGGCAGTGGTTTGACTCGATCATCAATGCGTCGAGGTCGCGATAACCGTCCAGCACCTTGGCGCAGTAGGAACCCAGGTCGGTGAGCAGGCCGAAGCGCCGTTCACCGTCACTGAATACGTATTGCGTCGGTTCCTGGGCATCGTGGGCCACTTCAATCACATCAATGCTCAAGGCACCGATCTGCAATTGCTCACCACCGGCCAGCAAACCTGCGGGTTCGATCGGTTTGCGCATCCCGCGCAAGGTACCGCGACTCAGGTACACCGGAAGATTGTAGCGCCGAGACAGCAAACCCACGCCATGCACGTGGTCGGCATGTTCGTGGGTCACCAGAATCGCGCTCAGCTGCGCGGGGTGAACCCCCAGGCGCAGCAGGCGCCGCTCGGTTTCCCGCAGGGAGAAACCACAATCCACCAGGACGTACGTGTCGTCGTGGGCTACAAGCGTGCCGTTCCCTTGGCTACCGCTGCCGAGAACGGCAAAACGCATCGGATCAGCCCAGGTTGTCCTGAATCACGCCCAACACTTTGCGCGCCACTTCTGCCGGCGCCACGGTGTTGATGTTCTTCTCGACGGTGACTTGCACGCTTTCGCCTACCTTGCTCAAACGAACCTGGTAACGCTCGGCGCGGGTCTCGACTTCTTCCTTGGTCGGCTTGCTGCCGAACAGCTTGCCGAAGAAACCTGGCTCGTCGTCTTTCTTCTCGGCCTTTTCGGCCAAGTTGATGTAGTACAGGCCCAGGCTGCGGTTGATGTCTTCAACGCGCCATTCACCGTGCTCCAGCGCGCGGCCGACACTCGACCAGGCGCGATCCAGGTCTTCACCCAGGTTGAGCACGACGTTACCGCTGCCGTCTTCGCTGAGGCTGACGCGGCTAGGTGTGTCAAAGCTACCGGCAGCGAGCAGGGAGACGGAACCGCCCTTCTCGGAGATACGGCTCATGCTGGCGAGCATTTCGTCGACCAGGGCAGCGTCCACGCCGGTGTTGACCGAACGCGGTGTGAAGTCGACGTTGGCGGTGCTGCCGGCAGGACGCTCGGCGCTCACCACATAGACTTCACTGGTGTTGCGCTGCACGCCTGGCTCGATGCGCACGCGGATGCGGGCTTCGCTGTCATTGGCTACGCCACCGGCCTGCAGGCGCTTGGCCATGGACGCCGACAGTTCGCTGGTGTGCTGCCACGCGGTGGTGAACTCACCGGTCTGCGGGCGTTGTTCGTCAATGCGGAAACCGTTGTCCTGGAAGAACTGCACGGCCACCGGCCAGACTTCGGCAGGTGGGCGCTGGGCCATGACCCAACGGGTGTCGCCGCTCTTCTGCAGGCTGTAGTCGCTGGCCTCGGCCACGGCCGACAGCGGCTGTGGACGCGGCACTTCGTATTCACCCTTGAAGGTGTCGTCGGCCACGTTGCGCGGAATCGGCAGCAACGGGTCAAGGCGCTTGGCGACATTGACGTCCGGCGGCAATTTCATCGGGGCAGTTTGTTGGGCTTCCAGGTAATCGCTACCGCGGTCGCGGAAGTAGCCTTCCGGGCCCCAGATCCAACCGCAGCCACTGGTGCTGGAGATAATCAAGGCAAGTGCGGAAAGTCCGGCCAATCGCTTCATGCGTAGTGCTTCCTCAATTAAACCAGGACGCCGGACTGGCGCAGGGCCTGTCGCAGCGGTTCGTGACAGGCTTCGCTGAGCCAGGTGAGCGGCAGACGGATACCGTCCGGCATCAGGCCCATCTCATGCAGCGCCCATTTCACGGGGATAGGGTTGGATTCGATAAACAGGGTTTTGTTGAGCGGTGCCAGTTGTTCGTGGATCGCCCGGGCCTTGACCGCATCACCGGCAATGGCTGCGGCACACAGCTCGCTCATGGCGCGCGGTGCGACGTTGGCAGTCACCGAGATGTTGCCTTTGCCGCCCAGCAGGATCAGTTCGACGGCAGTGGCGTCGTCACCGGAATACACCAGGAAGTCGCTGCTGACGCCGGCCAGGATGTCCTTGGCGCGTTGCAGGTCACCGGTGGCTTCCTTGATACCAATGATGTTCGGAACGGTGGACAGGCGGATCACGGTCTCGGCCTTCATGTCGCAGGCGGTGCGACCCGGCACGTTGTAGAGGATCTGCGGGATGTCGACCGCTTCGGCAATAGCGCGGAAGTGCAGGTACAGGCCTTCCTGGGTCGGCTTGTTGTAGTACGGGGTCACCAGCAGGCAGGCATCGGCGCCGGCTTTCTTGGCGTTGCGGGTCAATTCGATCGCTTCGCGGGTCGAATTGGCGCCCGTGCCGGCGATGACGGCAATACGCCCTGCAACACGCTTGACCACGAATTCGATCACTTCGATGTGTTCTTCCACATCCAGTGTGGCCGATTCACCTGTGGTGCCGACCGCCACGATGGCGTTGGTGCCCTCTTGCAGGTGGAAGTCCACCAGTTTGCCCAGGCTGTCCCAGTCGAGATTACCTTGTGCATCCATGGGTGTGACCAGTGCCACCATACTGCCCGCAATCATGCAACCGCTCCTGCCGGAAAAAGAGAGCGGTAATGGTACTGGCGCCAAGATGCTTGTACAAGCGAAGTACCGCCTGAGGATGCGTTCTGGATCAACTTAGTTCGCGGCAACGCCATCATTCGGCCAAAGCGGGGTTTGATGAAGCTGATTACGTAATGAAAACGCCACCTCCTAGCCCTTGGCGATGGTTTTCGCTACCCTTGATCCTTTGATTGATACCGCTTTCATCGTATCGACCGCTCATCGCTTTAGGAAGGCTGCATGTCCACCCCCACAGTCCGCGAACAATTCCTTGTCATCAGTGCCCTTGGCGCCAACCCCATGGAGCTGACTAACGTCCTGTGCCGCGCCAGCCATGAAAACCGCTGCGCCGTCGTGACCTCCCGCCTGACCCGCCATGGCGAGTGCAGTGCGCTGGTCCTGCAGATTTCCGGAACCTGGGACGCCTTGGCCCGCCTTGAAACCGGCTTGCCGGGTTTGGCGAAGAAGCATGACTTCACGGTCAACGTGGTGCGCAGCGCCGCCCTGGAGAACCGTCCCCAGGCCCTGCCTTATGTTGCCTATGTCAGTTCGGCCTACCGCTCGGACATCGTCAACGAGCTGTGCCAGTTCTTTATCGACCATAACGTCGAACTGGAAAACCTGACCTGCGACACCTATCAGGCTCCACAGACCGGCGGCACCATGCTCAACGCCACGTTTACCGTGACCTTGCCGGCCGGCGTGCAGATCAGCTGGCTGCGCGACCAGTTCCTGGATTTCGCCGATGCCCTGAACCTCGACGCGCTGATCGAGCCATGGCGCCCACAGAACCCAATGTAAGGAAGTTTTCATGGCAGTAGTCATCGACAAACCGGTAGCCGATTTCGAAGCCCAGGCCACCAGCGGGCAGACCTTCAGCCTTGCCGGGCTCAAGGGCAAGCAAGTGGTGATCTACTTCTACCCCAAAGACAGCACCCCGGGCTGCACCACTGAAGGCCAGGGCTTCCGTGACCAGCACGCAGCGTTCAAGGCAGCCAACACCGAAGTGTTTGGCGTGTCCCGGGACAGCGTGAAGTCCCACGAGAACTTCAAGGCCAAGCAGGAATTCCCCTTTGAGCTGATCAGCGACAAGGACGAAGCCGTTTGCCAGCTGTTTGATGTGATCAAGTTGAAGAAGCTGTATGGCAAGGAATATTTGGGCGTTGATCGCAGCACCTTCCTGATCGACAAGGATGGTGTGCTGCGTCAGGAATGGCGTGGTGTGAAAGTGCCAGGCCATGTGGATGCCGTGCTGGCAGCGGCGCAGGCGCTGAACAAGGCTTGATTCACTTGCTGGCTGAAATAGCTATTGCAGGCAAGCCAGCTCCCACATGTGATCATTGTTCGACAGGACAACTCAGTCAATGTGGGAGCCGGGCTTGCCCGCGATGAGGCCTGCACCGGCACCACAACTATCAGAGTAACGGCGCTACAACAGGCTCCTGCCGAGGCCAGGCATCCAGCACCGCCTTGAACAGTGTCGCCAGGGGGATCGCAAAGAACACCCCCCAGAAGCCCCACAACCCGCCAAACAACAACACCGCACAGATGATCGCCACCGGATGCAGGTTCACCGCCTCGGAGAACAGCAGCGGCACCAGCACATTGCCATCCAGCACCTGGATGATGCCGTACACCGCCATCAGGTAGATGAACTGATCACTCCAGCCCCACTGGAACAGCGCGATCAACATCACCGGCACTGTCACCACCACCGCGCCGACGTATGGCACCACCACTGAAACACCCACCAGCAGCGCCAACAGGGCAGCGTAGTTCAGGCCCAGTGCGACAAAGCCGATGTAGGTGACGCCACCGCAGATAAAGATCTCGATGACCTTGCCACGGATGTAGTTGGCTATCTGCCGGTTCATTTCTTCGGCGACCCGGGTAATCAGCGCGCGCTCACGGGGCAGGTAGCCACGCACCCAACGACCAATCATCTCGCGGTCCTTGAGGAAGAAAAACACCAGGAGCGGCACCAGTACCAGGTAGATCATGATGTTGACCAGCAACGGCAAGCTCGAAAGGGAAAAGGTCAGCGCCCATTGTCCGAACTTTCCGATTTCACCGCGGGCTACTTCAATGGCCTGCAATACCTGCTCGTCCGACACCAGATGCGGATAACGCTCGGGCAACAGCAGCAGCAATGACTGCCACTTGGCGAGCATGCCCGGTAGCTCGTTGAACAAGGTAATCAACTGATGCCACAACAACGGCACCACGATCACGATAAACACCAGCAACAGCCCCATGAACAAGGCAAACACCAGGCCCACTGCCGCCCCGCCCGGCAATCGCAAACGCTCCAGGATGGAGACCAGGCCTTGCATCAGGTACGCCAGCACCATCCCTGCCAATACCGGCGCCAGCATGCCGCCCAAGGTGAGCACGGCCGTAAAGGCAAGAAACAGCAGGACGGCCAGCACCACGGCTTCCTCATCGGAAAAGTAGCGCTGAATCCAGTCACGTAACACTTTGAACATCAATAAACCTCAGGCGATAAGGACAGCATATTCAAGCGATTCAGGCCTTGCGCAACCAGTAACGATAGACGCCCGCTTCGTCTTCTTCATGCAACAGGGTGTGGCCGGCCAACTTGGCAAACGTGCGGAAATCCCGCTGGGAACCCGCGTCCGTGGCGATCACCTTGAGCACCGCGCCGCTGGCCAGCCGATTGAGTTCCAGCTTGGCCTTGAGCAATGGCAGCGGGCAGTTAAGGCCACTGGCATCCAGTTCGGCATCGAAGGCTACAGCGTCAGTCATGGTTTAACTCCGGGTGGGCATCGGGGGCGCTTAGAATATCTGGTCCGAAGCTCAGTGTCCGGCTACAGTAAGCTCTTTGTCGAAAGGCTTTGTGCATGACTTTTTTGCGCCCTACCCTGCTGACGCTGGCTTGCCTGCTGGCCTCTCCAGGCTTCGCTGACGACCTGCCGTCACTTGGCGACGCCAGTTCTGCCATTGTCTCGCCAAAACAGGAATACGATTTGGGCCGGGCATGGCTGGCCTACCTGCGTGGCCAGGTCTCGCAACTCAACGACCCGCAGCTCAAGGACTACGTCGAAACCAGCGTGTACAAACTGGTGGAGACCAGCCAGGTCAATGACCGACGCCTGGAGTTCATTCTGATCAACAGCCCGCAGTTGAACGCCTTTGCCGCGCCTGGCGGCATCGTCGGGGTCAACGGCGGCTTGTTCCTCAATGCCCAGACCGAAGGCGAATATGCCTCGGTACTGGCCCACGAATTGGCTCACTTGTCCCAACGCCACTTCGCCCGAGGCGTGGAAGCGCAGCAGCGCATGCAGATCCCGATGATGGCAGCGCTGCTCGGCGGCATCATCGCCGCCGCCGCGGGTGCAGGTGATGCGGGCATTGCCGCAATTGCCGGCAGCCAGGCCGCCGCCATCCAGGAGCAACGCCGCTTTTCCCGGCAAAACGAGCAAGAGGCTGATCGTATCGGCATTCTCAACCTGGAGAAGGCTGGTTACGACCCGCGCTCCATGCCGACCATGTTCGAGCGCTTGATGCGCCAGTACCGCTTTGACGCCAAGCCACCAGAATTCCTGCTGACTCACCCGGTCACCGAATCGCGGATCGCCGATACCCGCAACCGCGCGGAGCAAGCCAAGCCGGGCGGCATTGAAGACAGCCTGCGCTACCAGCTGATCCGCGCGCGCGTGCAGTTGTATTACGAAGACACTCCAGGCCTGGCAGCCAAGCGCTTCCAGGCTCAGCTGGATGAAAATCCGAAAAATGATGTGGCGCGCTATGGCTTGGCCATCGCCCAGATCAAAGGCGCGCAGTTCAACCTGGCCCGGGAAAACCTCAAGCCGCTGCTGGCCAAGGCACCCAACGACATCACCTATAACCTGGCGCAGATCGAGTTGGACATGACCAACAATCGCCTGCCAGACGCCCAGCAGCGCACGGACCGGATGTTGACGCAATATCCAGGCAACTACCCGCTGAACCAGGTGCGGGTGGACCTGCTGCTCAAGCAGAACCGTACCGCTGACGCGGAAAAAGCCCTGGAAGGCCTGCTTAAATCACGCACAGACGATCCGGATGTCTGGTACCAGGTCGCGGAAACCCGTGGCTTGTCGGGCAATATCATCGGCCTGCACCAGGCCCGCGCCGAGTACTTCGCCCTGGTGGGAGATTTCAAGCAGGCCATCCAGCAACTGGACTTCGCCAAGCGTCGCGCCGGCAGCAACTTCCCGCTCTCATCACGCATCGATGCACGACAGCGTGAACTCATCGACCAGGAACGCATGATCAAAGACATGATGGGCTAAACCTTACAGCCACAAAAAAGCCCCGCTCTCGTACATCGAGAGCGGGGCTTTTTATTGGACTAGCGGATTACTCGGCCAGCTTGAAGGTAATGAAGCTGGCACGACCCTGACGCAGGACGCGCATCGACACCGAGCGGTTCTTCGGCAGCGCCTTGGCGATATCGGTGAACTCTTTGGTGGAGTTGATGGCCTGGTTGTTCAGGTGGGTAATCACATCACCTGGTTGCAGGCCAATCAGGGAGGCAGGGCCGTCCTGCACTTCCTTGATCACTACACCGCTCTTGAGGTCGAAGCTCTTCTTCTGCTCGTCGGTCAACTCGACGACGGCAATGCCCAAGCGGTTACTGCTGCGTTCGGCACCCGGCTTGCTGTTGCCCAACGCATCAAGCGCCGCGCCTTCTTCCGGAATCGCGCCGACGGTCAGCTCAACGTTCTGGCGTTTGCCGTCGCGGATCACTTCCAGCTTGGCCTTGCTGCCGGCCTTGAGTGCGCCCACCAGGTGTGGCAAGTCCGCAGACATGACGATCGGCTGGCCGTTCATGCTCAGGATCACGTCACCCACTTGCAGGCCGCCTTTGGCTGCTGGGCCATCGTCCTGGATCTGCGCGACCAAGGCACCGGCTGGCTTGTCGAGACCGAAGGATTCAGCCAGGTCTTTGTTCACTTCCTGGATCACCACACCCAACCAGCCGCGGCTGACTTTGCCACCGGTTTTCAGCTGGTTGGAAACGTCCATGGCCACGTCGATCGGAATCGCGAACGACACGCCCATGAAACCACCGGAGCGGGTGTAGATCTGCGAATTGATGCCGACCACTTCGCCCGCCAGGTTGAACAGCGGACCGCCGGAGTTGCCCGGGTTGATCGGCACGTCGGTCTGGATGAACGGCACGTAGTTTTCGTTCGGCAGGCTGCGACCGATGGCGCTGACGATGCCTTGGGTCACGGTGTGGTCAAAACCAAACGGCGAACCGATGGCGACGACCCATTGCCCGGCTTTCAGGTCCTGGGATTTACCCAGCTTGAGCACCGGCAGGTCCTTGCCATCGATTTTCAGCAGGGCCACGTCGGAACGTGGGTCTGTGCCTACCAGCTTGGCTTTCAGCTCACTGCGGTCAGCCAGGCGCACCAGAATCTCGTCGGCATCGGCAATCACATGGTTATTAGTGAGGATGTAACCGTCAGGCGAGATGATGAAGCCCGAGCCGAGGGACTGGGCTTCGCGCTGGCCGCCACCACCACGAGGCGTGCGCGGCTGGGGCATGCCACGTTCGAAGAACTCCCGCAGCATCGGCGGCAGGCCTTCCAGGTCAGGCATCTGCTGGTTGGAGACTTTACGGTCCGGCAGCTTCTGCGTAGTACTGATGTTCACCACGGCAGGCGACGCCTGCTCCACCAGTTGGGTGAAATCAGGCAGCTCGGCCGCTTGCGCGGTAACGGCCTGACCCAGCACCAGCACCGTGGCGACTATGGATAGGTAAGACTTCAAACGTGGTATCGACATACAGCTCCCGTTACGACGAGCAGGGTTGAGCGACAGGGTTCAATAAACGCCGAAAAAACTGCGACCGACATTTTTGTTCCGCGAACAAAACAAGGCCAGGGCCGAGAAGCCCTGACCTATAAAAAACATAGGAGATTTTAGCAAGTGAAAAAAATGATCCAGACATTTCATGTCTCTCGGTAGAGGCAGGCATCGACTCTCTCCTGCGCAACATTGAAATATCAGGATGAACATAGGATTAACAACTCACGGCTTGGCGGGCGTGGTGCCGCTGCGTAAAGACAGCGCAATTCGCTCGGCGGTGCCAATCGGGATTTCGCCGACGACGGTCACCATCACCTCGCCTTCCAGGGTATTCAGACGCCGCGATACGGCAACTGTCGGGCCCAACTGGGTGCGCGTCTCGGTCACGGTTGCGCCGTTAAGCGGCTCCAGGAACACCGAAAAACGCGCGAGGCCATCGTCATACATCAAGCTGCTGACAGTGACCTTGGTGTGGGAGTCTTTATGAGCGCTGGTGTTGACTAACTGAAAGCCTGGCGGCAACCAATCGAGGCGCCAATCCTGAGGGATCTCGACCTCCGGGGCCTTGGCGCTGGTCACAGCGACCGGCGTACATTCGCCGCTGGGCAGCAAATCACGATCATCAGGCACCGATGTATTGAGCCGGGTGAACTGGAATCGCTCCAGTAACTGGCCCTGATCATTAAGCAACAATGACTTCAGTGGCAACGCGGTTTCGCGATCCAGATGCAGCTCAAAACCATAGCGGTATTGATCGCGAGGGGTCACTGAGACGATCACCGCATTTCGACCGGCCACGCGCGATTTGCCGATGACGGCAAGGTCGTAGAACGCTTTGAGTTTTTGCGGATCAAGGGTGCGTGTTGTGGCGTTGGGGGAGGCCCCAAGCCCGGCAACCAGCGTGCCGCTCACGCATTGGGTACGGCCATCCACGCGCAGGACTTCCTGGGCAGAACCATCGAGCTGCAGAAGCCGCTCACGGACCTGACCATTCTGGACACGATGCCAGATGTCATGGGTAGAAAAACTACCGTTACGCTCGTAGATGAAGGTGCCTTGAAAGCTTTGTTGCTGCTCTGCCCGCCCAAGACGCGTCAGCCAGTCTTGGGCTTCATCGGCATGGGCGGGGACTACAAACCAGCCACTGAGCAAAAGCGCAAGGAGCGGTATGGCGCGCATAAAGCTCCTTGGCGGACTAGCGGTTTTCCAGGCTTGCAGCACGAGCGTATGGCAGAGCGCTTTCAGTGCCTTTCAAGGCCGATTCCTGTGCGTGTTGGCGCAGGTAGCCAGGAAGACGCTGATCTTGCCAGCCGGATTGCCCTTGAAGTACACCGTTGGCCATAGGCCCGGTGGTATCGGAGCTTTCCTTGTAGCCGGCCAGTACCGCTGGACCCTTGACCTGCGGACCGGCCATGACCGGTTGCTGGGTCTGCTGGGCCAGTTCGGCACCGGCGATTTCGTCCTGGTTGTACAGGCGAACACCTGCCAGAACAGCGACGGTCACCGAAGCAGCAACTGCCAGACGGCCAAGGCTACGCCAAGGACCGCGAGCAGCTTTTGCCGGAACGGCTTCATCAGCCAACGCAGCAGAAACGGCCGCAGCAATATCCAGACGAGGGATTAGAAGATCCTTGTGCATCACCGCCCGAGCGACTTGGTAACGAGACCAGGTATCACGGGTTTCGGCGTCATCAAATGCATTAAGCACTCGACGAAGTTCCAGTTCATCCGCTTCGTTATCCATCACTGCGGACAGCGATTCCTGCAGGGCATCACGACTCATGGCGGTTCCTCTCTTGGCTGTCGCCGCTGTCTCAGTTTTCCTGCAACAACGGCTGCAGGGCTTTATCGATGGCTTCCCGAGCCCGGAAAATCCGGGAACGTACGGTACCCACCGGACATTGCATGACGCTCGCAATGTCTTCGTAACTCAGACCATCGAATTCACGTAAAGTTAACGCGGTACGCAAATCTTCTGGCAGTTGTTGAATAGTGCGATGGACGGTTCCCTCAATCTCGTCGCGCAGCAATGCACGCTCCGGCGACTCGAGATCTTTGAGGCCGTGATCACCATCATAAAATTCAGCATCTTCCGAACTAACATCACTATCTGGCGGGCGGCGACCGCGAGAAACCAGATAGTTCTTCGCCGTGTTAATGGCGATGCGGTAGAGCCACGTGTAAAACGCACTATCACCGCGAAAATTACCGAGTGCACGGTAGGCCTTGATAAAGGCTTCCTGTGCAACGTCCTGCGCTTCATGGGTGTCGTGCACAAACCGCACGATCAACCCGAGAATTTTGTGCTGGTATTTCAGCACTAGCAGATCAAATGCCCGCTTGTCGCCACGTTGAACGCGCTCGACCAGCTGCTGATCCTCTTCCTGGGTTAGCATGAACACTCCTCGTAGTACTTGAAGGAGGCTTGCATAACTAATCGATCAGGCTTGCAAACATAGACTCGGGCTTTTCGCAAAAGTTCTCCCCCTCCAAGCAAGTTTCCGGTACGCACTGATTTGGCACACACGAAAAACGCAGCGCGGGCTATGCCGGCTGCGCGAATAATCTGTCGCCAGTTTCCTGACGCACCTGACACAGGCGCCGATCAGCAAATCCAGCGTGTTCCCAGCTTTCGGGCATCCTGCTATTGAGTCGGGGCTTATGCAAAAAGTTCCCATCCCAATCGCTGTCAGTTTCATGAAAGCCGTGCAGTTCGTTGACCGTAGTCTCACAATGCCACGAATGCCCGGCTATTGTGCCGCTCCCCCCCTCTATATACTAGTGGGCCGTGTGACCCTTTGATTCGCCGATCCAGGCGTCCTGTTTGCGCCCCCTTCGGATCGCTTTTTGCGGAATCCTTCAAATGAGCCAACAGTTTCAACACGATGTCCTGGTGATTGGCAGCGGCGCTGCGGGCTTGAGCCTTGCACTGACCCTGCCGAGCCACCTGCGCATAGCCGTTCTGAGCAAGGGCGACCTGGCCAATGGCTCGACATTCTGGGCCCAAGGCGGTGTCGCCGCAGTGCTGGATGACACCGACACCGTGCAATCCCACGTCGAAGACACCCTGAATGCCGGTGCTGGCCTGTGCAATGAAGAAGCAGTGCGCTTTACCGTCGAGCACAGCCGCGAAGCCATCCAATGGCTGATCGACCAGGGCGTGCCCTTCACCCGGGATGAGCATTCCGGCACCGACGACGGCGGCTTCGAGTTCCACTTGACCCGCGAAGGCGGCCACAGCCATCGACGGATCATCCATGCCGCCGACGCCACCGGCGCCGCAATCTTCAAGACCCTGCTCGACCAAGCGCGGCAACGCCCCAACATCGAACTGCTGGAACAGCGGGTCGCCGTCGACCTGATCACCGAAAAACGCCTGGGCCTGTCGGGCGAACGCTGCCTCGGCGCCTATGTACTCAACCGCGCCAGCGGCGAAGTCGACACCTACGGCGCCCGGTTCACGATTCTCGCCTCGGGCGGCGCAGCAAAGGTTTACCTCTACACCAGCAACCCTGACGGCGCCTGCGGTGATGGCATCGCCATGGCCTGGCGTTCCGGCTGCCGGGTGGCGAACCTGGAATTCAACCAGTTCCACCCCACCTGCCTGTATCACCCGCAAGCCAAGAGTTTCCTGATCACCGAAGCCCTGCGCGGCGAAGGCGCGCACCTGAAACTGCCCAACGGCGAACGCTTCATGCAACGCTTCGACCCACGAGCCGAGCTGGCCCCACGAGACATCGTCGCCAGGGCCATCGACCATGAAATGAAGCGCCTGGGCATCGACTGCGTCTACCTGGACATCAGCCACAAGCCCGAAGCTTTTATCAAGACTCACTTCCCGACGGTCTACGAGCGCTGCCTGGCGTTCAACATCGACATCACCAAAGGCCCGATCCCGGTCGTCCCGGCGGCGCACTACACCTGCGGCGGCGTGATGGTCGACCAGCACGGGCGCACCGACGTGCCTGGCCTGTATGCCATCGGCGAAACCAGCTTCACCGGCTTGCACGGTGCCAACCGCATGGCCAGCAACTCACTGCTGGAATGTTTCGTGTACGCCCGCTCCGCCGCCGCCGACATCCTTGAACAACTGCCGCGCATCCCCGTGCCAGCCGCCCTGCCCCGCTGGGACGCCAGCCAGGTGACCGATTCGGATGAAGACGTGATCATCGCCCACAACTGGGACGAGCTGCGGCGCTTCATGTGGGACTACGTGGGGATCGTGCGCACCAACAAACGACTGGCGCGGGCGCAGCACCGGGTTCGGCTGCTGCTGGATGAGATCGACGAGTTCTACAGCAACTATAAAGTCAGCCGCGACCTGATCGAGCTGCGCAACCTGGCCCAGGTGGCGGAACTGATGATCCGCTCGGCCATGGAACGCAAGGAGAGCCGGGGCCTGCATTACACCCTCGACTACCCGCAAATGCTGCCCGAAGCGCGCGACACTATTCTGGTGCCAACCACCTACGGCGGCTGAACTTCAAGCGCACCCGCAGGCGCCGATGCACATCGGTGGCCTGCGCATCCTGTGGCACACAGACCGAACGCACCCACCAGTCACCCTGCACCCGAAAGCGCAGCACCACGATCAACGGCAACGCCAGGCTGTCGGGGCGCAGTTGCACGCGGTGCCAGCCACGGGCGGCGCTCCACAGCTGCCAGCCATCCTTATCGCGACGCAGGCCACGGATCGACGAACGGTGAGTCAGCAGGAGATGACGCGGCACCACCCAACCGGCATGGGCCAGGCACGACAAGGCGCCAAAGGCTGCAACCCACGGGGATACATCGAGAAACCACAACGCACCCAATGCGAACGCCTGGGCGAAAAGATAAACCGCCAGCAACTGCCCGGAGGCATGCCAGCGGCATTCGAACGTATTACTTGGGCTGGACACGATCCAGAATCATCCGAACCATGCGCTGCAGCTCCGGGTCTTCCGATTCGGCGCGTTCCATGAACCAGCCGAACATGTCCTGATCTTCGCATTCCAGCAGCTTGCGGTAGCAGTCGCGGTCGACGTCGTTGAGGTGCGGATAAACCTCCCTGACGAACGGTACCAGCAACACATCCAGCTCAAGCATGCCGCGGCGGCTGTGCCAGTAGAGGCGATTGAGTTCTACATCTTCGACCATGGAGCGCTCCTCAAATAGAGCGCAAGTATACAGGCCGAAGCTGCCCGGAACAGTCGGCTTTGGTCGGCCATACGGAAACTATCCATTTGCCGGGCGCCCCTCTATGATGCACTCATGACTTTTTAACCTGCGATGACCCATGGCTGACTCTGCTTTCTTCTGCCCCCTGTCCCACGAAGGCGTTCTCGCCGTCCGCGGTTCCGACGCTGCCAAGTTCCTCCAGGGACAACTGACCTGCAACCTCAACTACCTGAGTGACACCCAGGCCAGCCTGGGCGCGCGATGCACCCAAAAGGGGCGCATGCAGTCGAGCTTCCGCATTCTGCTGCAAGGCGATGGCGTGCTGCTGGCCATGGCGACCGAACTGCTGGAGCCGCAACTGGCAGACTTGAAAAAGTACGCTGTGTTCTCCAAATCCAAACTCACCGACGAAAGCACCGCCTGGGTACGCTTCGGTGTGTCGGATGCCGATCAGCTACTGGCCAGCCTAGGCCTCGAGCTACCCGCCGAGACCGACAGCGTGGTGCGCAGCGACGACTTGATCGCCATCCGCGTATCGCCAGGCCGCGCCGAACTCTGGGCCCCCGCCGCCCAGGCTGAAACGCTGCACAGCCAACTCGCCGCGCAATTGAACGAAGGTGAACTGAACCAGTGGCTGCTGGGCCAGATCCGTGCCGGCATCGGCCAGGTCATGCCTCAGACCCGCGAACTGTTCATCCCGCAAATGCTCAACCTGCAAGCCATCGGCGGCGTCAGCTTCAAGAAAGGCTGCTACACCGGCCAGGAAATCGTCGCGCGCATGCAGTACCTGGGCAAACTCAAGCGCCGCCTGTACCGCCTGAGCCTGGCTGCCAGTGAACTGCCGGAGCCAGGCACCCCACTGTTTTCCCCGACTCACAACAGTGCAATTGGCGAGGTGGTCATTGCCGCCCGCGCCGACCAAGGGATTGAACTTCTAGCGGTGCTGCAAGCCGAAGCAGCAGAGAGTGGCGATGTGCATGTAGGCACGCTGGAAGGCCCCGGTCTTCAGTTGCTCGACCTGCCCTACCAACTGGACCGTGATCGCGAGATCCAGCGCTGATCGTCGTACCTTTTTGCAACACCCTAGAGATCATGAATGAACATGCTGGCGGAAAAAGTCCAACAGGCGTTGGTTGTGGCCATCGATAACGATGACCTGGTTCTGCCAACGCTGCCGGAAGTGGCCCTGAAGATTCGTCAGGCCGCCGAAGACCCGGACATCAGTATCAGCCATCTAAGCAAAGTGATCGGCCGCGATACCGCCTTGTCGGCGCGGCTGATCAAAGTGGTCAACAGCCCGCTGTTGCGCGCGACCCAGGAAGTCACAGACCTGCACACCGCCATCACCCGGTTGGGCACCAACTACAGCAGTAACCTGTCGATCGGGCTGGTGATGGAACAGATCTTCCACGCCCGTTCCGACGTGGTCGAACAGAAGATGCGCGATGTGTGGCGACGCAGCCTGGAAGTGGCCGGCGTGAGCTACGTGCTGTGCCGCAACCACAGCCAGTTGAAGCCAGACCAGGCGGCCCTCGGCGGCTTGGTGCACCAGATTGGCGTGCTGCCGATCCTGACCTACGCCGAAGACCATTATGAACTGCTGGCTGACCCTGTCAGCCTCAACCACGTGATTGAAAGCATCCACCCGCTGCTGGGGGACAAACTGCTGCGACGTTGGGACTTCCCGGAAATGCTGGTGAACCTGCCAGGGCAATACCTCGACCTGGAGCGCGACTCCGAGCGCCTGGACTATATCGACCTGGTGCAGGTCGCCGTACTGTATTGCCACCGCAACACCGACCATCCGCTCGCCAGCGTGCCGCTATCGACGCTGCCTGCAATCAAGAAACTGCGCCTCGACCCGCACAGCGACGCCTTGCGCGCCGAGCTGGATGAAGCGCGGTCAATGTTTTACTGATTACCCCGCATTAAAACTGACCCGCACCTTCAACCCCGCCAACTCACCATCATGCAAGCTGATCTGCGCCAGATGTGCCCGGCAGATCTCACCGACAATCGCCAGCCCCAAGCCCGCACCCAAGCCCTGCTGACTGCGCCGATAGAACCGTTCGAATACCCGATCCCGCTCATCCAGCGGGATGCCCGGGCCGTCGTCTTCCACCTCAAGCACCGCCGGCGCCGTCACCCGCAGGATCACGTTGCCACCCGGCGGCGTGTGGGCCAAGGCGTTGTCCACCAGGTTGCTCAACAACTCGTTCAACAAGGTCGGCTCGCCTCGCAGCCACACTGGCTCATCGGCTTCCAGGGCCAGGGCTACGCCACGTGCATGGGCCAGCGGCGCCATGGCCATGCCCAGTTCGCGAGCCAACTGGCTCAAGTCCAGCAACTGGGCCCCGCCTTCGGCAATCGCCCGGGCACCGTTTTCGATGCGAGCCAGCGACAGTAATTGATTGGCCAGGTGAGTCAGGCGATCAGTACCCTGGGCGGCGGTTTCCAGGGTGGTGCGCCAGGTGGCCGGGTCTTCGGCCCGCAGGCCGAGCTCCAGGCGCGCCTTGAGCGCCGCCAGGGGTGTGCGCAGCTCATGGGCGGCATCGGCAATAAACTGTGCCTGGCGCTCGAACTGCCCGCGCAGGCGTTCAGTAAAATGGTTGAGCGCCCGCACCAGCGGGCCCAGCTCATGCTGCACTTCCACCAGCGGCAATGGCCGAAGGTCATCGGGCTGGCGCTCTTCCACGGCCGTGCGCAAACGTTCCAATGGCCGCAGTGCTGCACTCACGGCAAACCACACCAACAGCAACGCGCCGACGGCCAACATCCCCAGGCGCAGCAAGGTATCGGCCATCAGGCTGCGAGCCATGGCAACACGCGCCTCATCGGTTTCGGCCACGCGGATCTCTGCCATGCCGTTCATGTTCGGCTCGGAGACGGCCTTGAGCAGGCTGACCACTCGCACGTTCTGGCCCTGATACTTGGCGTTATAAAAGCGCGCCAGCGCCGGATAGTCATCGGTGCGCGGCGTGCCCGGCGGTGGGCCCGGCAGGTTCTCGTAGCCGGAAATCAACTTCTGGTGAATATCATTGACCTGGTAGTAAATCCGCCCGGCGCTGTCGTAGGCGAACGTATCCAGGGCCACGTACGGCACGTCGGCGCTCAAGGTCCCGTCGCGATGGGACAGGCCGGCCGCAATGGTCCGCGCCGAGGCCAACAGCGTGCGGTCGTAAGCCGTGTCCGCCGCCTCGCGCCCATTCCAGTAGGCACTCAAGCCGCTGGCAATCATCAACACCACCAGCAACAGCGCCAGGTTCCACAGCAGGCGCCAGCGCAGGCTGCTGGGCTTATGCATCGCGGGCTTCCAGCAGGTACCCCAGGCCACGGAAGGTGACGATTGCCACCGGCTGGCCATCGAGTTTCTTGCGCAGGCGGTGCACGTAGATTTCGATGGCGTCGGGGCTGGCCTCTTCATCCAGGCCGAACACCTGGGAGGCCAGTTGCTCCTTGCTCATCACCCGGCCAGGACGCGCGATGAGCGCCTCAAGCACCGCCTGCTCGCGGGAGGTCAGGGTCAGCAGTTCGCCACCCAGGGTGAAGCGCCGCGTATCCAGGTCATAAATCAGCACGCCACACGCCTGCTGCCGCTCACCACCCAGCACGCTACGGCGCAGCAGGGCTTTGACTCGGGCTTCCAGCTCCGTCAGTTCGAACGGCTTGGCCAGGTAGTCATCCGCACCCAGGTTAAGGCCGTGCACCCGGTCTTTCACATCACTGCGTGCAGTCAACATCAGCACCGGCAGATTTTTCCCGCGGGCCCGCAACCGCGCCAAAACCTCGAAACCGTCCATGCGCGGCAGGCCCACATCAAGGATCGCCACCGCGTATTCCTCGCTGCTCAAGGCCAGGTCCGCCGCCACCCCATCGTGCAACACATCGACGGTCAAACCCGTGCTCTTGAGCGCCTGGGCGACACTTTCGGCTAGCTGCAAATGGTCTTCGACCAGAAGGACACGCATGGGTTTTTACCTCGTTCGGGGGTGGTCGGCGCCACGCTTTGCCGGGGAGTTTACAGGCGCCACCTGTGCTGTGAAGCCCGAAAACATTGAAAGGCGGCTGAAAGGTTAGTGAAAGCTTCGCCCTTTAGCATCCAACCACGGTGGGTTTCGCCTGCCGAGCTATTTCACCCATAGCGCCCGAAAAACGCCTCGAAGCGTTTTCGCCAAAATAAGAACAATAAACGGAGTACACCCACGATGCTGCGCACACAGCCGCCTGCTCGTTCTTCTCGTTTCACCCAAACCGCCCTTGCCAGTGCTGCCGCCTTTGCCGGCTTTTCGCCCGTAGGCCAAGCCGCCTTTTTCGAGGACAGCACCGCCACCCTCGAAACCCGCAACATGTACTTCAATCGCGACTTCCGCGATGGCACCAGCGCACAACAATCCAAACGCGACGAGTGGGCGCAGGGCTTCATGCTCAACCTGCAGTCGGGCTACACCGACGGCACCGTCGGCTTTGGCGTGGATGCCCTGGGCATGCTCGGGGTCAAGCTCGACTCCAGCCCCGACCGCACCGGCACCGGCCTGCTGCCCACCCACGATGACGGTCGCGCCGCCAACGAATATTCCAAACTCGGCCTGACCGGCAAAGTGAAGATCTCCGCCACCGAGCTGAAGATCGGCGCGCTAATCCCCGAGTTGCCGATCCTCAAGCCCAACGACGGGCGCATCCTGCCGCAGACGTTTGAAGGCGGCCTGTTGAGTTCCAAGGAGTTCAAGAACCTGGTGTTTACCGGCGGCCGCCTGAACAAGGCCAAAGACCGCGACGACACTAACTACGAAGACATCGGCCTCAATAACAAGAACAGCCGCTTCCTCAGCGGCGCCACCGGCAAGCATTTCGATTTCGGCGGCGTGGACTACAAGTTCGCCGACAAGATCACCGGCAGCTACCACTTTGCCCAACTCGACGACGTGTACCGCCAGCATTTCCTCGGCCTGGTCGCCTCACGTCCGATGGGCCCCGGCACCTTCGGCGCCGACCTGCGCCTGGCCGTCAGTGATGACACCGGGGCCGCCCACGGCGGCAAGATCGACAACACCTCCCTCAACGGCCTCTTCAGCTATGCCCTCAATGGCCATAAGCTCAGCGCCGGCTATCAGCACATGTCTGGCGACAGCGCCTTTCCCTACGTGGACGGTAGCGATCCTTACCTTGTCAACTTCGTGCAGATCAACGACTTTGCCGGCGCCGAAGAACGCTCCTGGCAGGCACGCTACGACTACGACTTCGCCAAGCTGGGGATTCCCGGCCTGAGTTTCATGAGCCGTTACCTGTCGGGTGACAACATCAAGCTCAAGAACGGCGAGACCGGCAAGGAGTGGGAACGCAACAGCGAAATCAAGTACGTGGTGCAAATCGGCACCTTCAAGGACGTGGCCGTGCGCCTGCGTAATGCCACTTACCGTTCCAACTATTCGGCCCGTGATGCGGATGAAGTGCGCCTGCTGGTGAGCTACAGCGTCGCACTCTGGTAACAGCCACCTCATAACAACAATGATGGAGATGAACATGAACCTTTCACTGCGTAAATTTGCCCTGACGGCCAGCTGCATGCTGTTCGCCAGCCAATTGCTGGCCGCCGAGCCCAAGCGCCCGGAATGCATCGCCCCGGCCTCCCCGGGCGGTGGTTTTGACCTGACCTGCAAACTGGCGCAGAGCGCGCTGGTCAACGAGAAGCTGCTGAGCAAGCCGATGCGCGTGACCTACATGCCCGGCGGCGTGGGTGCGGTGGCCTACAACGCCGTCGTGGCGCAGCGTCCGGCAGACGCTGGCACGCTGGTGGCGTGGTCCAGCGGCTCGCTGCTGAACCTGGCCCAGGGCAAGTTTGGCCGCTTCGATGAAAGCGCCGTGCGCTGGCTCGCGGCCGTTGGCACCAGCTACGGTGCTATCGCGGTGAAAAGCGATTCGCCCTATAAAAACCTCGACGACCTTGTTCAAGCGCTGAAGAAAGACCCGAGCAAAGTGGTGATCGGTTCCGGCGGCACTGTCGGCAGCCAGGACTGGATGCAAACCGCACTGATCGCCAAGGCCGCCGGGATCAACCCACGCGACCTGCGTTACGTGGCACTGGAAGGCGGCGGTGAAATCGTCACAGCGTTGATGGGCGGCCACATTCAGGTGGGCAGTACCGACATCTCCGACTCCATGCCGCACATCCAGAGCGGTGACATGCGCCTGCTGGCCGTGTTCTCCGAAGAGCGCCTGGACGAGCCGGAAATGAAGAATATCCCGACCGCCAAGGAGCAGGGCTACAACATCGTCTGGCCAGTCGTACGCGGCTTCTACCTTGGGCCAAAAGTCAGCGACGAAGACTACGCCTGGTGGAAAGCCGCCTTTGACAAACTGCTGGCTTCCGACGAATTCGCCAAGCTGCGCAACCAGCGTGAGCTGTTCCCGTTCGCCATGACCGGCCCGGAACTGGACACCTACGTGAAGAAGCAGGTGGCTGACTACAAAATACTCGCCAAAGAATTCGGCCTGATCCAGTAATCGCCCCCTGTTCGTGCGGCCACGTCCCTGCACATCAGGGCCGTGGCCCAGGAGTTTTTCATGCTCTTACAACGCATTTTCGCTGCCGCGCTGCTGCTGGCCTGTGCTGGCCTGGCGCTGATGGCCTGGCCGTATCAGGCATCGTTTTCCTACGAGCCTGTCGGACCACGCGCCTACCCATTGCTGATGCTCGGGCTGATGAGCCTGGCGCTGATCTACATGCTGTTTCGTCCACAACCCACCAAGCACACCGAAGACGAACCTGCACTGGACCGTCCGACGCTGATCAAGATCGGGATTTGCGTGGTGCTGCTGCTGATATTCGCCGGCACCTTCGAATCCCTGGGTTTCATTCTCAGCAGCATGCTGATCGGTATTCCGATGGCCCGGCTGTATGGCGGCCGCTGGTTGCCTGGTGCGGTGATCATCACCTTGATGAGCGTCGGCCTTTATCTGTTGTTCGATAAAGCCATGGACGTACCGCTCCCCCTCGGCCTGCTCGACGTTCTGGAGAACTGATATGGATACGCTTGGCTATTTGGGCCAGGGCTTCGGCGTTGCGCTGACCCCTTACAACCTGGTGACCGCGCTGTGCGGGACCCTGATCGGCACCGTGGTCGGCCTGTTGCCGGGCTTGGGCCCGATCAACGGCGTCGCGTTGTTGATCCCGATTGCGTTCGCCTTGGGCCTGCCGCCCGAGTCGGCGCTGATCTTGTTGGCAGCCGTGTACCTGGGCTGCGAATACGGCGGCCGGATCAGTTCGATCCTGCTGAACATTCCGGGTGAAGCCTCCACCGTGATGACCACCCTGGACGGCTACCCGATGGCCCGCAAAGGACTGGCTGGCGTGGCATTGTCGCTGTCGGCATGGAGCTCGTTCATTGGCGCGTTTATCGCCACCTGCGGCATGGTGATGTTCGCCCCGCTGCTGGCCAAATGGGCGATTGCTTTCGGGCCGGCGGAATACTTCGTACTGATGGTGTTTGCGATTGTCTGCCTGGGCGGCATGGCCGGTGACAAGCCGCTGAAGACCTTTGTCGCCGCCTTGATCGGCCTGTTCCTGTCAGCCGTCGGCATCGATGCCAACAGCGGTGTGTACCGTTTCACCGGCGACAACATTCACCTGACCGACGGCATCCAGTTCGTGGTGCTGGTACTGGGCCTGTTCTCCATCAGCGAGATTCTGTTGTTGCTGGAAAAAACCCACCACGGCCAGGAAGCCGTCAAGGCCACCGGCCGCATGATGTTCAACTTCAAGGAAGCCTCCTCGGTGTTCGTGGTGAACATTCGCTGCGGCGTGCTGGGGTTCATCATGGGCGTGTTGCCGGGTGCCGGTGCAACGCTGGCAAGCGCCGTGGCCTACATGACCGAGAAACGTATCGCCGGCGCCAGCGGCGAATTCGGCAAGGGTGACAAGCGCGGCCTGGCCGCCCCGGAAACGGCCATCGGCGCGGCCGCTTGCGGCGCACTGGTGCCAATGCTGACCCTGGGCGTCCCGGGTTCCGGCACCACCGCCGTGATGATCGGCGCCCTGTCGCTGTACAACATCACACCGGGCCCGCTGCTGTTCCAACAGCAACCGGACATTGTCTGGGGCCTGATCGCGTCGCTGTTTATCGCCAACATCATGCTGGTGATCCTCAACATCCCGATGATCCGTATCTTCACGCGCATCCTCGCCGTGCCGAACTGGGCGCTGGTGCCGGTAATTGCCATCATCACCGCGATTGGTGTGTATGCGGTTCACGCCACTACCTTTGACCTGTTCCTGATGATCGGCATCGGTATCTTCGGTTATATCCTGCGCAAGCTGGACTTCCCGCTGTCGCCGGTTCTGCTGGGCTTTATCCTCGGCGGCTTGATGGAGCAGAACCTGCGCCGGGCCCTGTCGATTTCCAACGGTGCAGTAGAGATCCTGTGGTCGAGCCCGATCACCTTTGGTGTCTGGGTACTGACTGCCATTATGTTGCTGATGCCGATCCTGCGTATCTGGCGCAAGCGTTCCCTGCAGCGTCGCGCCCTGGCCGATGTCTGAGGTCAGCTTTAAACAGTGGTGGGCAACACCGCTGGTCGGCCTGCTGGGCGGGTACCTCGCCAGCCAGGTCGGCTGGCCTCTGCCGTATATGGTCGGCTCGTTGCTGGCGATCATCCTCGTGCGCTGCCTCACACCCTGGCAGTTGGCAGAAATCCCCGGCGGCCGCAAATGCGGCCAATGGGTGGTGGGCATCGGCATTGGCCTGCACTTCACCCCGGTGGTGATGGAACAGGTGATGAGCCACTTCGGCCTGATCTTCTTTGGCGCGCTGGTCACCAGCCTCTCCAGCATTGTGGGCGTGTGGTTGATGCGCCGTAGCGGTGAAGACCGTGCCACGGCGTTTTTCTCGAGCATGCCGGGCGGATCGGGGGAGATGGTCAACCTTGGTGCCCGCAATGGCGCGGTGCTCAGCCGCGTCGCGGCGGGCCAGAGTTTGCGGGTATTGGTGGTGGTGCTCTGTGTGCCGGCGGCGTTCAAGTATTTGCTGGGGGAAGGTGCTCCGCAGTTGCATCCGGCGACGGTCGATTGGGCCTGGCTGGCGGTGCTGTTCCCTATCGGCGCGTTAGTAGCCTGGGGTTGGCAGCGCTTGCGTCAGCCAAACCCCTGGCTGTTCGGGCCGTTGCTGGTCAGCGCCATCGTCAGTATTACCTGGGACTTGCACATCGGCCTGCCCGACGGTGGCAGCCAGATCGGCCAGTGGCTGATCGGCAGCGGCCTGGGTTGCCACTTCAACCGGCAGTTTTTCCGGCGTGCGCCATTGTTCATGGGGCGTACCTTGATCGGTACAGTGTTGACCATGTTGATCGCGACGCTGGCGGCGGTAGGTTTGAGCGCGCTGACGCAACTGGATTTGCGCTCGCTGACATTGGGCATGATGCCCGGGGGGATTGCCGAGATGAGCCTGACGGCAGAAACCCTGCAACTGTCGGTGCCGTTGGTAACGGCGATGCAGGTGATGCGCTTGTTGTTTGTGTTGTTTCTGGCGGAGCCGTTGTTTCGGCACTGGAACCGACAGCCCGACAACATCTGACGCCTTGGCGACGTTCAATTGTGGGAGCTGTCGAGCTCCTGCATTGGATCTATGTCAAACCGGCGGCAATCGCCACTCGATCGGCGTCTCGCCATTCTGCTCAAGAAACTTGTTGGCGCGGCTGAAGTGCCCGCAGCCGATAAACCCTCGGTAAGCCGACAGCGGCGACGGATGCACCGACGTCAGCACCAGGTGCTTGGTGGCGTCGATCAACTTCTGCTTGCCCTGCGCATGGGCGCCCCACAGCAAGAACACCAGGTGCGGCTGGTGCTCGCTCACCACTTCAATAATCCGATCGGTAAAGAACTGCCAGCCCTTGCCCGCATGGGCGTTGGCATTCGCACGCTCCACGGTCATGGTGGTGTTGATCATCAACACGCCCTGGTCAGCCCAGCTTTGCAGGTAGCCGTGGTTGGGGATGTCGATGTTCAGGTCGCGCTTGAGTTCTTTATAGATATTGACCAACGACGGCGGTGCCGGCACGCCCGGCTGCACCGAGAAGCACAGACCGTGGGCCTGGCCCGGGCCGTGATACGGGTCCTGGCCGAGGATTACTACCTTGACCTTGTCCAGCGGCGTTGAGTTGAGCGCGTTGAAGATCATCGGGCCCGGCGGGTAGATTTCCTTGCCGGCCGCGTGCTCCTGGCGCAGGAATTCCCGCAGCTGGGCCATGTACGGCTGGTCGAACTCGTCACGCAGGGCGTGTTTCCAGCTGGGTTCGAGTTTGATACGGTCGTCGGAGGTCATGGTTGCATCCAGAAAAAACAATGGTGCGAACCCTAGGAAAGCCCACCCTGCTTGTCAATTGATCTGACGCAGAACCGGCACTTTCCCGTGAAGGGATCATACTGAACCTTCACTTTCTCGATTGAGGTCATGATGAACCTGCACTTCGAAGAACTGATTGGCACCGGCGGCGCCCGTATTGGCATCGCCAGCCTGGACGCGGAAAAATCCCTCAACGCCCTGTCCTTGCCGATGATCCTGGCCCTGAGCGAACGCCTGGACGCCTGGGCCAAAGACCCGCAAATCGTTTGCGTGCTGCTGCGTGGCAAAGGCCCTAAGGCCTTTTGCGCCGGCGGCGAAGTGCGCAGCCTGGCCCAGGCCTGCCGTGAGCATCCCGGCGAAGTCCCGGCGCTGGCCGCGCAATTTTTCGCCGCTGAATACCGTCTCGACTACCGCCTGCACACTTACCCCAAACCGTTGATCTGCTGGGGCCACGGCTATGTGCTGGGCGGCGGCATGGGTTTGCTGCAAAGCGCCGCTGTGCGCATCGTCACCCCGAGCAGCCGCCTGGCCATGCCGGAAATCAGCATCGGCTTGTACCCGGACGTCGGCGCCAGTTGGTTCCTGTCACGCCTGCCCGGCAAGTTGGGGTTGTTCCTGGGCCTGACCGGCGCCCACATGAATGGCCGCGACGCCCTGGACCTGGGCCTGGCCGACCGCTTCCTGCTGGATGAACAACAAGACGAGCTGCTCGAAGGCCTGCTGCAACTGAATTGGCAGGAACAGACCGACATGCAACTCAACAGCCTGCTCAAGGCCCTGGCCCAGGAAGCCACCGGTCAGTTGCCCGAAGCCCAATGGCTGCCGCGCCGTTCGCAGATCGACGAGTGGTTGGATGTAGGCGATGTGCGCTGCGCGTGGCGCGCCTTGAGCCAGTTGCGCGACCACACCGACCCGCTGTTCAGCCGCGCCGGCAAGACCCTGAGCGAAGGCTGCCCGCTGACCGCGCACCTGGTATGGGAGCAGATCCAGAGGGCGCGACACCTGTCCCTGGCCCAAGTGTTCCAGATGGAATACACCTTGAGCCTGAACTGCTGCCGTCACCCGGAATTCAGCGAAGGGGTGCGGGCGCGGTTGATCGACAAGGACCAACGGCCCCACTGGCATTGGCCGGATATCAATTTGATCCCCGAGGCCGTGGTGCAGGCGCACTTCCACAAGGTGTGGGAAGGGCGGCATCCGCTGGCGGACTTGTCGGACTATTGAGCGCCCGTCAGCGCTTTGCCGCCTCGAACGTGAAGGCACAATTATCAGGTTGATGGTCTTCGCACTGGAATGTGGGTTGCCCGAAAACATCGGTACCCGGTTGCCAGTGGGTGGTCTCAGCCAGCGACATCGTGCCCCCGCCGCGGGCCGGGCCGAACCTCAAGGCAACCGTATTACCGCGGACGGTTTTATAGATGCACTTTTCCAGGTAGCCAAGCTTGCGCTCACCCGACTCCCGCGGGATAAAAATCGCCCCCACAAAGGTTTCCACGAGGTCCGGGCCGCTCATTGCCTGGCTTATCCAGGGGGACTCTTTATCAGCTCCCTGAAAGTGGCCATCAACGTAGCGCACGGTACTCGGGTAAGGACAGCCTTGCGCCGCCGCCAATGTGCTGAAGCCTGAAAGAACAAAAAACAACAAGTAAACTGGGCTGACTCGCATGGTATGGGCTCCGTCAGTCGATGCAGGAAACGACACGCCAAATAGCGTCCGCTCCCAATTAACTACAGTCGTAGCCCATAGAATAGCTGTCAAATATGACAGTACCGACCAGCGGTCAGCAAAAACGGCGCCTAAGCGCCGTTTTTCCAATTAGTACGATCAGCGATGCCCGCCACGGCCTCCCCCGTGGCCGCCTTGGCCGCCCTGACCACGCCCGCCGCCATTGCCCCAATGACCGTTGCCCCAACCCTGGTTGGGGTAAGGCCGGTAACCGGCTCGCGGCCCTGTAGGGTAATAGCGAGGCGCCGGCTGGTAATAACGCGGCGACGGGTAGTAACGCTGCGGTGGTGGGTAGTAACCCTGGCGGTAATGATAATAAGGACCGCCGCCGTAGTAGTACGCCGGCGCGGGCGCCGTGTAGACCTCGGAACCGTAATAGGCCCCGCCACCTCCGTAATAGGGCGCACACGCAGACAGGGTCAAACCGAGCAAAGCGATGAGAAGCAGTCGACGATACATGGCGGCCTCCTGGACCGCGGAAGAGCACACCCAGCGACGCTGGGGGGCGGCAAACAGCTTTCACTGCCTGACGAAATATCTGACATCAAAAAGCGAATCTGGTGCGATTTGGTAACAGCTTGATACATGTCAACACCCCCTTACTTCGCCTCAATGACAGCCCTGCCATGAAAACCAGCTCCCAGGATGGATTTTTAATCGGCATTGAAACTTCAACAATTCGAATGATGTCATTATGATGCCACGCAACAGCACGGACGCTCTAGTGCGGTCATCCTATCGTCATCAATCCGGATCTCAGCCATGAAACTCTCAACCAAACTGCTGCTTTCGTTCGTACTGTGCGCCGTCATCACGCTGGCAGTCGGGACATTGGGTATCAACGGTGTCAGCCGGCTGGCAACCGCCCTTGATTCAGCTTTCTCTAACAACCTGGTATCCGTCAGTAATACCAACGCTACCCTCAACGGCCTTGTTGCCCACAACCGGGGACTGTATCGATTGCTGGATGCCAGCCGTGGTGATATTTCCTCACAAGACCGTGATCGTGTTCGCCAAGACATCGCCAATGAGTTGAAACGCAGCCAAACGGCCTACGCGACTTACCGCGCAACGCCCCTGGAGGATGATGAGCGCGCGGCGGGAGATACCCTGGACCAGGTTTGGGCCAAGTACGTCACCAGCTCCGAACAAATTATTTCACTGATTGACGCCGGCCACGCCGATCAAGCGCGCACGCTGCTCAACAGCAGCAACAACGAACTCTTCAGACAATCCCGCGAGCTGCTCAAAATCATCGTCGATTCCAACAATCGCCAAATCAAGGAAGGTTCGGCAGAGGCCGACGCTTTACGTAGCAGTGCCTTGCAATGGATGATCGGCGGTATCGTCCTGGCATTTATTGTCGCGATCACCATTGGTCTATTGATTACCCGCCTCATCACCCAACCCCTCGCACAGGCGGTGCAAAGCGCACAACGTGTAGCACAAGGCAACCTGACGCAGGCCATCATCACTGATCGCAAGGATGAAGCCGGGCAGTTGCTGATGGCGTTATCCGACATGCAGGGGGGCTTGAAAAGTACCTTGCTGGAAATTTCCAACGCCTCTGACCAACTGGCCTCCGCAGCGGAAGAACTGAGCGCGGTGACCGACGAAAGTACTCGCGGCCTGACCCGCCAGAATGACGAAATCCAGCAAGCCGCCACCGCCGTAAACCAGATGACCGCAGCGGTGGACGAGGTAGCGCGTAATGCGGTGTCGACGTCCGAGGCCTCTCGCCAGGCGAATGCTGAAGCGGATGATGGCCGCCTGCAAGTGGACCAGGCCGTGTCCGGGATGAGTTCGATGGTCAGTGAGATCAATGATTCCACCCAGGCCGTGGTTGATCTGGCCGTGCAGGTTCGGGAAATTGCCAAGGTGGTGGATGTGATTCGTGGCATTGCCGATCAAACCAATCTGCTGGCCCTCAATGCGGCTATTGAAGCGGCGCGTGCCGGCGAGCAAGGCCGAGGCTTTGCCGTCGTGGCGGATGAAGTCCGGGCGTTGGCCCATCGCACGCAATCTTCCACCGTCGACATCGAAAACATGATCGGTACCGTGCAGCTAGGGGCCGATGGCGCCGTTGCGGCCATGAACAAGAGCCTTACCTTGGCCAACAACACCCAGACGATGGCGCAGAATGCGGGCGAAGCCTTGCAGCGCATCACCCACAGCGTGGCGAAGATTAACGAACGCAACCTGGTGATTGCCTCGGCGTCCGAAGAGCAAGCCCAGGTTGCGCGGGAAGTGGATCGCAACCTGCTCAATATCCAGGACCTGTCGACGCAGACCGCTGCCGGCGCCCACCAGACCAACGCCTCGAGTCAGGAGCTGTCGCGATTGGCCACATCGTTCAATACCCTGGTGGCCAAGTTCCAGCTGTAGAAAAACCGCATTATCCATCGGGCCCGGGGGTTCGCTTCATTGCAGTGCAACCACGCACCAGCGCAATGCATGAACCCCCGGCGCCACGCCTCCATGCCAGTCGGCAGGCCTGTAAATCCGCGCCATCCTTCACTTGGCACGACTCTCGCTTTACCTCTCCCGTGCAAGAGTCATCACAGGTTCGCGGCACCACAATTTGCAATGGCTGACTAGGGTTCCGGCTCGCTAAGGCGAGTGGCTGGTCCGAGAGTTGGCGACCTCCAGTTGAGGTTACACGGCGGGATAAAAGCCCGGGAGACAAGCCACCGTTTACGGTGCCGCGTTGCTCCTGCTCGCCCTTGATCAACTGGAGAAGCATCCATGCCCTCGATACGTTTACCCGCCCTGCTCGCCGCCGCCTTTGCCGCCGTCGTGAGCTTTTCCGCCCAGGCCGCCCCCAAAGACCACTTCAGCGTGTGCTGGACGATTTATGCCGGCTGGATGCCGTGGGAGTACGCCGGCAGCCAAGGCATCCTGGACAAATGGGCCAAGAAGTACGGCATCAAGATCGACATGGTGCAGCTCAACGACTACGTCGAATCCATCAACCAGTACACCGCCGGCCAGTTCGACGGCTGCACCATGACCAACATGGACGCCCTGACCATCCCCGCCGCCGGTGGCGTGGACAGCACCGCGCTGGTGGTCAGCGACTTCTCCAACGGCAACGATGGCGTGGTCATCAAGGGCATCGGTAAGACCGTCGCCGACCTCAAGGGCATGAACGTCAACCTGGTGGAACTCTCGGTGTCCCACTACCTGCTGGCCCGCGCCCTGGAGTCAGCCGGCCTCAGCGAAAAAGACCTGAAAGTGGTCAACACCTCCGACGCCGACATCGCCGCCGCCTTCAACACCGACCAGGTCAAGGCCGTCACCACCTGGAACCCGATGCTCTCGGAGATCAAGGCCAAGCCCGGCGTCACCGAAGTGTTCGACTCCAGCAAAGTGCCCGGCGAAATCATGGACATGATGGTGGTCAACACCCAGACCCTCAAAGATAACCCCAAGCTGGGCAAGGCACTGACCGGTGCCTGGTTTGAAGTGGTCGCCTTGATGAACGCGAAAAACGCCGCCAGCACCGATGCCCTGGAACACATGGCCAAGGCTTCCGGCACCGACCTCAAGGGCTTCCAGTCGCAACTGGACACCACCAAGCTGTTCGCCACGCCCAAGGAAGCCCTGGCCTTCGCCACCAGCGCGCAGTTGCCCGCCACCATGGGCAAGGTCGCCGAGTTCTCGTTTAAACACGGCCTGCTCGGTGAAGGTGCCAAAGACACCAACGCCGTGGGCATGAGCTTCGCCAACGGCGTGACCCGCGGCGACACCGCCAACCTCAAGCTGCATTTCGACCCCAGCTACGTACAGATGGCCGCCGACGGCACGCTGTAAGAGGACCCGGCCATGCGCCTGATCAACCGTCACCCGGAACGCTCCAGTCGCCTGCTGTTGGTGCTGCTGCCCTTCGCCCTGCTGCTGTTCGCCTACTTCGTGGGCTCGGCCGAGCGCCTGGCAGACAACCCCAACGACAAGCTGCTGCCCAGCGCCGCACAAATGGGCGACGCGGTGAAACGCCTGGCCTTCAGTGCCGACGCTCGCACAGGTGAATACGTGCTGTGGCAAGACAGCGCCTCAAGCCTGCGCCGCCTGGCGATCGGCCTCGGCATCAGCGCCCTCGCCGGCCTGTGCCTGGGCATCGCTGCCGGGACCTTGCCGCTGTTTGGCGCACCGTTGTCGCCGTTACTGACGGTGCTGTCGATGGTGCCGCCGCTGGCGATCCTGCCGATCCTGTTCATCGTGTTCGGGCTGGGAGAATTGTCGAAAGTGATGCTGATCGTGATCGGCATCACCCCGGCCCTGGCGCGGGACCTGGAACAGCGGGCGCGGGAAATTCCCGTCGAGTTGCTGGTGAAGGCGCAGACCCTCGGCGCCTCCACATGGACCCTGATGCTGCGGGTGGTGCTGCCGCAATTGCTGCCACGCTTGCTGATCTCCCTGCGCTTGATGCTGGGCTCGGCGTGGCTGTTCCTGATTGCGGCCGAAGCCATCGCCTCCACCGACGGGTTGGGCTACCGGATCTTCCTGGTACGCCGCTACCTGGCGATGGACGTGATCCTGCCCTACGTGGTCTGGATCACCCTGCTCGCCTGGCTGATGGACTGGGGCCTCAAGGCCCTGACCCGGCGCGCGTTCCCCTGGTACGAAGGAGCGCGGGCATGAGCTTTATCAGCGTCAACAATGTGTGGCAGCGCTATGGCGACCAGGTGGTGTTGGAGCGCCTGAACCTGCAGGTGGCCGAAGGCGAGTTCTGCACCTTGGTCGGGACTTCCGGCTGCGGCAAATCGACCTTTCTGCGCCTGTTGCTGGGACAGGAAATTGCCAGCCATGGCGAGATCCTGCTGGACGGTAAACCCCTGGCCGCCGAACCCGATGCCAGCCGTGGCGTGGTGTTCCAGCGCTACTCGGTATTCCCGCACCTGACGGTGCTGAACAACGTTGCACTCGGTCTCGAATTGCCGCGCTCAACATTGCTCGGGCGCCTGTTCGGCAGCGCGAAAAAACAGGCACGGGAACAAGCGGCCGCTCTGCTGCATAAAGTCGGTTTGGGCCATGCCCTGGACAAGTACCCGGCACAGCTTTCCGGCGGCATGCAACAGCGGCTGGCCATCGCCCAGGCGCTGATCATGAAGCCCCGCGTGTTGCTGCTGGACGAACCCTTCGGCGCCCTCGACCCGGGCATTCGCAAAGACATGCACCTGCTGTTGCTGGAGCTGTGGCGCGAAACCAGGCTGACGGTGTTCATGGTCACCCACGACCTGAGCGAAGGCTTCAGCCTCGGCACCCGCTTGGTGGTGTTCGACAAGGTGCGCCTCGACCCGCACGCCCCCGGCGCTTACGGCGCCCGCATCACCTACGACATCCCTTTGAACAGCGAGCGCCGCAAGGCGATCGCCGCCGAACTTGGAGCCACTTCCAAATGACCGACTCAACCCAATTGTTCCCACCCTTCGCCGAGGAAATGCTCCCCGGCGGCGGCCACCGTTCCTTCGTGCTCAAGCGCGGCCAACTGCTGCGCCTCACCGACATTCGCGGCGGCGCCAACGTCAGCCTGACCCTGCTCAATGCCAACGAAAAAACCGAGCGCCTGAACCTGCCCGACAGCCTCAAATGCCAACACACCGCCAAGCTCACCCGCGGCCACTGCCTGTACTCGGACATGGGCCGCGTGCTGGCCGCCATCACCGCCGACACCTGCGGCTGGAGCGACAGCATCGGCGGCGTGTTATGCGCCGCCGAAGTCGCGGAAAAATACGGCAAGGGCCGCTATCAAGAGCTGCGCAACGGCTTCTACCGCAACGGCACCGACAACCTGCTGGTGGAATTGGGCAAGTGGGGCCTGGGGCTGTCTGACCTGCTGATGACCCTCAACCTGTTCAGCAAAATCACCGTGGATGACACCGGCACGCTGCACTTTGCCGAAGGTAATTCCAAAGCCGGCGACTACATCGAACTCTACGCACCGATGGACACGCTGGTGGTGCTCACCGCCCTGCAACACCCCATGGACCCGAATCCCGAATACGCGCCGCAGCCGCTGAAACTCAGCTGGATGAACGCCGCCCCAAGCGTCGCCGAACACTGCCGCACCTCGCGCCCGGAAAACGAGCGCGGCTTTATCAACACTGACCGTCTGTTCGCCTGAGGACCTGCCATGTCTATCGCACTCGCCAACCAACCGGACGCGGCCGTGTACCGCGCGACCATCCCCGCCGGCGAACCCTGGCTGATGGAAGTCAAGGCCGGCCAGACCCTGCGCATCCTCGACCTTGAGGGCAACCAGGCCGTCGACACGCTGTTCTACAGCCTGAAAAACCCCAAGGAACGCTACGACGTGCAGCGCACCTTGCGCCGGCAAAACAGGGTGTACCTGAGCACCGGCAGCGTGCTGTATTCCAACCTCGGCCAGCCGATGCTGACCATCGTCGACGACACCTGCGGGCGCCACGACACCCTCGGCGGCGCCTGCGCCCAAGAGAGCAACACCGTGCGCTACGCCCTGGAAAAACGCTACATGCACAGCTGCCGCGACAACTACCTGCGGGCCTGCGCCCACGATGGCCGGCTGGGCAAAAGCGACATCGGGCCGAACATCAATTTCTTCATGAATGTGCCGGTCACGGCTGATGGCGGGCTGACGTTCGAGGACGGTATTTCCGCCCCCGGCAAATACGTCGACCTGCGGGCCGAGATGGACGTGATCGTGCTGATCTCCAACTGCCCGCAACTGAACAACCCGTGCAACGGCTACAACCCTACCCCTGCGGAGTTACTGGTATGGAACTGAAAATCAAGCGGTTGCGTCAGTGGTTGTTCGCCCTGTGCCAGGCCCGCGCCGGGCAGTGCCTCCGAAAACGCTGAAGATCAACTGTGGGAGCGTGATTGTGTGGGAGCGGGCTTGCTCGCGAAAGCGGCGTATCACGCGACTGATGTATTGACTGAACCACCGCATTCGCGAGCAAGCCCGCTCCCACACTCCACCTCCCACACTGACTGCATGCGCTCCGGACGACCGCAGCGCTACCCACATTTGCGGGACGGCCCGCATCCCAGGACAAGGCCGGACATGCATCGGCCTGCGGGGTTTTACCATGTTCGAAAAACTGTTGATCGCCAACCGTGGCGCCATCGCCTGCCGCATCCTGCGCACCTTGCGCGAGCTTTCGGTCAAGGGCGTGGCGGTGTATTCCGAAGCCGATGTCGCCAGCCTGCATATCCAGCAAGCCGACGAAGCCTACAGCCTGGGCGAAGGCGCGGCGGCCGGCACCTATTTGTCGGTGGAGAAAATCCTCGCCACGGCCAAGGCCTGTGGCGCCACCGCGATTCATCCCGGCTATGGCTTTCTCTCGGAAAACGCCGCGTTCGCCGAAGCCTGCGAAGCAGCCAGTATCGCCTTCGTCGGCCCGACGCCGGAGCAACTGCGGGTGTTCGGCCTCAAGCACACCGCGCGCGCGTTGGCCAAGCAGCACAACATCCCGCTGCTGGAAGGCACCGAACTGCTCAACAGCCTTGACGCCGCGCTTCTGGCCGGCGAAAGCGTGGGGTATCCGATCATGCTCAAGAGCACGGCGGGCGGCGGCGGTATCGGCATGCGCGTGTGCAACAGCGCCGATGAATTACGCGACTGTTTCGAGGCAGTCAAACGCCTCGGCCAGAACAACTTCAGCGACGCCGGCGTGTTTATCGAGAAGTACATCCAGCACGCTCGACATCTGGAAGTGCAGGTGTTTGGTGACGGGTGTGGCGAGGTGATCGCCCTCGGTGTACGCGACTGTTCAGTGCAGCGGCGCAACCAGAAAGTGCTCGAGGAGACCCCGGCACCGAACCTGCCCGATGGGATGGCGGATGAGCTGTGCCACGCCGCAATCACCCTGGCCAAGGCCGTGAATTACCGCAGCGCCGGCACCGTGGAATTTATCTTTGATAGCGCCGATGGCCGCTTCTATTTTCTGGAAGTGAACACCCGGTTGCAGGTGGAACACGGCGTCACCGAGCAAGTGTGGGGCGTGGACCTGGTGCGCTGGATGGTGCAACTGGCCGCCGGAGAAATGCCGCCGCTGCGGGAACTGGACCTGAAGCCTAACGGCCACGCAATTCAGGCGCGCCTGTACGCCGAAGACCCGGGCCGGGATTTTCAGCCGAGCCCGGGGCTTCTGACCTGTGTGGATTTCCCGATTGCTGAAGGCCTGCGCGTCGACACCTGGGTGGAGGCCGGTTGCGAGATCCCGCCCTACTTCGACCCGATGATCGCCAAGCTCATCACCTGGGCGCCGACTCGCGAACAGGCGCGTCTCGATCTGCATCAAGCCCTGACCAACAGCCAGCTGTACGGCGTGGAAACCAACCGTGATTACCTGCGGCAAATTCTGCTGGCTGCCCCGTTCGCCAGCGGCCAGCCGTGGACGCGCTGCCTTGAAGACTTGGTTTACCACGCCGACACGTTCGAGGTGCTGAGCGCCGGGACCCAAACCAGTGTTCAGGATTATCCCGGACGCCTCGGTTACTGGGCCGTGGGCGTGCCGCCGTCGGGGCCGATGGACAGCCGCGCATTGCGCCTGGGTAACCGCCTGCTGGGCAATGCCGAGGGTACTGCCGCACTGGAAATCACCATGAGCGGGCCAATGCTGCGCTTCAATTGCGCGGCAGTGGTGGCGGTGACCGGGGCGGACATTGCACTACGGTTGAATGATGAAACGGTACCGATGAACACCGCGCTGCGGGTGCCGGCGGGCGCGACCTTGAGCCTGGGCACCATCGCCGGGGCCGGTGCGCGAAGCTACCTTTGCCTGCGCGGCGGGCTGCAGGTTCCGGATTATCTGGGCAGCAAAAGTACCTTCACCCTTGGCCAGTTTGGCGGGCATGGCGGACGGGCTTTACGGGCGGGCGACGTGTTGCACGTGCTGCCGTTGGAGGATGTGCGTTGCGGCAACATGTTAGTGCCTGAACCGCTTGCCGAGGTGCGAACACTGCGGGTGATCTACGGCCCTCACGGCGCGCCGGAATACTTCAAGCCTGAGTACATCGAGACGTTCTTCGCCACTCAGTGGGAAGTGCATTTCAACTCCAGCCGCACCGGTGTGAGGTTGATCGGGCCGAAGCCATTGTGGGCGCGTACCGATGGGGGTGAGGCGGGACTGCATCCGTCCAACATTCACGACAATCCCTATGCGATCGGAGCGGTGGATTTTACCGGGGACATGCCGGTGATCCTCGGCCCCGACGGCCCGAGCCTGGGTGGGTTTGTGTGCCCGGTGACGGTGATCGAGGCGGACTTGTGGCAGTTGGGCCAGCTCAAGGCTGGCGACAAGATTCAGTTCACTCCAGTCGACCTAAAGACCGCCCGCACACTCGCCTTGGAATGGGATCAGGTGTGGGAGCCGGGCTTGCCCGCGATGCAGGCAACTCGGTCCGACAGGCAAACCGAGGCGATGCTTTCGCGAGCAAGCCCGCTCCCACATTCGATTGAGTCGCCTGTGGTGTGTGATCGTTCCCACGCTCTGCGTGGGAATGCCGCTTGGGACGCTCCGCGTCCCGCTGTCGACGCAATGACGCAAAGCGTCACAGGATGCATTCCCACGCAGAGCGTGGGAACGATCATGTCGCCTGTTGTTCTGGACATCGGCCAAGCCGGCACCCGCCTGGTCGCCCGCCTCGCCGGTGACACCCACCTGCTCCTGGAAATCGGCGCCCCGGAACTCGACCTGGTGCTGCGCTTTCGCGCCCACGCCCTGATGCAAGCGCTGGAAGCCCGCGCCCTGCACGGCGTCATCGACCTGACACCCGGCATCCGTTCCCTGCAAATCCACTACCAGCCCGAACAACTGCCCCTCGCCGACCTCCTGGCCTTGATCACCCGTGAATGGCACGCCGTCTGCGCCAGCCAAAACCTGCAAGTGCCGTCGCGCATCGTCCACCTGCCACTCTCCTGGGACGATCCTGCCTGCCAACTGGCCATCGAAAAATACATGACCACCGTGCGCAAGGATGCCCCGTGGTGCCCGAGCAATCTGGAGTTCATCCGCCGCATCAACGACCTGGCCAACCTCGACGAAGTGCGCCACACCGTATTCGACGCGAGCTACCTGGTGATGGGCCTGGGCGACGTCTACCTCGGCGCGCCCGTGGCCACGCCGCTGGACCCGCGCCACCGCCTGGTCACCACCAAGTACAACCCGGCACGCACCTGGACCGCCGAAAACTCCGTGGGCATCGGTGGCGCCTACCTGTGCGTGTACGGCATGGAAGGCCCCGGCGGCTATCAGTTCGTCGGGCGTACCTTGCAGATGTGGAACCGCTACCGGGAAGTCGCGGCGTTCGATGGCAAACCGTGGTTGCTGCGCTTCTTCGACCAGATCCGCTTTTACCCGGTGAGTGCGGATGAACTGGTGCAGATTCGCCGGGATTTCCCCCTTGGGCGGTTTGAACTGAACATCGAACACAGCCAGTTGAACCTGACGGATTACCAGGCCTTTCTCGCGCAGCAAGCCGAAAGCATTGGCGCGTTTCGCGGGCAACAACAGCGTGCGTTCAACGCCGAACGCGAACGCTGGATCGCCAGCGGCCAGGCGCATTTCGACAGTGAGGAACTCGCGGCGCCATTGGGCGACGACACGCCGTTGCAGGCCAACGAATACAGCATCGACAGCCACATCGCGGGCAATCTCTGGCAAGTGCAGGTGAGCGCGGGTGAACGCGTGGCGGCGGGTGATGTGCTGGTGATCCTGGAGTCGATGAAAATGGAAATCCCGGTACTCGCGCCGTTCGCCGGCACCGTGCGGGAAATTCCCGTGCAACCAGGCAGCGGCATTGGCGCCGGGCAACGGGTGGTGGTGCTGGAGCGTGATTTGCAATAACGCCTCGGGGCTGTATCGTGCAAGGCACACCGGGTTTCACCGGGACCTTGTCCGATACAGCCTGAACCGACCGATGACCACGCCAACCCTCTGCCCCGCCTGCGGCGCCCGCAACGATTGCGCCCTGGCCGACCCGCGCACTGCCGACCAGGCCTGCTGGTGCTACAGCGTCAGCATCGACCCTGCGGTGCTTGAAGCCTTGCCGCCGGAACTGCGCAACAAAGCCTGCCTGTGCCCGCGCTGCGCCCAGGTGGACGAGCAACTGCGCGAGAGCGAGCGGTCGTAATGCGCGTAGACCGTTTCCTCAGCAACCTGCCCCGTTTCAACCGCAAACAGGTTCGCCTGTTGCTGGTGGAACGCCGGATTACCGTCGATGGCCAATTCGCCAGCGATCCGCATCACCCGGTGAGCGAGTTCAGCCGTGTGCTGCTGGATGACGAAGTGCTGCAAGCCGGCAAACCCGCGCGCTACTTCATGCTGCACAAACCCCAGGGCTGCGTGAGCGCCACCGCCGATCCGCAACACCCCACTGTGCTTGACCTGCTGGACGAACCGGACAAGCACGAGCTGCACATCGCCGGCCGCCTGGACTTCAACACCACCGGCCTGCTGCTGATCACCAACGACGGCCAATGGTCGCGCCGCCTGACCCAGCCGCAAACCAAACTGCCCAAGGTGTACTACGTCGAGACCGAGCAGGACATTGGCCCGGAATACGCCGCCACCTTCGCCGCCGGCCTGTACTTCGCCTTTGAAGACCTCACCACCCAACCGGCCGAATTGGAGCTGTTGGGCCCCAGAACGGCGCGCCTGAGCATCATTGAAGGGCGTTATCACCAGGTGAAACGCATGTTCGGGCACTTCGACAACAAAGTGACCCGCCTGCACCGCGAGCGCATGGGGCCACTGGAATTGGACTCAGCCCTTGCCCCAGGCCGGTACCGGGCGCTTACGGACGCTGAAATCCAACAGGTCTGATGACCGTTCAGCCGATGATGGCAAAAAACCACGGCGTCGACTGGCGAACTGGCATCCCTGATGCTTGAATCAACCGAGCCAGCCGCAATCTGACTGGTGAGTCACCCCTACCTACAAGAAACACTTTGCCCGTCCGCACGCTTGATCTGCGGGCACCTCAGGCAAATTGCCCGCCATAACAACACCCGTCGGCCAGCCAGTACCGGATCGACATGGGCCCTCACTTCCAGGCGTATGCCTACCTGTCACAAAGCTCGTGCAGAGTGATCTGCGCGCATTACCCGCTTGCCAGGAGTCTTACGACATGAGGCCAGAAATCGCTGTGCTGGATATACAGGGTCAGTATCGGGTTTACACGGAGTTCTATCGCGCGGACGCAGCTGCCAAGACCATCATTCTGGTCAACGGCTCAATGGCCACCACTGCGTCTTTCGCCCAGACCGTGAAAAGCCTGTACCCGACATTCAACGTGGTTTTGTACGACCAGCCCTACGCCGGTCGCTCAAAAATCCACAATCGCCACGAGCATATGCTGACGAAAGAAGTCGAGGGCCAGATCCTTCTGGAACTCATCGACCACTTCGCCGCCGAACACGTGCTGTCCTTTTCCTGGGGCGGCGCCGCGACCCTCGTCGCCCTCGCCCACCGCCCGCGCCGTGTGGAAAAGGCCGTGATCAGCTCGTTCTCCCCGGTGATCAACGCCCCCATGCGCGACTACCTGGAGCGCGGCGTCGACTACCTCGGCAACCTCGACCGCGACCGCGTGGGCCACCTGGTCAACAGCACCATCGGCAAACACCTGCCGTCGCTGTTCAAACGCTTCAACTACAAACACGTGAGCAGCCTGGCCGAGCATGAGTATGGGCAGATGCACTTTCACATCAGCCACGTGCTCAACAGCGACCGGCTGTGCTACCTCAAGGCAGCGAAGCAGATTGATATTCCGGTGTTGTTTTTGAACGGCGAATGGGACGAGTACACCAGTGCCCAGGATGCCAAGCTGTTTGGGCAACATATTGCGAAAAGCAGCTTCGGCACGATTCAGGCGACCGGGCACTTTCTGGATATGGAGCACAAGGCCGCGAGCCGGGATAGCCGGGAGGCGTTGATGGGCTTTTTAAGACCGGAGCAGCAGCCAAGCCGGTTGCGGTACCACGCGTCACAGCCACAGCATGCGTTTGCCGTATGAGCGGTGGGGTTGTGGGTGGGCTGGATTTTCCAGGGGATCCGCCTGCCCACGACCGACCGTTGGCACGTAAAACACAGAATTTTCGAAGAAAAACTTCAAATCCGTGAGCACATCTGGTACAAAGTCAGCCGCTCTGAGCGGGTATAGTTTAGTGGTAGAACGAAAGCTTCCCAAGCTTTAGATGAGGGTTCGATTCCCTCTACCCGCTCCACTCAGATTTTGGTCCAGCGTCAGGATGGTTGTTGACGGGGGATGTGTAAAAAAACCGGTCCTTGGTGGCCGGTTTTTTTATGGCTGGCGTTAAAGCTCCAACTCCAGGGCCAGCAAGTCACACAGCGGTTGCCGGCGTCGAATCAATTTGGCGTGCCCTTGCTCGATCAGTACCTCCGGCAACAGCGGGCGGCTGTTGTAATTGGACGACATGGCGGCGCCATACGCGCCGGTATCGTGAATCACCAACAAATCACCCACCTGCGCTTCCGGCAACCTACGGGGTGTGACGCCCTGCTCGTCCTGCGTGAAGATATCGCCGGCCTCGCACAGCGGGCCGCCCACTACGCACAGGTGCTCCGGGCGGCTGACCGGCACACCTTGGGCATCCAGCAATGTCATGTGGTGATAGGCGCCATAGAGCACTGGCCGCATCAGGTCATTGAACCCGGCATCCACCAGAATGAAATGCCTGCTGCCAACTTTTTTTATCGCGCGAACTTCGGTGACCAGATACCCAGACTCCGCGACCAGGAAGCGGCCCGGCTCGATTTCCATGCGTACCGGATGACCGAGCCAGGCCTCAATCGCCTGTTTGGCCTGGCGCCATGTGCTCGCATAACTCTGGATATCCACCGGTTCATCTTCCGCACGATAAGGCGTGGCAAGCCCTCCGCCGATGGAAAACGCTTCGATATCGTGGTCGAGTGCCTTCACCACCGTGACCATCGCACAACCCACTTGCTCAAGGTGCGCGTAATCCACACCTGAACCGATATGCATGTGCACGCCCACCAGCTTCAGGCCGAATTGCCGAATCACGTTGAGCGCTTCTTGCACCTGCTCGTGCCAGATTCCATGTTTGCTGTTTTCGCCACCCGTATTCGTCTTGCGGCTGTGACCGTGACCAAACCCTGGATTGATCCGCAGCCAGACGCGATGGCCGGGCGACCGCTGCCCCAGTTGGCGCAGCATATCAATCGAGCCGGTGTTCACTTCCAGTTGCAGTTCCACGACACGGCGCAACGTCGCTTCATCGAATAAATCACAGGTAAATACAATGCCCGCCGGGTCGCCGTCAGGGCTGAACCCCGCCAGCAGTGCCCGCTCGATTTCACCCAGCGATACCGCATCAATCCGTACGCCTTGTTCGCGCATCAACCGAAGAATATGCAGGTTGGAACAGGCTTTTTGCGCGTATCGAATCACGTCGAAACCCTGCAGTTGGTTGATGCGGGCCCTGATGGTCTCGGCCTCATAACACCAGAGCGGGGTGCCGTGCTGTTTTGCAGACTCGGTCAACGGCTGAAACACGGAATGGTTGGGCATGACGGTATTTCTTCTGAAATAGGGAGAGCAACCATCATGACCAGCATTCTTGATTCAATAAAATACCTATTCTTTGCCACTCGATTCAGTTTTGATATGGACTTCGTTAAACGGGTGGGGGATCGAGGATGGAGATATCCATACGGCATATCGAGGTGTTCCGGGCCATCATGCAGGCAGGCAGCGTCACGGGAGCGGCCCTGCTGCTTTTTACCTCGCAACCGACTGTCAGCCGCGAGCTTGCGCGACTGGAAAAGCTTTCTGGCCTGCGACTCTTTGATCGCACAGGAGGGAGGCTGATACCGACGGCCCAGGCGATCATGCTGTTCGAAGAGGTTGAACGCTCCTACATCGGCCTGGAACGAATCAACAGCGTTGCGCAGTCAATTCGTCGCTTTGAACATGGCCAGCTAAGCGTTACGTGCCTTCCACTGTTTTCCCAGACGCTTTTGCCCAAGGTCTACAAGCGCTTTCAGCAACAGCATGTCGGCATCGGCTTGAGCATTGCGGCACAGGAAACGCCCCTGCTGGAAGAATCACTCAGCGCCCAGCGTTACGACCTCGGGTTAACCGAAGGCGAACATGCACCTCAAGGTACCCAAGGGGAGCTGCTCTTTTGTTCCGACATGGTTTGCGTACTGCCAGAGGGCGATCCTTTGCTGGCTAAACCGTTGCTGACACTGGAAGACTTTCAGGGTGTGAATTTCATCAACCTGTCGGGCATGGACATCTATCGCCAAACCCTTGATGAGCGCTTCCGTAGGGCCGGAGTGGATAGGCATATCGTGGTCGAAACAACCAACGCTGCGTCGGTGTGTGCCATGGTCAGGCAGCAACTGGGGGTGGCGATTATCAACCCGTTGACCGCAGTGGCGGAGGCCGGTAACGGGCTGGCCATTCGGCCGATCAATGTGTCCATTCCGTATCGGGTCATGTTGATCCGACCTGATTATCGACCTTCCTCAATTTTCGTCGATGCCTTCTGCAACGCGCTGATGGATGAGGCGGCGAGTCTGGCGAACAGTTTGGATTTTAGGCGGGAGCGTTCGAGCTAACGAATGGCAAAGGAGACAGGACTCATGTACTGCGAACTAAAAGGATCACCGAACAACCTTGAAATAGACAAGCTCCGGATCATCCTCATCCAGATTCTCAATAACGCCACTGCGCAAGAATCCAGCCTTGGACATGAGTTGCTGTGAAGCGACGTTTGAGCGGTTCGTTGAGGTAAAGAGCTTGTTCGTCTTACACGCGGATTCAGCAGCAACAAGCAGTAGAAGCGCGATGCCTTTGCGCTGGTGTGCGGGAGAGATAACCACCAGTGAAACAAAGCCATTCCCGAAAAAATCATGGGTAAGTACGAGATAGCCGACAACGCAGCCAGCGTCCACCGCAACCAGGCATTGACCCTTCTCAACAGCCTCGCGAATAAGCTCGCCGCGGCTGACATTCGATTTCGCGAAAGCGTCGAGCTCAACCAAGTCACTCAAGTCTTCAAGCGTTGCCTCTCGGGTGAACGGGGTTGTTTCTGCTTCGCTGTTCCAGGTCATCGGTGCGAACTCCCAACACATCAAAATCGGCTGCCCTTCCCTTGGTATGTGCGGCCTGGAAGGGAAAGCGTTTTATAGAATCAAGAAACCCGATCCACTCGGTCCTGCACGGTTTCTACCAGTAAAAGCCCCAGCTCAATCATTTGCTGAATTGCCAATGCCAGACAGCGATGATCGTCTGGCAGGTTATCGGCAAATTCGTTGGTCATTGCGCCAGCGCCGGCAATGGTTTCGTAGGCGTTGGCGAGTAATGCATCGGTGCCGATTTCGGGACGTACGCTGAAAATTCTTACGGGTGAGTTATACGAGTCAGTACACATCTGTTGATCCTCGGTTAGGACCACCTTCCAGAGCTACTAAACAAAGGGTGGCGGCTATACGCGGGTTAGTAGACCGGTTGATCAACGAAACCGGCGCGCCCAAAGGCGCCCCGCGTACAGCCACCATAAAGACCAGACATTCAAACGTCTAAGAAATGGCACAGCCATACGCCGTTGATCAAATCGGGCTACTAAACCCGACCGCTGATGGGCAGCGGCTGACGAACCTTAAAGAGGTCGCCCAATGCGTACAACCGGGACGATTCTGATGGTTGTGTAGGCAAAGCCGCAAGATTCATCACTGCTTGCTCGCCCAAATAAGCCCGCAATCTCTGGCAACAAGATTGATCATGAACCGCTTATTCCTCTGGATGGGCAGTGATTTTTCGTGGCGCTCAGGCAAGGCCATCGCAGCCTCGCCAAAGCTCGACAACTCCCACATTAGAGCGGTGTCGCTCCCAAATCTGGAATGCACTCCCTGTGGGAGCCGGGCTTGCCCGCGATGCAGGCGGCGCGGTCTGCCAGGTACACCGCAGCGATCCCATCGCAGCCTCGCCAAGGCTCGACAGCTCCCACGAGGAACTGAATTCACCATCAGAAAAGATGGCTATCTCTCGAGCACCACACCCTGCTGCACCACCCACGCCAACGGCAACGTCAGCAACAACATCCCCGCCAGCACCATCACCGCCACCGGCACGCCCATCGAGTCCCCCAAGCTGCCAAACAGCACCGGCGCCAACGCGCCACCGCCGATGGTGCCGGTGTAGAACACCGCAAATGCCTGTTCCCGTTTCCCCGCGCCTGCCAGGTCCGGCACGGCGCCGTACAGCACCGACGACGTGCCGTTCAGCGCCAGCCCCAACACCGGCAACATCACCATCAAACCGGTCAACGGCAGGTACACCGCCGCGACGATCGACAGCGCTGTACTGGTCTCCGTCAGCCACACGGTTTTCATCATGCCGATACGTGCGCCGAGGTAGCCGCAGAGCAATTTGCCGAAGGCGCCGCCGATAAACAGCATGGTCAGCGCCAGCCCGATTCCCGCAGTGCCGGCGCCTTTGGCTTGCAGAAGAAATGGCAAAAACGTGAGAAAGCCCATGCGCACGGCACTGTCGAGTGTGCCCGTGACAATCAGCGCACGCAGGCCGCTGACGGAACCGCTTCCTACCAGTGTCTTGGCGGTTTTCCCGGAAGCAGACGCCGCTGCCTGCACGGGTATCAGCCACCACAGCAACCCCGCCGCCGCCAACCCCAGCAATCCAAGCAGCGTAACGCTCGCGCGCCAACTGATGACGGTCAGCAACAGCCCCACCAACCCGGGAACCAGGGTTTTGCCGATGTCCCCGGAGAAGTTGTATTGAGACAGCGCCTCCTTCACCCCGCCACCGTTCTCGTAGGTATCGGTGATCATCGAAGAAGCCAGCGGATGCTGGGTACTCGCCCCCAGCCCGCCCAACAACAGCGCCAGCAACAACATGCCCAACCCGGTCGCCTGCCCCGCCAACAGATAGGCAACACCGGCAAGCGCCGTGCCGCCCACCAGCATTGGCATACGCCCCCAACGTTTGGCGGCGCGACTGGCCATCAGTTGGAACACCGCCATCATCCCGGAGTAAGCGCCACGCAGCAGGCCGATCTGGGCGTAGGTCATGCCGAACTGCGCTTGCCAGATCGGCAGCAGCACGTAGATCACATCCGTCAGGCCATCGTGAATCGCATGGGCGCTGCAGCCGGCGATCAACGAGCGGCGACGGGCGGAAGTCTCGGGTACGGGCACGGCAACGGCGTCGCTCATGAGGTCTTGCTCAGTTCAGGTTGGAGGGGCTTCCAGCCCGTCAGGGCGATCAGCAGTGACAGCAACTGGAAACCGATGATCAGCGCTACGCATCCCGTCCAGCCCCAGCGTCCCCAGATCAGCGCCGGGACGATGGCGCCGAAGCTGCCTCCGAGGTAATAGCAAGTGAGGTACAGGCCCACGGCGCCGGCCTTGTTGTGGCGGGCGGTGGCGGTGGTGAAGGCGCTGGCGGCGGCCTGGGCGAGGAATACGCCGGTGGAGCTGAGGGCCAGGCCCAGTACGATGCACCACAGGGACGGCAGCAAGGTCAGGCCCGAGCCACAAACGCCAAGCACCGCAGCGGCGGTCAGCAGTTCGGATTGCGGGCGGGATTTGCTCAGGCGTCCGGCGATGGGGATCACCACCAGGGCCAGGAGGAACACCATGTAGATCGTGCCCAGCGCCGCCGGGCCAAGGTCGAACGGGGCTTGGCTGAGGTAAAGGCCGGCGTAGGTAAAGGTCGCCACTTGGGAGAACAGCACGCAAAATCCTACGGCGTACGCCGCCAACAGCGGAGCGCCGAGTACATCGCTCCAGGTGGTTGCAGGTCGTGCAACGCGGGGAGGATTGTCCGGTGGCAGAAACTGGATAAACCCGCCCACCATCAGGCTCAACACCGCCAACAGCTCAAAGGCTTCACGCCAGCCGACATACTCGGTCATCACCCCGGTGACGAAGCGCCCGGCAAACCCGCCGAGCACGGTGCCGGCCACGTAGAGGCTGGTGACTTCGGTCACGGTGCCGCCACGCCAGCGATCACCGATGTAGGCCACACTGGTGGCAAATACCACGGGGATCAGCATACCTTCGATAAACCGCCACACCAGCAGCTCGGCGAAGCTGCTGGCATAGGCAGTCATCAGCGCCGGCACCGCCAGCAACAACGCGGCCACCGAGATCACGGTGCGTTGCTCAAACCGCCCGGTCAGGCGGCTGACAAAGGGCGCAGTCAGCGCCACCGCCAAGGTGGTGACGGTAATGCTCCAACCGGCCGCCTTGGCGCTCACCTCAAAGTTGGCGGCAAGCGTCTGCAAAATGCTCTGGGTGGCGTAGAGGTTGAGAAACGCCGCGCAGCCACACAGGAACAGGGCAAGACGGGCACAATGCAGGCGCGGTTTCATGAAACCTCTCGTTTTATTATCTGAGGCCTTTATAGAATGACCCGCACACCCGAGACCAATACCGATTTCGAACCGATCAATACCCTGGGGCCAGGATGCTCGACCTACGCAAGCTGCGTTACTTTCTGACCGTCGCCGAAGAATTGCACTTCGGCCGCGCCGCCATTCGCCTGCACCTGGCCCAGCCGCCGTTGACCCGGCAGATTTCCGCGCTGGAGGCTGAACTGGGGTTTCGCCTGTTCGACCGCACCAGTCGCACGGTTTCGCTCACGCCTCAGGGCCGCTCGTTCCTGCCCTACGCACGGGCGGTGCTGGAACAGGTCGACCTCGCCGACGTCATCGCCGGCAAACTGGCCGCAGGCGCCGCCGGGCAACTGGCGCTCGGTTACGTGAGTTCCATAGCCCTGTCGGACTTGTTCAGCCAGGCGATTCAGGCCTTCGCCCAACGCTTTCCCGATGTGCAATTGACGCTGGTGGAATGCGCCTCCGGGAGCCTGGGCGCGCAGGTGGCTGATGGGCGCCTGGATATCGGCCTGAGCCGGCTACTGCCCCAGGACGGTCAGACTGAGGTACAAGCCTTGTCGTTGGGTGAGGAGCGGCTGGTGGCGGCGGTGTCCAGCGACAGCCCGTTGGCCAACCAGGCCGAGGTCAGCCTGGCGCAGTTAAGTGGGTATCCGTTGATTCTGTTCCCAGCCGATTATGGCTCGGGGCTTAACCAGTCCATTGAGCAGCTTTACCGGCGCAAGGGTTTGCCACTGCGGGCCGGGCCGTCGGGGCGGCAAATTACCTCGATCATTGCACTGGTGGCGGCGGGCCAAGGTGTGGCGCTGGTGCCGGAATGTACTCAGAGTTTGATGAATAAGGGCGTGACGTATCGGCCGTTGGTGGATCTGGATGCGTATGCTCGGTTACTTGTTCTGACGCGCAACGATGGGAGCAGCTTGATGGTTACGGCATTTTTGAACGTGATTGATGAGTTGCTCCAGGCTCGTCAGCAAACCTGATTGCTCTGCCGAAAAACCTCGCAATACCTCCGCCGGGCGCCGTCCCCACACGCTCATACACTGCATACACCACCTACAACAACATCGGTCGTCGACCGCTGGTAGGTAGAGTGTTGATAATTTATCTTCAGTGGTTATAGTCTCCACCAACACACACCACAAGGAGGTGATGTGGACAGCCGTTATTTGATAGGTCACATCGTTGCGGATGGCTGGTACCTGGTGCGAATCAGAGGCAGCCATCATCATTTCAAGCACCCGACAAAGCCGGGGCTTGTGACGATTCCCCATCCTAAAAAGGACCTGCTGGACAAGACCGCAAAGAGCATTTTGAAACAAGCTCTGCTCAGCTAATACGTTCGTGGAGGACAACAAACATGCTGTACCCAATCGCAATTTCAACCGGTGACGAGGACCATGCCTGGGGTGTGGAAGTCCCGGACATTCCCGGTTGCTTCTCAGCTGGAGATGATCTGGACGACGCCATGGCCATGGCCCGCGAAGCGATCGAAGGCCACTTCGAGATCCTCGCAGAAGACGGTGCGCCCATTCCTACAGCACAGAAAGTCACCCTCCATGCCGCCAACCCGCAATATGCCGGCTGCACGTGGGCGGTGGTGGATATTGATGTCACCAAGTACCTGGGCAAGGCACAGAAACTCAATATCACGTTGCCCGGCTACCTGCTGAACCGCATTGACGAATACGTCCTGCATCATCCGGAAGAAAAAAGCCGCTCGGGCTTTCTTGCGTCTGCTGCCCTCAAGGTATTGCAACAGGACCGGTAACAGCACTTCAAGGAACCGCGCAATGCTCCCTCCCTCACACCGCACGCCCAGCCCCGTACTGCGCAAAGTACTGGGCTGGGTGCTGGTCGCGCCTCTGCTGCTCTCGTTTCTCAGGCTGCCCTTTCCGCTGGGGCTCGTGCTGGTGCTGGCGTCCATCACGGCCTCCGTTTATGGCGCCCGGTTTGCCCAACTGCATGCCAGCCGACGTGTAACCGTATTTGCCGTGATTATCACGCTGCTCAACATCGCTTCATTTTTTGTCATCGGCACGGCATCGGTAATCAAGGCGCTGTACTGGTTCTCGTGGTTTTATTGGTATCCGTATTACGCCGACTGGGTTTACTGGAACTTCTAAGTCGTTCGCGAATTCGACCGCAAGAAACGTAGTTCCACCATGGGCCAGCCTATCTACCGTAGAGCCATACCCACTCAAGGAGCCCGACCATGTCCTATGAATACCAATACATGCCTTCCCCCGTCGGCCAACTGACCCTCGTGGCCCGTGACGGAAAACTCACCGCGATCCTCTGGGAAAAAGAACGCCCCAACCGCGTTCGCCTGGGTGCCCTGCAAGAGGCCAATAACAGCCCGGTGTTGCAGGAAACCGAGCGGCAGTTGAAGGAGTATTTCGCCGGTATCCGCAACCGTTTCGAGCTGGAACTGGACTTTTCCGGCACCGACTTCCAGAAGAAAGTCTGGCAGGCGCTGCTGACCATCCCGTTCGGACAGACCCGCAGCTACAGCCAGATCGCCGCACAGATCGGTAACCCCAAGGCAGTGCGTGCGGTGGGCGCAGCCAACGGACGCAATCCGATTTCGATTGTTGCGCCGTGCCATCGGGTCATTGGTGCTTCAGGCGGCTTGACCGGTTTCGCCGGCGGGCTTGAGGCCAAGCAGTACCTGTTGGCGCTTGAGGATGGCGTTCAGGCACAAACGCCATCCGGTTCCGCTTGAACCACGGCCCCGCGTATGAACGCCTGATATTCGAACAACGGGTTGAAACCCTGCTTGCGATAAAGCGACAACCCCTGTGGCGTTGCCTCAAGAAAGCAGCGCCGGGCGCCCAGGGCCTGAGCGTGAGCCAGTGCCGCGTGAATCAGTTGCGTGGCATAGCCTTTACCGCGCCAGGCGATCTCAGTCGCGATGTCATTAAGCCGGGCCACGCCATCGCACATCGATAACGTCAACGCACACACCACACCGACGCTGACTGACAGTGTGAAGTGGTAAAGGCCTTGATCGCTGTCCAAGGCTCTCTGATGCCGTGCCTGGTAGTGCGCGATGCTACCCTGCTGCAGCGCGTACGCACTGCCAATCGGCCCGGCCCACTCGCTCAAGTGCCGAGTCAGGTGGATGTTCAGGTCGCTATCCCTCGACACCGGGGTAAACGTCGATAGTTCCAGGACCATGGCTGTCGTCCGCTCTACTGCAACAAAGCCCATCCCTATCAGCACCTCGCCCAGGCCCTCCACCGTGTCTTGATGAATCAAGACACGTATCGGCAGTGGGGTACGGCGAATCAGCTCCAGCGGAGCGTCCATTGAGTGGTCCAGTGCCGAACTGCCCACCAGGACAATCAGCAGGTTCCAGGGGACGGGATGCTCGTCGGCAAAATACGCATTTACGCAGGCGCTGTAGCGGTGAATCAGCGGGCAGAGCGCCGTTAAGAAATGCTCTTCGGTATGGTGATAAAGAGCGGCCAGATCGCAGGTTGCGGTGGAATGCATGGGGTAGGTCCCGACAAAAGCCTAGTGTTCCCCTCGACGCTTCCAGGCAACGTAGGACCCGTCCTAAAAGCCCAACGGAAAAACATACAACTCTGTTCAAAACTCATTTGTTAAAAGAAATTTCAGAACACGCCTGCGGTCAGTATTTTCATCCCCCCTTAAAGGAAAACGGTCATGAAATTCTCCGCCATCTCACAATCCCTGTCCCGCTGGGCAGGCAGCGCCCGCACGTTCTACGCGGCGGTAGCGTTGATCCTCCTGTGGAGTCTGAGCGGGCCATATTTCCACTACAACGACACCTGGCAGCTGATCATCAACACCTCCACCACCATCATCACCTTTCTGATGGTGTTCCTGATCCAGAACACGCAAAACCGCGACAACGACATTTTGCATATCAAGATCGACGAGTTGCTACGCGCCACCAAAGACGCGCAAAACGCGGTGCTGAGCCTCGATGGCCTTGATCGCAAGCAACTTGAGAAATTGCGCAAGGAATACAAGACCATGGGCGACAGCGAAACCATCACCGTCACCACGCTGGTGACCGAAGCACCGAATGACGGTGACCGCCCCAAGACGGACTTTAACCAGGCATAAAAAAACGGCGGCTGGAGTGATCCAGCCGCCGTTTTTTATGAAGTACTCAACGCAATCAACCGTCGCCTTGGTGACCTTTACCGTAAGTCGACGCCAACGCCCGGGCTTTCTCCAGGCGCTCTTCCAACTTGGGCAGGGTCTCATCCACCAGGGCCTTTATTTCCGGAATGTCGGACTCGGCACCTTCCTGCTTGAACAGCGCGATCGCGTCTTCATTGGCCTTGACCTGCTCGGCGGTGTAGGCGGCGTCAAACGAATCGCCGTCCTTGAGTTCAGGCATCAGCGATTCGGCCTTGTCGACGATCTTGTCCCGTGGGGCCACCGGCAAGTCGAGCTTCTTGGCAATGGCCGCCAGATGCTGATTGGCCAGGGTGCGTTCATTGATGACTTCGATGGTGTAGTCCTTGATTTCCTGGGACGACGTCTTGGCGTGTGCCATGCGGCTGGTCTCGATATCGGCCATGCCCTTGGCCGAAGCCTGCTCGATGAAATCGGCAGGCGACTGGGCGAAAGCACTGCTGGCGCCGAGGCCCAGCAGCATCGCGAAACTGGCGGTGCGTAACCGGATAGCCATGCAGCTCATGATGAGTTCCTCCAGGTAATAAACAGGTGCAGGGAAATGAGCCCAGCTCTGAATCTGAATTTTCAGGGCGATAAAGGTTTAGAAAAAACTTGCCAGTGCGACGAACGGTCGTCAAATCTTGCTGCCAAACAGGCCCGACACTGTTCCCTGTACCTGCCCATTCAACCACTTCAACGCCGGGTCTCCACCCGGCGTGGCGCACGGCCGGCTGATCAGCGCTTGTCGAGGGTGCGCAGCTTCTGCGGCAAGCCCCACAGCAACAGCGCCGCCGCCAGCAGTGCACACACGCCGATGACATACAGCGCCGGCGTGGTGCTGCCGGTCAGGTCCTTGATCCGGCCGACCATCACCGGGCTGACGATGCCGCCGAACTGGCCCAGGGTGTTGATCACCGCAATCCCGCCCGCCGCGCCCGCGCCGGCACCGGCCAACAGCTTCGGCGGCAAGGTCCAGAAGGTCGGGATCGAGGCGATGATGCCCGCGCCCAGCAAGCTCAGGGCGACGATCAGGAACGTGGTGTGATCGGCAAAGATCCCCGCACAAAAGAACCCCACCGCCCCCAGCGCCACCAGGCCGCTGACAAACTTGCGACGTTCGCCGGTAGCGTCCGACAAACGCCCGATCACCACCATGCTGATGGCGCCGCAGACGTAGGGAATCGCCGTCAGCAGGCCGATCATCACCGGGCTCTGGGTACCGGCGCTGCGGATCAATTGCGGCGCCCAGAAGTTCAGGCCGTAGGACGCCACCTGGATCAGGAAGTAGATAAAGCCCAGCATCAGGAAACCGGGAATACGCAGTGCCGCAAGCAGCGAGCCACCGCTCTTGTGGGGCTCATGCACGGCAATGCGGCTGGCCAGCAACGTCTTCTCCGCCGAGGTCAACCAGTGGGCATCCTCGATGCGGTCCTTGAGCAGCTTGAGCACCAGGAAACCCAAGCCAACGCAGGGCAAACCACCGAGCAAGAACAGCCAGTGCCAGCCGCGCATTTGCAGGACACCGTCGAGGTGTTCCAGCACCAGCCCGGAGAACGGCGCGCCCACCAGACCGGCAAACGCCGAGGCCAGAAACAGCATCGACGTGATGCGCCCACGGTAGTGCTGCGGGAACCACAAGGTCAGGTAATACAACACGCCCGGCGCGAACCCCGCCTCCATCGCACCAATGATGAAACGCAGCCCGTAGAACTGCCATTCGGCCGTGACAAACACCATCGCCGCCGTCGCCAGCCCCCACGACATCATGATGCGCGCGATCCAGCGGCGAGCGCCGACCTTGTACAGCATCATGTTGCTCGGCACTTCGAAGATCACATAGCCGACCACAAACAGCCCGGCGCCGAGGCCGTAAGCGGTGTCGCTCAAACTCAGGTCGGTCTGCAGCTGGAACTTAGCGAAGCTGATGTTGATACGGTCAAAAAACGCGAACAGGTAGCAGACCATGATCAGCGGCATCAGGCGCCAGGCGACCTTGCTGACCAGGGCTTTTTCCGCATCGTGTTCAGCGGCCGGGCGCACGCCGACCTCCAACGTATTAAGGCTCATTGTTTCTCTCCAGCGGACTGCTCGCAGGCGTCCGATTGTTTTTGTTGTCTGGTGGCGGCTTACAAGGTGGCGATGTAGGCCGGCGGCGGATGCAGGTCGCAATTGCGCCCGGCCTTGGCCACCTGGCCCGGGAGTTCATGGCCGAGCAGGGCCGGCAGTTGCCGCGACATTTTCAGCAAGTGAGGCAGGTCGATACCGGTGTGAATCCCGACTTCGTCACACAGGTTGACCAAGTCTTCGGTGCAGATATTGCCCGACGCGCCGGGAGCAAACGGGCAGCCGCCGAGGCCGCCCAGTGCCGCATCAAAACGTCGCGCTCCGGCCTCGTAGGCGGCCAGCACGTTGCACAAACCCAGGCCGCGGGTGTTGTGGAAGTGCAGGGTCAGGTCGCTCGCCGGAACACGTTCCAGAACGCGTTTGACCAGGCGTTCGACCTGACGCGGGTTGGCCATGCCGGTGGTGTCCGCCAGACTGATGCCCTGGGTGCCCAACTCGCGGTAGGCGTCGACCAATTGCAGCACACGGTCTTCATCAATCTTGCCCTCGAACGGGCAGCCGAAAGTGGTGGCGATGCTGCCGTTGAGGCGCACCGGATAGTCGGCAGCAAAACTCACGATGTCGCCGAACGCCGCCAACGAGGCTTCGCAACGCATGCGCATATTCGCCAGGTTATGGGTCTGGCTGGCGGACATCACCAGGTTCAACTCATCAGCCCGGGACTCGACGGCGCGCTGGGCGCCCTTGAGATTGGGGATCAAGGCCACGTAGATAATCCCGGGGCGACGGGTGATGCCCTGGAACACTTGCTCGCCATCGCGCAACGCGGGAATGGCCTTGGGTGAAACAAACGAACCGGCTTCGATCCGGGAAAAACCCGCTTGGGACAGTTGATCGATCAGCGCGATCTTATCGACGGTCTCAACCCAGGTCGGCTCGATTTGCAGCCCATCCCGGGGCGAGACTTCCTGCACGATCAAGGCATCGGAATAGCTTTTCATTGCACCACTCCCGAGGTTTTCAGACGTTGAATATCGGCCCCGCTCAAGCCCAGGTCGCCGAGGATCGAATCAGTGTGCTGGCCCAGGCTCGGGCCCTGCCAATTCACCGCGCCAGGGGTTTCCGACAGCTTGGGCACGATGCCGGGCATCTTCACCGTGAGGCCGCCGGGCAGGTCGGCGCTGAGCAGCATGTCCCGGGCCTGGTAGTGCGGATCGGCGACGATATCGGCCACTGAATAGATGCGCCCCGCCGGCACTTCGGCGGCTTCCAGGGCGCTGAGCACCTGGTCGATGGGCAAGCTGCTGGTCCAGTGGGTGATGGCGGCATCGAGCAGGCCGCTCTTGGCGGCGCGGCCATCGTTGTGGGCAAACTCCGGCGCTTCGGCCAGGTCGGCGCGGCCGATGGCGAGCATCAGGCGCTTGTAGATCGGGTCGCTGTTGCCGGCGATCACCACGTAGGCGCCGTCGGCGGTCAGGTAAGTGTTGGAGGGTGCGATGCCGGGCAAGGCGCCGCCGCTGCGTTCACGCACATGGCCGAGCATGTCGTATTCCGGCACCAGGCTTTCCATCAGATTGAATACGCTTTCAGCCAGGGACACGTCGACGACCTGGCCGTCGCCCTGGCCGGTCTTGACCCGCAGCAACGACATCAGCGCGCCGATCACGCCGTGCAGCGACGCCAGGGAATCACCGAGGCTCACGCCAACCCGCGCCGGTGGCGAATCCGGGTTGCCGGTGGTGTAGCGAATCCCGCCCATGGCCTCGCCGATGGCGCCGAAGCCCGGGCGATCGCGATAAGGGCCGGTCTGGCCGTAGCCCGAGATACGCACCAACGTCAGCTTGGGGTTGAGGGCGTGCAGCACGTCCCAGCCCAGGCCGAGTTTTTCCAGGCCGCCGGGGCGCAGGTTTTCGATCAGCACGTCGGCGTCGCCCAGCAATTGTTTGACCAGGTCCAGGCCTTCTGCGGACTTGAGGTCCAGGGCCAGGGACTTCTTGTTGCGCGATTGCAGGTACCACCACAGCGACGTGCCTTCGTGCAGCTTTCGCCATTTGCGAAGCGGATCGCCCTGCCCCATGGCTTCGATCTTGATTACCTCGGCGCCAAACTCGGCCATCAGCCGGGCGGCGAAAGGCGCGGCAATCAGGGTGCCGATCTCGATCACCTTGATACCGCTCAGGGGAGCCGTCATCGGGTGTACCTCTTGTTCTTGGAATGTGGGCCAAGGCTAGAGGACACGGGCTGTAGAAATCCAACCGTCAGTTGGCAACGAGCGTTCGCGAAATGCGAAGGCTTGAGTAAGCGTTGGGTGTGGCGAGGGAGCTTGCTCCCGCTGGAGTGCGTAGCGCTCCCGGTTTTTTTGGGGGCTGCTACGCAGCCCAGCGGGAGCAAGCTCCCTCGCCACAGCAAGCTCCCTCGCCACAGGGTTTGCTTACGCCTGCTCTCGCCGCAGGTAGTCGAACAACAACCGACTCACCGGTGACAGCTGCGCCTCATCACGCACCACCAGGATCAGGCTGCGGTCCGACCAGGCATCCGTCAGCGGCACCGCGTGCAAGCCCAATGCCCGGCCAAACAACTCGTAGGCCTTTTGCGGCAGGATGCCGATGCCCATGTTGGCCTGGACCATCCGGCACATGGCATCAAAACCCGGCACATGGATCCGCAGGCGCAAGACCTTGCCCGCCTCCCGCGCCGCCGCGTGGGTGCGCATGTTGATCGAGCTGGCGGAATGCAGCCCCACGTAGTCGCTGTCCAGCGTCTCGACAAACGCCAGGGCCTTGCGCGATGCCAACGGGTGATCCGCTGGCATCAGCACCACCAGCTTGTCCCGACGATAGGTCACGCCGGGCAGGCCTTTGGTGTCGGTGTCGCTGGAGCAGATACCCAGGTCCGCCACCCCATCGATCACGCCCTGGACCACGCCATTGCTGGGTCGCTCTTCCAGGTCGGCTTTGACCTGCGGGTGCAGTGCGGAAAAGTCGCGCAAGTCTTCCGGAAGGAACTGAATGATCGCCGAGAGGTTCGCCAGCATCCGCACATAACCGCGCACGCCGTGGCTGTGTTCGCCCAGCTCCAGGCCCATCTTCTCGACGTTGAACAGCATCTGCCGCGCATGGTGCAGCAAGGTCTCGCCGGCGGCCGTGAGCTGCATGCCCTTGGCCTGGCGCACAAACAGGCTCACGCCCAACACCTGTTCCAGCTCCATCAAACGCTTGCTGGCGGCCGAGACTGCAATGGCTTCGCGGGCCGCAGCGCGGGTCAGCGTGCCTTCTTCATGCACCGCCACAAACAACTGCAGCGTGATCAGATCAAGGCGACGAACCAGGCTTTTGTGCAGCATCTAGGCGCGCTCGGTGGCCAGGCGATTGATATCGGCCTGCTCCACCACCGGCAGAGGTGCGCCGTGCCGGACGGCCGCGAGCATCGCGCGGCCAACGGTTTCCGTGCTCACCACCCAGGCCGGCCGCACATGGCGCAGCAGCGACAACAACGGGCCGACCACGGTATAGATGGACTGGTAGAGCGGGGTTTTCGAGCGCACGCCGTGCAACGGCTGAATCACCCCGGGACGGAACAGGTACACCGCCTTGAACGGCAGGCGCAGCAACGCGCTCTCGGTCTTGCCCTTGATCCGTGCCCACATGGTTTTGCCGGTTTCGCTGCTGTCAGTCCCGGCGCCGGACACGTAGATGAAAGTCATCTGTGGGTTGAGCCGCGCCAGGGTGCTGGCGGCCACCAGGGTCAGGTCGTATGTCAGGTGGGTGTACTTGACTTCGTCCATGCCCACCGAAGAAACGCCCAGGCAAAAGAAGCAGGCGTCGAAACCTTGCAGCAGATGCTCCAGGGGCTGGAAATCGAACATATCGGCATGCAGCACCTGGTGCAGCTTGCCGTGTTCCTGGGTCAGTGCGGTACGGCCGACGGCGACGACTTCCTGCACGTCACTGGCCAGCAGGCACTCGCGCAACACGCCCTGGCCGACCATGCCGGTGGCGCCGAATAGCAGAACTCTCATAAGGTTGGTTCCTAAGCGACAAGCGGTTAGCTTCAAGCTGCCAGGTAGAGACAAACACACTAGCAGCTTGTAGCTTTCGGCTTGCAGCTTACTGCTCAACAGGATCTTTTGCCCCTTGAAAAGCACCACGACCCTCGCCATCGCCTGCAGCGCGGCCTTTCTGTCCCAGGTTGGCATCAGCAGCTATTTACCTGCCGTACCCGCGATTGCCCACGCGTTGCCAGCCGCCGAGGATCAGGTGGCCCTGGCCCTGGCGGTGTATTTGATCGGCATGGCGTTGCCGATGCTGCTCTGGGGCAGCCTCGGTGAGCGCCTGGGCAGAAAGCCGGTGTTGCTGGCGGCGTTGGCGTTGTATGCACTGGCCAGTGCGGCGATTCCGTCCGCCTACAGTCTCGAATCGTTCCTCGGCCTGCGGCTGGTCCAAGGCCTCGGCGCGGGCGGTGTGTCGGTGATGGCCCGGGTGCTGGTTCGCGACAGTTTCAGCGGTGCGCTGTTGGCTAAAGGGTTGTCGTGGCTGGGCATGACGTTCGTGATCGCCTTGGGCATCGGGCAGTTTGTGGGGTCGCTGTTGCAAGTGGCGTTTGGCTGGGAAGCGATCTTTTATGGGCTGTCGATGGCGGCTGTCGGCTTGATGATTGCGCTGCAACGGGTGATATTTCCGAGATTGGAAAAAGCCTCTGGACACGTCTCGGCCTGGCGCATCTACGGCACGATCCTGCGCCATCCGGCGTTCCTGCGGCCTGCGTTGGCGGGCGGTTTGGGCTACGGGGTGATCATCGCGTTCAACACCTGCGCACCGTTGATTTTGCAGGGCCATTTCCAGTGGAGCGCCGCGCAATATGGCTGGCTCGGCTGGCCGATCAGCGGGGCGTATCTGGCGGGGGCGTTGATGGTCAATCGCCTCGTAGCCCGCACCGGGCGCCTGTCGATGATGAGTTGGGGCGTGGCGTTGGTGATGTGCGGCAGCGCGACGATGTTGCTGGGCAGCCTGTTTGCCAATGGGCTGGCGATCCTGCTATGGCTGCCGTATTGCCTGGCGGTGTTCGGGCAATCGATGAGTTATCCCATCAGCCTGTCGCTGGCCAATGATGAATCACCGGTGAGCGGCTCCTACGCCATGGCCTTGAGCGGTTTTATGCATCAGTTGATGGCGGCGGCGATCGGCGGCGTGGCCAGCCTGTTGGCGAGTCAGCAGGCCTGGCCGTTGGCGGTGTTGTGCGTGGTGTTGGCGGGCGGCGCACTGCTGTGCGTCGCCATGGCCAGGGCTGATCAAAACGCGCTGCGGAAGATCTCTTCAATCTGACGCTGATCCGCGCGCCGTGGGTTGGTCAGGCCGCAAGCGTCCTTCAGGGCGTTGGACGCCAGCAGCGGGATGTCCTGCAACTTGGCGCCCAGCTCCCGCAGCCCGGCAGGAATTTCCACGTCCTGGGACAGGCTGCGAATCGCCGCGATGGCCGCCTGGGCGCCCTCTTCCACCGACGTCCCTTTGATGTCTGCGCCAAGGGCCCGTGCCACATGGCTCAGGCGTTCGGCGCTGACGCTGGCGTTGAAGCTTTGCACATGGGGCAACAGCACCGCATTGCACACGCCGTGGGGCAAGTCATACAGCCCGCCCAACTGGTGCGCCATGGCGTGTACGAACCCCAGGGACGCATTGTTGAAGGCCATGCCGGCAAGGAACTGCGCATACGCCATGTTCTCCCGGGCGGCCATGTCTTGGCCGTCGCGCACCGCAATCCGCAGGTTGGCGCTGATCAGTTCGATGGCCTTGATCGCGCAGGCGTCGGTGATCGGATTGGCGGCGGTGGACACATAGGCTTCGATCGCGTGGGTCAGCGCGTCCATGCCGGTGGCGGCAGTCAGGCCCTTGGGCATGCCGACCATCAGCGCCGGGTCGTTGACCGACAGCAGCGGCGTGACGTTGCGGTCGACGATGGCCATTTTCACGTGACGGGTTTCGTCGGTGATGATGCAGAAACGGGTCATTTCGCTGGCGGTGCCGGCGGTGGTGTTAATGGCCACCAGCGGCAGTTGCGGTTTGGCCGACTGGTCGACACCTTCGTAATCGCCGATGTGCCCGCCGTTGGTCGCACACAGGGCAATGCCCTTGGCGCAGTCATGGGGTGAGCCACCGCCGAGGGACACCACGAAATCGCAGGCGCTCTGTTTCAGCAACGCCAGGCCTTTTTCGACGTTCTCGACATTCGGGTTGGGCTTGGCGCCGTCGTAGATCACCGAGTCGATGTCCTGCATCGCGAGTTTCTCGGCGATCATGCTGGCGACACCTGCCTTGGCCATCCCGGCGTCAGTGACGATCAGCGCCTTGCGAAAGCCGTAGTTGCGAATCGCGGTCATGGCGTCGTCGAGGCAGTCGATGCCCATGATGTTGACGGATGGAATGAAGAAGGTGCTGCTCATGGTGGCGAATCCTCGAAAGTCGTTATGCCTACAGCATCGACCTCGATTGCCTGCGGCATCTTGACCAGGATCAACGCCCGCTCGTGATAAAGTCACCGCCCAGCCGTTTTTGAGTAGACCCGCCGCAATGAAGGATTCCCAGGATTTTGACGCCCACCTTGAAGACTGGAACGCCTTGCGCAGCAGTACCGCCTTCAGCGGGATCCTGATCGGCAACGGCGCCAGCCGCGCAGTGTGGGAAGACTTTGCCTACGACTCACTGTTCGAAAACGCCCGCACCGTGGAAGAAAAACCCCTGAGCCAGTCCGAGCTCAGCGTGTTTGACGCGATGCAGACCCGCAGTTTCGAACAGGTGCTGGGCGCGCTGAAAACCACCAGCCGGGTCAACAAAGCCTTGGCGGTCAGCTCGGCGGCGCCGCGCAATCGCTACTACGCGATCAAGGAAGCACTGATCAACACGATCCACAGCGTGCACATTCCGTGGCGCCTGGTGAAGCCTTCGACGCTGGCGACGATTCATCAGGAGTTGGCGAGTTATCCGACGGTATTCACCAGCAATTACGACCTGCTCAACTACTGGGCGATCCTGCAGGCGCCGGGAATCGATGATCTGTTTCGCAGTGCGGATGCGAGCTTTGACCTGCGCAATACTGGCTGCGACACCCCGCGCATTTTGTATCTGCATGGTGGTTTGCACCTGGTGCGTAACCTTGACGGTACGGCGCGTAAATTGCCGACCACTGACAGTACGTTGCTCAGCAGTTTTGCGATCAACAACACGATCAAGACGCTGGATGATGTGCCGTTGTTTGTCAGCGAGGGCAAGGTTGAGGAGAAGTTGAAGACCATTCGCAGTTCTGACTATTTGTCGTTCTGTTATGAGCAGTTGTTGAGCCATGAGGGCGCGTTGTGCATCTTCGGGCATCACCTCGGCGCGCAGGATGTGCATCTGGTGCAGGCGATTCGACAGGCGAAGATCACGATGTTGGCGATTTCGGTGTTTGGCCGCAGTGCGGGGTTTATTCAGCAGCAGAAGCGGCGTTTTGCAGCGTTGTTTGAGGGGGTGGATGTGGAGTTGCGGTTTTTTGATGCGCGTAGTCATGCGCTTGGGGGTTCGGGGCTTTCGGTGCCCGTGGAGCGGTGATGGGGGTGGGCTGGGGTGGGGTGTACATATCCGTTGTCTGCGGTAACGGCGGCTTAGGGTTCCGCTCTTACAGCGGGTCACTTTTTTACAAACGCCTAAAAAAGTAACCAAAAAACGCTTTGCCCCACCACTCGGTGCCTCGCCTAGGCTCGGCATGCCCGCACTCCGGCCCGATTCCGCGGGCCGCCGCGACGGGCCATCCATGGCCCGGCGCGGCTAAATCGGCATCCCTGCCGATTTACCCGCTCCACCGTGCCTACTTGCGGCCATCGTGGTTAACGGGGCCCGCAGATCAAAATCAAAAGCAGATCAAAAGCAGAGCACAGCGGCCTACCGGCCGGCTTGAGTGTTAAAAGCAAAGGCAAGACCCAGAGCGAAAGCCAAATCTGAAGCGGATGCAGCTCTGCTTTTCTGTGGGAGCTGGCTTGCCTGCGATGCAGACACCTCGGTGCATCAGGTACACCCAGTTGATGCTATCGAGGCAAGCCAGCTCCCACATTTGACCGTGCCCGCTTTAGCTTTTGATTTTGCTTTTAAACACTCAAGCCGGCCGGTAGGCCGCTGTGCTCTTGCTTTTGATCTTGATCTTAGGCGCCCCGTTAAACCACGCTGGCCGAACGCAGGCTTTGGAGCGTGGGTAACCCGGCAGGACGCCGGGTTAGCCGCGCTGGGCCAAGGATGGCCCAGCGCGGCGGCCCACGGTCCAAAGCCGGAGTGAGGGCACTCCGAGCCTAGGCGAGGAGCCGAGTGGTGGGGCAAGAGCGTTTTGCTTACTTTTGCGCTCTTCAAAAGTGAGCCGCTGTAAGAGCGGAACCGTCAGCGGCCATCACACAAATAACGGATATGCCCCCACCCCCACCATCACTCCTCAGCGCTATGCACCACCACCAAAAGCTGCGCCTGAACCTCCCCCACCGACCGAATCCGGTGGGGCTTCTGCGCATTGAAATGCAACGCATCCCCCCGATTCAACACCACCCGCTCACTCATGAAATCCACCTCAACCTGGCCTTCATGCACAAACAAAAACTCCTCCCCCAAATGCTCCTTGAAGGTCTTGTCGGTGAACTCCGCCGGCGGGTAAATGATAAACGGCAACAAACTGCGCTCACTGACCTGATGCGCCAACACCGCATACCCTGGTGACGCATCGGTGCCCGACAACGCCTGCCGTTCGTGACTACGCACCAGGCTGTAACTGTCGAGGCTGATGTTGTCTTCACTGAACAGCTCTTCAACCTTCACATTCAACGCCTTGGCCAACTTCAGCGCCGCAGCAATCGAAGGCGTATTCAGCCCGCGCTCGACTTTCGACAGGTAACTCTTGGTCATCCCGGATTTCTCCGCGAGCGACTCCAGGGTCACACCAAGTTTTTTTCTCAGTATTTTCAAACGGATAGACATGTGCAGCGGTTAATCCATTAAAGAGGCGATGATGAATGCTTGCCAATGACACTTTGTGTCATATAGTCTCTTTCGTGTCATTTGCGACGAACAAGGACACTGATATGGCCAAGACATTAGCACTCCCGAAAGACCAACTGGTCAAGCAAGCGCTGAGCCAGATGCAAAACACCCTGGCGGATAATACGTGGACCGACCGGCAAAAGCTGGCACTCACCTGCCGGATCCTGTTCGAAAACGGCCACGACTCCGGCCTGGCCGGGCAGATCACCGCACGCGGCCCCAGTCCGGGCACCTATTACACCCAACAACTCGGCCTGGGTTTCGATGAGATCACCGCCAGCAACCTGCTGCTGGTCAATGAAGACCTGGAAGTGTTGGAAGGCCACGGCATGCCCAACCCGGCCAACCGTTTCCACAGCTGGGTGTACCGCGGTCGCCCGGATGTGAATTGCATCATCCACACTCACCCGACTCATATCGCTGCGTTGTCGATGCTGGAAGTGCCGCTGCAGGTGTCCCACATGGACCTCTGCCCGCTGTACGAAGACTGCGCGTTCCTCGAAGCCTGGCCCGGCGTGCCGGTGGGCAACGAAGAAGGCGAAATCATCACCGCCGCCCTGGGGGATAAACGCGCGATTCTGCTTTCTCACCACGGCCAATTGTCCACCGGGGCGAGCATCGAGGAAGCCTGTGTGATCGCACAGTTGATCGAGCGTGCCGCCAAGTTGCAGCTGCTGGCGATGGCCGCCGGCACGATCAAACCGATCCTGCCGGAGCTGGGCCGCGAAGCCCATGACTGGATTTCCAAGCCCAAGCGCCACGGCGCTGCGTTCAACTACTACGCTCGGCAGAACCTGCGCCAACACGCCGATTGCCTGAACTGAAACCCTTTTTCGACCGGAGCCTTTTCCATGTCCAGCCCTTCTATTCACGGCATTATCGGCTACACCATCACCCCGTTCAGCGCGGACGGCCAGCGCATTGACCTGGACGCCCTGGGGCTTTCGATCGACCGCCTGGTCGACAGCGGCGTGCACGCTATCGCCCCGCTGGGCAGCACCGGCGAAGGCGCCTACCTCAGCGATGCGGAGTGGGATGAAGTCGCCGCCTACAGCATCCAGAAAGTGGGCAAACGCGTGCCGACCATCGTCAGCGTCTCCGACCTGACCACCGCCAAGGCCGTGCGTCGCGCGCAGTTTGCCGAAGCCCACGGTGCGGACGTAGTGATGGTATTGCCGGCCTCTTACTGGAAGCTCAGCGAAGCGGAAATCCTCGCTCACTACGCGGCCATTGGCGACAGCATCGGCGTGCCGATCATGCTCTACAACAACCCGGCCACCAGCGGCACCGATATGTCGGTGGACTTGATCCTGCGCATCGTCGACAGCGTCGACAACGTGACCATGGTCAAGGAAAGCACCGGGGATATTCAGCGCATGCACCAACTGCATCGGCGTAGCGAGGGCCAGGTGCCGTTCTACAACGGCTGCAATCCGCTGGCACTGGAGGCGTTTGCGGCAGGGGCGAAGGGATGGTGCACGGCGGCGCCGAACCTGATTGCGCAGCTCAACCTGGATTTGTATGAAGCCGTTTTGGCCAATGACCTGGAGAAAGCCCGGGAACTGTTTTATCGCCAGTTGCCGTTGCTGGACTTCATCCTCAAAGGCGGCTTGCCGGCGACGATCAAGGCCGGTTTGCAGCTGACGGGGCTGGAGTCGGGGGATCCACGGTTGCCGGTGTTCCCGCTGGGTGAGCCTGGCCGTGTTCAGTTGCAAGCACTGCTGACCCTGTTGCGCTGAAACGCCATCCAAAGGTGGGAGCGGGCTTGCTCGCGAAGGCGGTGGGTCAGTCAATTAATATGTCGACTGATTCACCGCCTTCGCGAGCAAGCCGCTCCCACATTCAGTCCGCATTCCTCCGTAGAATTTCACTAGAGACAAATGATAATAGTTCTCGATATCATTCGCGACTTTTCCACGTCGTGCTTCGTCAAGAAGGATATCCATGTCTCGTCCCAAGCCCGACCCGCTGTCGGCCGATGCTTTTCGCAGGTTTTATGCAGATATCCTGCATTTCCTGCGCAAACGCACGGACAACGCCAGCGACGCGGCAGACATGACCCAGGACGTCTTCACCCAGTGGCTGGACTACCGCGACCGCGCCCAGGTCGAGCAGCCACGGGCGTTTCTGTTCCAGATGGCGCGCAATCTGCTGCGCGATCACTGGCGCAAACAAAAGGTGCGGCACACCGTCCACCAGCAACAGGCCGAACTGGATGCCGAACCTGTCAGCGACTCGCGAGACGATCCCATGGCCGCCGCGCAACGCCTGCAACGCCTGGAACAGTTGAAAGAAGTCCTCTCTGAACTCTCGCCGAGAAGACGAGAAGCCCTTATGCTGCACCGCTTCGAAGGCCTGAGCCAGGCGCAGATCGCCGAACGCATGGGCGTTTCCGTCAGCATGGTGGAAAAGCACATCGCTTTTGCCTTGCTGCATTGCAAGCAGCGACTTCAACAAGAACAGGGCAAGGAGCAGCCAGAATGACCCGCCTGAGCGACATCGACAGCTGTGACATCGAGGCCCGCGACTCCATCGATGCCCAAGCCGCCAGCTGGTTTGCGCGCAACCGCAATGACGCCGGTCGCGCCGACCGCAAGGCGTTTGCCGCCTGGCAGTCCGAGCCGGCGCATGCCCGTGCCTACGCCGAATTCGAACAGCTGTGGGCCGACCTCGCCCAGTTGCAGCAACTGAACAAACCCACACCGCTGCCCGTGCGCAAAACGTTAGTCTGGCGCCCGGCCCTGGCGGTGGCGGCCGCCTTGGTGTGTGCCCTGCTGACGAGCAATCTCGACGCCCCGCGCGAGCTGTTCCACGCCCAGGTCGCGGCCCATGCCAAGGGCATGCGCACCTTGCACTTGCCCGACGGCAGCACCTTGTACGTCAATGCCAACACGCGCCTACGGCTGGATTTCAACAGTCATCAGCGCGTCGTGCATCTGGATCAAGGGCAACTGTATATCGAGGTGGCACCCGACAAGGAACGGCCACTGTTCGTGCAAGCCGGTGAAGCCAATGTGCGGGTGGTCGGCACCGGCTTCGATGTACGGCGCAGCAAGCAACAGTTGGTGGTCAGCGTGGCCCACGGCCAAGTCGCGTTCGACGCGAATGCCAAGGTGCCAGCTACGCTGCTCGGCGCCCAGCAGCGCGCCACGTTCAGTTATGCCAAGGGCACCTTGCAACAGCAAACCCTCGAAGCCGGCGAGGTCGCCGATTGGCGCGGCGGGCACGTATCGTTTCGTAATCGCGAGCTGGCCAGCCTGATGGACGAGTTGAGCCTGTACCGGCCACAGGCGCCGTTGTTGGTGGACAGCGCGGTAGCGCAGTTGAAGGTCTCGGGCAATCTGGACGTGAATGATCCGGACGCCCTGCTCAACGCCCTGCCCGCCCTGCTGCCGGTAAAAACCGTGGCCCTGGCCGACGGCAATATCAGGATTGAGCCTCGAAAATAATCCCTCGACACTCTCATTTGAGAATATTTTGCATTCGCATGTGAGGATTATTTTTCCTGCCGCGTCTTCCTCGGGTCTGCGTTTGATACGCACACCTTTCTGGCCATTTGGCTACTTCGGGGGATTTCATGTTTCGCGCGCCTTGCCACGTTCAGCACCTGTTTCTTCGACCCACCGCCATTGCCGCCTGCCTGGCCTTCAGCCTGAGTGCCCAGGCCGAGTCGTTCAAGCTGCAACTGCCGGCCCAGTCCCTGGCCACGTCCCTGAGCCAGGTGGCGCAGCAGGCGAAAATCCAGCTGCTGTTCGATGAAGCGCTGCTGAAAAACGTCCAGGCACCGGCCCTCAATGGCGACTTCACACCGGAAGTGGCGATTCGCACCTTGCTCAACAACGGCGAGTTCGTGTTGCTCAAGGTCGGCAGCACCTACGTGGTACGCCCCGAAGAAGGCAAGACCACCAACAGCAGCGCGATCCAACTGGAGGCCCTGAGCGTGATCGGCACCGGTAACGAGGTGGACTCCACCACCGTCGGCCGCTCGACCCTGAGCCAGGCCGACATCGACCGCTACCAGTCCAATAACATCCCCAGCCTGCTGCAAACCTTGCCCGGTATCAGCCAGGGCGGCTCGCTGAAGCCCGGCGGCCAGACCATCAACATCCGGGGTTTCGGCGACGCCGAAGACGTGCCGCTGACCGTCGATGGCGCCACCAAAAGCGGGTTTGAGCGCTACCAGCAAGGCACCGTGTTTATCGAGCCCGAGCTGATCAAGAGCATCGAAGTGGAGAAAGGCCCCAACTCGCCCTTCAGCGGCAACGGCGGCTTTGGCGGTACGGTCAACATGACCACCAAGGATGCCCCGGACCTGCTCAAGGACGGGCGTAACAGCGGCGCCATGCTCAAATACGGCTACTCCAGCAACGACCATGAGCAGGTCTACAGCAGCGCGGTCTACGGCCGTACCGATGACGGCCGCTTCGACGCCCTGGCCTACCTGACCCAGCGCGACGGCGGCGACATGAAACTGGCCGCCACCCTGCCCAACGACAACAACCAGTACCCGATCAACCCCAAGCGCCTGCCCAACAGCGCCCAGAATGTGGATGGCAAACTGTTCAAGTTCAATGCTCACTTCACCGATGAGCAAAGCCTTGGCCTGTCGTATTCGCGCTCCAACAGCCAGCGCTGGACGCCCTTCTCTGCCGCCAGCTACCCGACGCCGCCGACCCAGGCCAACATCGACCGCTATGGCTACGAAGCCGCGCTGAAACGCTTCCTGGCCAACCGCAACACCGTCGACACCACCTGGTCCGGCAAGTACGAATACAAGCCGATGAATAACCCGCTGGTGGACTTGACCATCAAGTATTCCGAATCCAATACCGACCAGACCGACGAGCGAGACGCCACGGCGTTTTTCCAGCTGGCCACTGGCGGGCGCAAGATGGACACCGCCTACAACGACAAGAACCTCGACGTACGCAACGTCAGCCTGTTTTCCACCGGTGCGTTGCAGCACGCGGTGACCACCGGGGTGCAGATTCGCAAGCACACCCGGGAAACCGAAATGTGGATGCCCGGCGCCACCTACAACACCCCGAAATACAACTACGGGCACTTCCAGCCGGGCTTCATGCCCCATGGCAAGGTCGACACCCACAGTTTCTTTATCCAGGACGCGGTGACGCTGGGCGATGTGACCATTACCCCGTCGATGCGCTATGACCATGTGCGCAACCGCGGCGAAGCCAACGACGCGCCGTACTACAGCAACCCCGATCCGGCCATCGGCCACGACTACAGCGACCGCACCTACACCGGCTGGTCGCCGCGCCTGGCGGCCTACTGGACCATCACCCCGAACGTGGCGATGTTTGCCAACTGGAGCCGCACCTGGCGCGCCCCGGTGATCGACGAGCAGTATGAAGTCCAGGGCCTGGGCAGCCGCACCGCCACCAGCCTCGACCTGGACCCGGAGCGCATCACCTCCATCACCCTGGGCAACGTCACCCGCTTCGCCGATGTGTTCACCCACGGCGACAACCTGCAACTGCGTACCACGCTGTTCCACAACAAGGTCGAGGACGAGATCTTCAAGAACACGGGCGTGGGCTGCCAGAACCAGGCGGTCAACGGCGGGACGATTTCCAGCGCCTGCCCGCCGGGGGCAATGTCCAACTACCGCAACATCGGCGGCATGACCATCAAGGGCTTTGAGGCCGAGAGTTTCTACGACTCCACCTACGTGTTCGGCTCGGTGTCCTTCGCCTACACCACCGGCAAACACGAAGGCGCCTACACCAACCCATGGGGCCCGGACGTCTGGGCGCGGGATATTCCGCCGACCAAATGGGTGATCGTACTCGGCACCAAGATCCCGAGCCTCGATGCTCAGGTGGGCTGGCAAGGGCAGTTCATCGGCGCCACCAGCCGTTTGCCGAGCGACAAGTATTCCGGCGGTCCGGGCACCAGCATCGGCGACCTGTTCTACGACCAATACGGCAACAAGCGCTACAACACCCAGGGCCTGTTCGCCAGCTGGAAGCCGCAGCAGGCTTACCTCAAGGGCACCGAGGTCAACTTCACCGTGGATAACCTGTTCAACAACAACTTCCGCCCGGCGTTGAGCGGCGACCGCGCCTACACCAAGGGCCGGGATGCGAAGATCAGCGTGACGCGGTTCTTCTGACCCCACCTAATCAATGTGGGAGCGGGCTTGCTCGCGAAAGCGCTGGATCAGTCAGTAGATGAGTTACCTGACACACCGCCTTCGCGAGCAAGCCCGCTCCCACATTCAGATCTTCTGCGCGCCATTTCTTGTATTCACAAGGCTGAGCTCTGGGGCCTGAACCCGCTGCTTGCTCAGATACCGCGTGCAACTCACCCGCAAGAACGAAGCGAAATTCACCACTTCGCCGCGGTAGTCCATCACCTCTTCATACAGTTTGGCGATCAGTTGATTGGTGGTCATGCCATCCACCTCGGCGATTTCGCTGAGGATGTCCCAGAACTGGTTTTCCAGGCGCACGGTGGTCACCACGCCGCAGATGCGCAGGGAACGCGAGCGGGACTCGTACAGAATCGGGTCGGCCTTGACGTACAGCTCGCACATGGCGATGACCTCCACTTCACAGGGTGATTTTGGTGCCCAGCAGGCCGAGGAAACCCGCCAGCCAGCTGGGGTGCGCCGGCCACGCCGGTGCCGTCACCAGATTGCCTTGAACGTGGCTGTCGGTCACCGGGATATCGATGAACGTACCGCCCGCCAATCGCACTTCCGGCCCGCACGCCGGGTAAGCGCTGCACTCACGGCCTTCCAGAATGCCGGCGGCGGCCAGCAATTGTGCGCCGTGGCATACCGCAGCGATGGGCTTGCCAGCCTTATCGAAGGCCTTGACCAGTTGCAGGACTTTTTCGTTCAGGCGCAGGTACTCGGGCGCGCGACCACCGGGCACCAGCAACGCGTCGTAGTCGGCGGCGTCGACCTTGGCAAAATCTGCGTTCAGGGCGAACAGGTGCCCGGGCTTTTCGCTGTAGGTCTGGTCGCCTTCGAAGTCGTGGATCGCCGTGCGCACGGTCTGGCCGGCGGTCTTGTCCGGGCACACGGCGTGCACGGTATGCCCCACCATCAGCAGCGCCTGGAACGGCACCATCACTTCATAGTCTTCGACGTAATCGCCGACCAGCATCAGGATTTTCTTCGCGGCCATGGGACATTCCTCCGGTTGAACGGTTGGGCAGACAGGAGTAGCCAAGATAGACCTGTGCCGATGGGCCGGGTAATGGCCCGCTACTACATCAGCACCCCGGCTTGTGTGGGAGCCGGGCTTGCCCGCGATGCAGACACCTCGGCCTGACAGGTAAACTGCGTTGATCCCATCGCAGCCTCGCCAAGGCTCGACAGCTCCCACATGAACCGAGTCGCCCATTCAAAACTGTACGGATCAATCTGCACCCAGCTGTAGGCCCGCGTTCTCCGGGCTTTGTGGCTAGATGAACGTCCACTTCCGGCCCATTCGATTCTGGTTCCTTCCATGAGCTCCCGCGAAAATACCGGCATGGCCCTCGGCCTGCTGGGCGTCGTCATCTTCAGCCTCACCCTGCCCTTCACCCGTATCGTGGTGCAGGAAATCCACCCGCTGCTCAATGGCCTGGGCCGGGCGTTGTTTGCGGCGGTGCCGGCGGCGGCGTTGTTGCTGTGGCGCCGTGAGCGCTGGCCCACCTGGCGCCAGGTGCGCGGGCTGACGCTGGTGATTGCCGGGGTGATCCTGGGCTTCCCGGTGCTGTCGGCCTGGGCCATGCAAACCTTGCCCGCGTCCCATGGCGCGCTGGTCAACGGTTTGCAGCCGCTGTGCGTGGCGCTGTATGCCGCGTGGTTGTCCCATGAGCGGCCATCGAAGGCGTTCTGGGCCTGCGCGGCGCTGGGCAGTGCGCTGGTGCTGAGTTATGCGTTGATCACCGGGGCCGGCAGTATCCAGGCGGGCGACCTGTTGATGCTCGGGGCGATTGCCGTGGGTGGCCTGGGTTACGCAGAAGGCGGCCGTTTGGCCAAGGAGATGGGCGGTTGGCAGGTGATCTGCTGGGCGCTGGTGCTGTCGACGCCGGTATTGATCGGGCCGGTGGCCTACCTGGCGCTGCAACACGAAGGGCCGATTTCCATGCGCACCTGGTGGGCGTTTGGTTATGTGTCGCTGTTTTCGCAGTTCCTGGGTTTCTTTGCGTGGTACGCCGGGCTGGCCATGGGTGGCATCGCCCGAGTCAGCCAGATTCAGCTGTTGCAGATCTTTTTCACCATCGCGTTTTCCGCGCTGTTTTTTGGTGAGCACATCGAACCGATTACCTGGCTGTTTGCCTGCGGGGTAATTGTGACGGTGATGTTGGGGCGCAAGACCAGTGTTAAGCCTGCGCCAGCTCCCAAGCCCAGCGCAGTCTAATGTGGGAGCGGGCTTGCTCGCGAATGCGGTGGATCAGTTGATACATCAGGTGACTGACACACCGCTTTCGCGAGCAAGCCCGCTCCCACATTTTTGATTTGCGTCGTACTCAGGCGAGGTAACCGTCCGACCGCAGCAGGGTTTCGAGGCAATGTTCGGTGATGTTGTAGAACGCCTTGAGCTCCTGGACTTTCCCCAGGAGCTGAGCGTTATCCACCGGCTCCGCACGTTTCACGGCAAGGATCATCTTGTTCTTGTTGGTGTGTTCCAACGAGATGAACTCAAACACCTTGGTTTCATAGCCGCAGGCTTCAAGGAACAACGCACGCAGGCTGTCGGTGACCATTTCCGCCTGTTGGCCCAGGTGCAGGCCGTATTGGAGCATCGGCTTGAGCAGCACCGGGCTCTGGATCTGCAAACGAATCTGCTTATGGCAGCACGGCGAGCACATGATGATCGACGCCCCGGAGCGGATGCCGGTGTGAATCGCGTAGTCGGTGGCGATGTCGCAGGCATGCAGGGCGATCATCACGTCCAGTTCGCTGGGCGCGACGCTGCGCACATCACCACACTTGAACACCAGCCCCGGGTGGTCCAGGCGGGCGGCGGCGTTGTTGCACAGGGTCACCATGTCTTCGCGCAGTTCCACACCGGTGACTTCGCCCTCAGCGTTGAGGGTGTTGCGCAGGTAATCGTGGATCGCAAACGTCAGGTAGCCCTTGCCCGAACCAAAGTCCGCGACCCGCACCGGCTGGTCCAGCTTCAGCGGTGAGGTGGTCAGCGCATGGCTGAACACTTCGATGAACTTGTTGATCTGCTTCCACTTGCGCGACATCGCCGGGATCAGCTCGTGCTTGGTGTTGGTCACGCCAAGGTCAGCGAGAAAGGGCCGGGACAGGTCCAGGAAGCGATTCTTCTCGCGGTTGTGCTCGGCAGACGGCGCCTCCCGCAGTTGTTGCGGCTTGCTTTTGAACAGCGAGCTTTTGTTCTTCTTGCTGTATTCCAGCTGGGCTTCGTCGGTCACCGACAGCAGGTGCGCGTTCTTGAACGACGCCGGCAGCAGCTCGGCAATCGCTGCCACGCCATCGGCCAGGGAGAAGTTCTTGGTGATGTCGCGGGTCTTGTAGCGGTAGACGAAGGACAGGCAAGGCTGATCCTTGACCGTCAGCTGCTTGATGATCAGCTTCTGAAGATCAGGCTCGGTGCCGACGTACTTGGCCAGCACCAGCTTGATAAAGGCGTTTTGCTCAAGGCTCGCGCTCAGCAGTTCGAGGAACTGCGCGTGATGATCCGGCGCGGGGCTGGCAGGTTTAGCGGTGGCAGACATGAACAAAAACGCCTCGGGCAGGGAATGCCGGGAATTTTACACTACTCCAACACCACCAACCGATTCGGCAGCTCATTGCGCGCATGGGTCACCGGCACGTGCTCCTTGAGCAACTCGCCGCAGGCTTCAATGCACGCGACAAACCCGGCCAACGTCTGCCCCTGCTTCACCTGACGGGTGAAGTCCTTGACGATCGCATCCCAAACGCCGTCATCCAGGCGACTGGAAATCCCCTTGTCCACCAGGATTTCCACATACCGCTCGGCCTCACTGACAAAAATCAGCACCCCGGTACTGCCCAGCGTGTGGTGCAGGTGCTGCTCCAGAAACTGCCGCCGTGCCAGGTTGGACGCACGCCAGTGGCGCACCGAGCGCGGAATCAGCCGCGTGGTGACCCTGGGCAACCGGAACACCAGGCACAGCACAACGAACGTGCCCCACTGCGCCAGCAGCAAGGTGTACATGGTCAGCCAGCCCGACAGGTAGTGAATGATCCCCGGCACCACCAGCGCCAACAGGCTGGCCCACAACAGCGGGATGTAGGCGTAGTCGTCGGCACGGGCCGCGAGCACGGTCACCAGTTCGGCGTCGGTCTGCTGCTCGACCCTGGCGATCGCCTCGGCGACCTGGCGTTGCTCGTGTTGACTCAGTAATGCCATGGTTGTTGATGCTCTCTCGTTATTGTCATTACCAGCCACCCGAGGCGCCACCGCCACCGAAACCACCGCCGCCGCCCCTGAAACCACCACCGCCACCGCCACCGCCTCCCCCGCCGCCACGGCCACTGCTGCTGAGAATCGCCAGCAGGATAGCGCCAACGGGCAGGCCCATGCGATTGCACAGCCACAGGACCGCCAGCAACAGGATGAACAGACCAATGGAAATGCCCGGGTTTTGCTTGGCGAAGTTGGCTTCAGACACATGCGCAGGCACGGCCAGCGGATCGCCGCCCACCACCTGCAGCATCGCCGCCACGCCGTCACTGATGCCCTTGCTGTAGTTGCCCGTCTTGAACGCCGGGGCGATCACCTGGTTGATGATCACCCAGGACTGCGCGTCGGTGAGTACGCCTTCCAGGCCGTAACCCACTTCGATACGGATCTTGTGCTCATCCCGGGCGACAATCAGCAATGCGCCGTTGTCCTTGCCCTTCTGGCCGATGCCCCAGGCGCGACCCAGTTGATAACCGAAGTCTTCAATGGGTACGCCTTGCAGGTCAGGCACGGTGACCACCACGATCTGGTCACCGCTGGTCTGCTCCAGCGCCTGCAATTGCTGGGTCAGTTGCGCACGCACGGCCGGATCGATCATCTGGGCGTTGTCGACCACCCGCCCGGTCAGGGCCGGGAAGTTCAGGGCGGCCTGGGCGGTCAGGCTAAAGGCCAGCAGCACCGCCGCCAGCAGCCAAGCGCGCTTGCCCATCAGAATTTCACTTGCGGCGCTTTATCGGCATCGGCACTGGTGGCCTCGAAGTTGGCGCGGACCGGCAAGTCGCTGTACATCAGGCTGTGCCACAGGCGACCCGGGAAGGTGCGGATCTCGGTGTTGTAGGCCTGTACCGCCTGGATAAAGTCGCGACGGGCCACGGCGATGCGATTTTCAGTGCCTTCAAGTTGCGATTGCAGGGCCAGGAAGTTCTGGTTGGCCTTCAGGTCCGGGTAGCGCTCGGACACCACCATCAAGCGGCTGAGTGCACCGCTCAAGCCGTCCTGGGCTTGCTGGAACTGCTTGAGTTTTTCCGGGTTGTCCAGGGTACTGGCATCCACCTGGATCGAGGTGGCCTTGGCCCGTGCTTCGATCACGGCGGTCAGGGTGTCCTGTTCATGGGCCGCATAGCCCTTGACCACTTCCACCAGGTTGGGGATCAGGTCGGCGCGCCGCTGGTACTGGTTCTGCACCTGGGCCCAGGCCGCCTTGGCCTGTTCGTCCAGGGTCGGGATCTTGTTGATGCCGCAACCGCTCAGCACGGTGCTCACCAGTATCAATGCCACGGCCTTCCAGCCCCAGCGGTAACCTTGTGCTGCTTGCATGGTGTTTCTCCTGCCAAACCTATGAAATTTACCGACTGACGCGTTAGCCACGGGCTTAGGGCATAATCCGCCACCACCCACTGGATTGCATCGTGCCAATCAGCTAAAAGATGCCCAGCGCCAATAAGAGTTCAGAAGTGTGCGGTATTTATCTGAACAACACCCGAACAACAATAGACGCTCTCCGGTCCCAAGGCTGCGAGAAAGGATTTTCATGAAGAAGCTGTGTTTGCTGGGCCTTGTTGTCAGTTTGGCCACTCATTCCGTATTTGCCGAAACAAAGCCCGCAGTACTCAAGGACAAAGACGCCTTCGTCAGTGATCTGCTGAAACAAATGACCCTCGATGAAAAGATCGGCCAGTTGCGCCTGATCAGCATCGGGCCGGAAATGCCCCGCGAGCTGATCCGCAAGGAAATCGCCGCAGGCCGTATCGGCGGCACCTTCAACTCGATCACCCGCCCGGAAAACCGTCCGATGCAGGACGCGGCCATGCGCAGCCGGCTGAAGATCCCGATGTTCTTCGCCTATGACGTGATCCACGGCCACCGCACGATTTTCCCCATCAGCCTCGCCCTGGCCTCCAGCTGGGACATGGACGCCATCGGCCATTCCGGGCGCATCGCCGCCCAGGAAGCCGCCGCCGACAGCCTCGACATCACCTTTGCACCGATGGTCGACATCTCCCGTGACCCACGCTGGGGGCGCACCTCCGAAGGTTTTGGCGAAGACACCTACCTCACCTCGCGCATTGCCGAAGTGATGGTCAAGGCCTTCCAGGGCACAAGCCCCGCCAAGGCCGACAGCATCATGGCCAGCGTCAAGCACTTCGCCCTGTATGGCGCGGTGGAAGGCGGTCGCGACTACAACGTGGTCGACATGAGCCCGGTCAAGATGTACCAGGACTACCTGCCGCCCTACCACGCCGCCATCAAGGCCGGTGCCGGCGGGGTGATGGTTGCGCTGAACTCGATCAACGGCGTGCCAGCCACCGCCAACACCTGGCTGATGAACGACCTGTTGCGCAAGGACTGGGGCTTCAAGGGCCTGGCCGTGAGCGACCACGGTGCGATCTTCGAATTGATCAAGCACGGCGTGGCCAAGGACGGGCGTGAAGCCGCCAAGCTGGCGATCAAGGCCGGCATCGACATGAGCATGAACGACTCGCTCTACGGCAAGGAATTGCCCGGCCTGCTGAAATCCGGCGAGATCGAACAGAGCGACATCGACAACGCCGTGCGCGAAGTGCTCGGCGCCAAGTACGACATGGGCCTGTTCGCCGACCCGTACCTGCGCATCGGCAAGGCCGAGGATGACCCGGCCGACACCTACGCCGAAAGCCGTCTGCACCGCGCCGACGCACGTGACGTGGCACGCCGCAGCCTGGTGCTGCTGAAAAACCAGAACGACACCCTGCCGCTGAAAAAGACCGCGACCATCGCCCTGGTCGGCCCGCTGGCCAAGGCGCCGATCGACATGATGGGCAGTTGGGCCGCTGCCGGTAAACCCGCGCAATCGGTGACCCTGCTGGACGGCATGAATGCCGTGATCGGCGACAAGGGCAAAGTGATCTATGCCCGTGGCGCCAACATCACCAACGACAAGAAAGTCGTCGACTACCTCAACTTCCTGAACTTCGATGCGCCGGAAGTGGTGGATGACCCGCGCTCGTCCCAGGACATGATCGACGAAGCCGTCAAGGCCGCCAAAGGCGCCGATGTGGTCGTGGCCGCAGTGGGCGAGTCCCGTGGCATGTCCCACGAGTCGTCGAGCCGCACCGACCTGAACATCCCGCAGAGCCAGCGCGACCTGATCAAGGCCTTGAAAGCCACCGGCAAACCGCTGGTGCTGGTGTTGATGAATGGCCGTCCGCTGTCGATTGTCGAGGAGAACGAACAGGCTGACGCAATCCTCGAAACCTGGTTCGCCGGTACCGAAGGCGGCAACGCCATCGCTGACGTGCTGTTCGGTGACTACAACCCGTCGGGCAAGCTGCCGATCACCTTCCCGCGTTCGGTGGGGCAGATTCCGACCTACTACAACCACCTGAGCATTGGTCGGCCGTTCACCCCGGGCAAGCCGGGCAACTACACCTCGCAGTACTTCGATGACACCACCGGGCCGCTGTTTCCGTTTGGTTATGGCTTGAGCTATACCAGCTTCAGCCTGTCAGACATGGCACTGTCGTCCACCACCCTGAACAAGTCCGGCAAGCTCGACGCCACCGTGCTGGTGAAAAACACCGGCAAGGTCGATGGCGAAACCGTGGTGCAGCTGTACATCCAGGACGTGGCCGGCTCGATGATCCGCCCGGTGAAGGAATTGAAGAACTTCCAGAAGATCATGCTCAAGGCGGGCGAAGAGCGCGCGGTGCACTTCACCATCACCGAGGAAGACTTGAAGTTCTACAACACCCAACTGAAGTTCGCAGCTGAGCCGGGCGAGTTCAATGTGCAGATCGGATTGGATTCCCAGGATGTGAAGCAGCAGAGTTTCGAACTGCTCTAAAGTCTTGCTCGGTCAAAGTGTGGGAGCGGGCTTGCTCGCGAATGCGGTGTGTCAGTCAATGGAAGTTTGGCTGATCCACCGCTTTCGCGAGCAAGCCCGCTCACACATTTGATTGGGGTGTTCTGGCTAGCCGCGGCGGTCCAGAAGATTGACCACCAACCGATCAATCCACCCCCACACCCGCTGCTTCACGCGCCGCCACAATGGCCGTGACTGCCACGCCTCAAGGCTCACCACCTGGCTCTTGGCAAAATCCCTTTCGAAACTCCCCGCCACCGCCAACGTCAATTCCGGGTCCAACGCCTCCAGATTCGCCTCCAGGTTGAAGCGCAGATTCCAGTGATCGAAGTTGCACGACCCAATGCTCACCCAATCGTCCACCAACACCATTTTCAGGTGCAGGAAGCACGGCTGATACTCAAAGATCTGCACCCCGGACTTGAGCAAACGCGGGTAATAACGGTGCCCGGCATACCGCACCGACGGGTGATCGGTACGCGGCCCGGTCAACAGCAAGCGCACATCCACTCCGCGCCCCGCCGCCCGGCGCAGGGCACGCCGTACGCTCCAGGTCGGCAGGAAATACGGCGTGGCCAGCCAGATACGCTGGTGGCCGCTGTTCAGCGCACGGATCAGTGACTGCAAAATATCCCGATGCTGACGAGCATCCGCATAGGCCACCCGCCCCAGCCCCGGCCCTGTCGCCGGCACCTTGGGCAAGCGTGGCAGGCCAAAATGCGTGGCCGGTTTCCAGGCCCTGCGATCGTCGTTGGCCAGCCATTGGCGATCAAACAACGCCTGCCAATCCAGCACCAACGGGCCACGAATCTGCACCATCACTTCGTGCCAGTCGGCGGTGTCTTCCCCGGGTGTCCAGAATTCATCCGTCACACCCGTGCCGCCGACCACAGCGACGGTCTGGTCGATCAGCAACAGCTTGCGGTGGTCTCGGTAGAGGTTGCGCATCCAGCGGCGCCACCTCAGGCGGTTATAGAAACGCAGGTCCACCCCCGCATCGATCAATCGCCGGCGCAGGCCCAGGGTAAACGCCAGGCTGCCGTAGTCATCGAACAGGCAACGTACGCGCACGCCACGTTCGGCGGCGGCCACCAAGGCCTGAACCATCGCCTCGGCACACGCGCCCGCCTCCACCAGATACAACTCCAGCGCGACCTGTTGCTCAGCCTGGGCGATGCCTTCCAACATGCGTGGAAAGAAACTCGGACCGTCGATCATCAACTCGAAACGGTTGGCGCTGCGCCACGGGAACACTGCGCCGCTCATGTCAGCGCGCCGTGAAAATCAGGACCGCACCCACCGGCACCGACAGGCTGATCTGCGACAGCCCGGCGGCCTTGCGCAATGTGGCCACGCCCGGCAGCAAATCGAAATCCTCGGCGTGCACCACCAGCGGTTCCAGGGTGACCACCTGGAAGCGTCGGTCATCCAGGCGAGTCGCCAGCAATTCGGCGCTGTAGGTCTGGGTCTTGCCGTGCAGCGTCACCGACAGCGGCAGGCGCAGCTCGTATTGCGCACCGGGGGCTAGGTCGTTGATCGGTTGCAGGTTGATCTGCGCGTTGATCACCGCGTCCGGGAAGGTCTTGATCTCGAACAGCTCATTGCGCATGCGCTCGTCGCGCAGCGGAATGCCGCTGTTGATCGACTCCAGTTCGACTTCCAGCTGCGCCGCGCCCTTGCTGTCGACCTTGCCATGCAGCACCAGAAAGCGCTGCACTTCGGCGACGTCGGTGTTTTTGGTGGTGACGAACGACAGGCGCGAGGACTCGTTGTCCAGGTACCAGTCGGCGTAAGCAGGCACCGCTGCACCGGCCAGCAGCAGGAAAGCCATGGGTTTGAACAGGGACATAAAGACTCTTGGGGCAAAAAACCTGGACGAACCTTAAGCGCAATGTAACGAACGGCGCAAATCCAATGTGGGAGCGGGCTTGTGTGGGAGCTGTATATCAGGCCAACGCCTGCTGCACATCGCGAATGGTCGATTCCAGGGTGGCCAGGTGCAGGCTCAGCACCCGTTCCACCGGAGCCTGATCCATCGGCCAATGCAGCGCCATGCTGCCCACCAACCGGCCATTGGCCCGCACCGGCAAAGCCACCGCGCGAATCAGGAACGGCAGGCGCACCGGGTATTCCCAGTAGCCTTCGGTGCGCTGGCCAAACCCCTGGTGCTGGGATTGTTCACACGCCCGGTATTGATCGTCTTCCGCCACCCGCTCACGGCCGGCCAGGCGCTGCACTTCATCCGCCGACAATTGCGACAAGCACGCCTTGCCCATGGCCGAATGAAACAGGCTGGCGTGCTGGCCGACGATCTGGCAGTTGTTCGGGTAGAGCTTGCGTAGCACCGTGGGGATCGCGCTTTCCATCACTTCCAGGCGTTCGCCGTCGAAGCTCGACAAATCCACCACCAGGCCGGTGCGCTCGCTGAGGTCCAGCAGCCACGGCGCGGCGCTTTCCACCAGTTGGCGTTTGAAACGTTGCTGTGTGTCGCCGAACAAGCGCCGGGCCCGCAGGCGGTAACGGCGATCGCTGAGGCCACGATAGATCCAACCCTGTTCCTGCAAGGTCAGCAGCATCCGCGAGACGGTGGCCTTGGGCAGGTGAGTCAGGTAATGCAACTCTTCCAGCCCCAGCGCCTGGTGCTCGCCGAGCAATTCGATGATCGCCAGTGCCCGCCCCACTGAGCGTACGGTTCCCGTCTCGGCGTCGCTGCCCATGTGTCGATCTCCTTGATGCCGATGGATGATCTGATTTCACAGCAAGATACAGGCCCGTCGCGACTCAGCCGGTCGGCGAGAGGTAAGCGGGCGGCCGCCGCTGCACCCACTGGGTCAGTTGTTCGTGGGCGTACGCCAGTTGCAACACCGCCCTGTCCGCCTGGGCCGGGCCGATGATCTGCAGGCCCATGGGCAAGCCCTGGGGGTTGAACCCCACCGGCACGTTGATGCTCGGCAGACCGGCCAGCGTGGGGCCGATCACTACTTCCATCCAGCGGTGATAGGTGTCCATCTCGCGCCCTGCGACGAGGCGCGGCCAGGGTTGTTGTGCATCGAAAGGGAACACTTGGGCGGTGGGCAGCAACAGGAAATCGTAACGTTCGAACAGTTTGCCGAGGGCGCGGTACCAGTCGCTGCGGTTGACCGACGCCAGGTAAACGTGCGCCGCACTCAATTGCAAACCGCCCTGCACTTCCCATTGCGCCTCAGGCTTGAGCAGTGCGCGTTTTTGCGGGTCGGCATAGGCCGCGCCGAGGGAGCCCTGGATCAGCCAATGGCGGTGTACCAGCCAGGTCTGCCACAGGCGTTCCAGGGAGAATTCCGGTTGGCAGTGCTCGACCTCGCAACCCAGCGCGGCGAAGTCCTTGAGGGCCGATTCGCACAGGCTCATCACGCCGTCTTCCATCGGCAGATAACCGTTGTAATCCCCGAGCCAACCCAGGCGCACCCCCTTGAAGTCGCGCTGCAACGGCTCACCCAACACCGCCGGATCTTCCTTGAGCGACAACGGCACCCGAGGGTCGTAGCCGGCCTGCACACTCAGCAGCCGCGCCACATCCGCCACGCTGCGGCCCATCGGGCCTTCCGTGGCCAGTTGCTGGACGAACAGCTCCGGCGCCGGCCCGTGAGGCACCCGGCCCTGGGACGGGCGCAGGCCAAATACGTTGTTGAACGCCGCCGGGTTACGCAGCGAACCCATCATGTCGCTGCCATCGGCCACCGGCAGCATGCGCAAGGCCAACGCCACCGCCGCGCCGCCGCTGCTGCCACCGGCCACGAGGCGCGGGTCATAGGCGTTGCCGGTGGTGCCGAACACGCTGTTGTAGGTCTGCGAGCCCAGGCCGAATTCCGGCACGTTGGTCTTGCCGATGATGATCGCGCCACTGGCCCGCACCCGCGCCACGCTGATCGCATCTTCTTGAGGAATGTGCTCGGCGAACAGCGGCGAGCCAAGGGTGGTACGCAGACCTTGGGTGGCCGCCAGGTCCTTGATCGCCTGGGGCATGCCGTGCATCCAGCCACGGGATTGGCCTTGATCCAACTCGCGATCACGCTGCATCGCTTCGGCCAGCACCTCCTCATCAGAGCGCAGCGAGACCAGCGCATTCACCGCCGGGTTGAAGCGCTCGACCTGGGCCAGATACGCCTGCATCACTTCATGGCAGGACACCTGCCGCGCATGGATCGCCCGGGACAGTTCGATGGCATCCAGTTCAACAATACTCAAGGTTTCACCTCGCTGGAAAACGGCGCCGGTCGTTTCGCCCGTGGCGCCTCATGCATGCAGTAAGTGCCCAGCAGCGTCAGGACGCAAGCGAACAGCACATAAAATGCCGGGGCTACCGGCGTGCCCAGCACCTTGCTGAGCCAGGTGACGATCAACGGTGCAAAGCCCCCGAACACCATCACCGCCACGTTGTAGGCCACCGACACCCCGGTAGAGCGTACTTCGATGGGAAACTGCTCGGCCAGGGCCGTCGGCGCCGGGCCGAAAAAACCGCCGATGGCGGTGCACAACATCACCTGCATCACCAGCAAGCGCTCGATGGACGGCGCGGCCGCGACCCACACATAGAGCGGGTACACCATCACGAAAAACGCCAGGGTGAACGCCATCAATACCGGACGCCGACCCAGCCGATCCGACAACAGGCCGGACAGCGGAATCACCACAGTCATCAGCGCCACCGCGAACATCTGCACCATCAGCACCTGGTCCAAAGGCAGGCCGAGGTTCTTGTGGGCAAAGGTCGGCATATTCACCAGCACTACGTAGAACGACACCGTTGCCCCGCAGGCCAGGCCCATCGACACGAGGATGCTGCGGCGGTGATCGCGTATGACGTCCATCAAGCTCGGTGCCGCCCCCTTGGCCTGTTTGCGCGCCTCGATAAATTCCTCGGGGTCTTCCATGTGCCGGCGGATCCACAAGCCCACCGGGCCGATCAGCAAACCGAAGATGAACGGCAGGCGCCAACCCCAGACTTCAAGGGTTTGCGGCTCGAAGAAGTGCGTCACCAACGCCACCATCGCCGCGCCGCCGAACACCGCCAGGCACTGCCCCACCAACTGCCACGAACCGTACAACCCCTTGCGATGGGCCGGCGCGCTTTCCACCAGGAACGCCGTGGCACTGGCGTATTCGCCGCCGGTGGCAAAGCCCTGGAGCATGCGTGCAACCACGATCAGCATCGGCGCGCCCATGCCGATCGCGGCGTAGCTGGGGGCGAAAGCGATCAAGGCGATGGAGATGGTCATCAGCCGGATGATCAACTGCATCGCGGCCTTGCGGCCTTTACGGTCCGAATACATGCCCAGCAGAATCCCGCCCACCGGGCGCATGAAGAAGCCGACACCAAAGGTGGCCAGGGCCATCAGCAGCGAGGCGTATTCATCCTCCGACGGGAAAAATTGCCGGGCGATGATGCTGGCGAGAAAGCCGTAAACGATGAAGTCATACCATTCCAGCGCATTGCCGATCACCGCCGCCACGACCTGGCGGGTGCGGGATACGCCCTGTTTTGCAGTCTGCATGAGGAACACTCCATTCAACCTGTTGGGAAAGGGTCCAGCGGCAGAAAAAAGAGGTCGTCAGGCGGGCTTGAGCCAGCTCTCGGCCAGCGCGCCCCAGTAGGCGGCGCCGGTCAACAGGATGTCGTCGTTGAAGTCATAGGCGGGGTTGTGGACCATCGGCCGCGAGACGCCGTTACCGATAAACAGGTAGCTGCCGGGGCAACGTTGCAGCATCCAGGCGAAGTCTTCGCTGCCCATCAGCTTGGTGGTGTTGCCGTCGACGGCGTCCTCACCCAACAAGGCGACACCGACCTGCCGAGCGAATTCGGTTTCTTCGGCGTGGTTAACCAGCACCGGATAGGCCGGCCGATGTTCGATCTGCGCGGTGCAGCCGAAGCTCGCGGCCTGGGTCAGGATGATCGCCTTGACCCGCTCCAGCATCAATTCACGCACGTTTGCATCCAGGGCCCGCAGGCTCAAACGCAACAGTGCTTGCTGGGGAATCACGTTGGCCGCCTGGCCCGCTTGCAGGGCACCGACGGTCACCACGGCGGCTTCCTGGGCATTGATATTGCGCGCCACCACGGTCTGCAACGCCATGACCATACTGGCGGCGGCCACCAGCGGGTCCACCGTTAGGTGCGGCATGGAACCGTGGCCGCCGACACCTTCGAGGGTCACGGTGAGCAAGTCCTGGGAGGCCATCATCGGTCCGACCCGCAGGCCCAGATGGCCAGCGGGCAAGCCCGGCATGTTGTGCATGCCGAACAGTGCGTCGCAGGGAAAACGTTCCAGCAAGCCGTCGGCGAGCATGGCTTCGGCGCCGCCCTGGCCTTCTTCGGCGGGCTGGAAAATCAGGTTCAGGGTGCCGTCGAATTGACGGGTCGCGGCCAGGTAACGGGCGGCGCCCAGCAGCATGGTGGTGTGGCCGTCGTGGCCGCAGGCGTGCATGCAGCCGGCGTGTTGGCTGCTGTAGCTGGCGCCGGTGTTTTCGATGATCGGCAAGGCATCCATGTCGGCACGAATCCCCAGCTTGCGCGCGCTGCTGCCATTGCGCAGCACACCGACCACGCCGGTCTGGCCGATACCAGTGTGGACTTCATAGCCCCAGCTTCGCAGGGATTGCGCCACGAGGGCCGAGGTGCGGTTTTCTTCAAAGCCCAGTTCGGGGTGGGCGTGAATGTCCTGACGCACGGCGTGCAGGTCGCTGACGACATCGCTCAGCCAATCCAGGATGTGCTGGTGTGGGCTCATGGTGATTCTCCTCGCAGGCGGGTGTTCCCGTTCTTGTTCGTTGCACACCGCCAGATAACCGCGATGTGCGCAGGAGGACAATCAAAGGTGGTTCCACCCTGTGGAACCTCATGGCGTGAGTCGGCAGCCCTCGCGTTGGCCCAGCCATTGGGCACTGTGGGTGCGGCCCAGGCCGCTGGCGGTCACCCGGTGTTTTTCCGGGTTGTCGGCGAAGGCGCTGGTGGGCACGTATTGCTTCACATAACCCAGGCAATAATCAGCGGGATTGCCTTCCACATACCGGCAAGAGCAGTACTCCTTGGCGGTGTAGGCGGCGATGATGTCGGGGAAGGCTTGCAGGTTGACCCGCTCGTGCCAGACCCAGCCGAGCAACATGAGTAGCAGCAGGATCAACAGGCTGATGAAGGGATGACGGCGGATCATGGTTGCACCGCCGCGAGGACGCGCTTGAGGAGTTCGTTATGGCGATAGCTACCGTCGCGGTCGTCGCCGTAGCGCACGATCACCAGGTGCTCATCGGGCATCACGTAGAGCGCCTGACCCCAGTGGCCAAGGGCGGCGAAGGTGTCGGCGGGCGCGTCCGGCCAGGGTTTGGCGGCGCCCTGCACTTCGCGGTTGAGCCACCATTGGCCGCCGGGGACGGCTTCGTCCTGGCCGGGCTTGTAGTGGTCGAAGGGTTGGCGATTGAACGCGATCCACTCCTTGGGCAGTAACTGGCGCTCGCCCCAGCGACCGTCGCGCTGCATCAGCAGGCCGACGCGCGCCAGGTCGCGGGCGGTGAGGTAGGCGTATGAAGAGGCGACGAAGGTTTCGTCGGCGTCACTTTCCCAGGTGGCGTTGCGGATGCCCAGCGGCTGGAACAGGGCGGTCCATGGGTAGTCGACGTAGGCCTTGTGGCCGAGCATGCCTTTGAGGGTGGCGGACAGGATATTGCTGTCGCCGCTGGAATAGCGGAATGCCTGACCGGGGGCGCTGAAGGTGGTGGTGTCGGCGCTGAATTCGGCCATGTCGTGGCGGCCGCGGGTGTAGAGCATTGCCACCACCGAGGATTTCAGCGGGGCGAATTCGTAGTCTTCCTGCCAGTCGAGGCCCGAGGCCCAGTGCAGGAGGTCGGCCATGGTCACCCTTGGGTGTTGTTTCATGGGTGGGTAAAAGCGAGCGGCGGGGTCGCTGAGTTTGAAGCGGTTTTCGCCGAATGCCACGCCGAGTACGGTGGCCATCAGGCTTTTGCTGATGGACCAGGTCAAGTGCGGGGTGTTGGCGGTGGTGGGGGCGGCGTAGCGTTCGTAGATGATCTGCCCGTCACGGATGACCAGCAAGGCGTCGGTGCGGATGCCTTTGCGGGTGGTGTCGTCGCGGGGTGGGAAGGCGTAGTCATCCAAGGCCTTGGCGGCCGGGCCGGTCAGGGGCTGGCCTTGGGACCAATCCTTCTCCGGCCAGGTTTCGGCGTGGGCTGTCAGGGTGAACAGCAGCGCGGCGTATAGGAGGCCTTTGAACATGGACGTTGAGACTCAGGGCATTCAAGCCCGCGAGGCTAGCCCAGGGGGATGACGGTTTTGTTACGGGCCCCTGGGGGGAGTACATATCCGTTATTCGGGTAACGGCGGCTTATGGTTCCGCTCTTACAGCGGCTCACTTTTGAAGAGCGCAAAAGTAAGCAAAACGCTCTTGCCCCACCACTCGGCTCCTCGCCTAGGCTCGGCATGCCCGCACTCCGGCCCGATTCCGCGGGCCGCCGCGATGGGCCATCCTTGGCCCAGCGCGGCTAACCCGGCGTCCTGCCGGGTTACCCACGCTCCAAAGCCTGCGTTCGGCCAGCGTGGTTTAACGGGGCGCCTAAGATCAAGATCAAAAGCAAGAGCACAGCGGCCTACCGGCCGGCTTGAGTGTTTTAGAGCAACAGCACAATCAAAAGCTAAAGCGGGCACGGTCCAAATGTGGGAGCGGGCTTGCTCGCGAAGGTCGTTAACGATGACGCTGGCATTCTGGATGAACGCGGCGCTCTCAGGTTTTTCGCGAGCAAGCCTGCTCCCACAGAAAAGCAGCTCTGCTTCCGCTCTGGATCTTGCCTCTGCTTTTAACACTCAAGCCGGCCGGTAGGCCGCTGTGCTCTTGCTTTTGATCTTGATCTGCGGGCCCCGTTAACCACGATGGCCGCAAGTAGGCACGGTGGAGCGGGTAAATCGGCAAGGATGCCGATTTAGCCGCGCCGGGCCATGGATGGCCCGTCGCGGCGGCCCGCGGAATCGGGCCGGAGTGCGGGCATGCCGAGCCTAGGCGAGGCACCGAGTGGTGGGGCAAAGCGTTTTTTGGTTACTTTTTTAGGCGTTTGTAAAAAAGTGACCCGCTGTAAGAGCGGAACCATAGGCGGCCGTTACCTAAATAACGGATATGTACACAAAAAACACAGCCCCCACCGGCGAAACGCCTGTCATCTAAGCGTCACCGTAACTTCATGGAGATGACACCGGCCCTACATAGCCTGACATGGCACAAACAAGTCGACTGGCCGCAACCCTGGCCGGCACTCGGAGACTCGCCATGACTCAGATCGCCCGCATCAGCGACACCGGCAATGAACGCCGTCTGCAAGCCGAACGCCTGATCGGCGCCCAGGCTTTGCAGGAAGCCCAGGCCCTGCGATTCAACGTATTCAGCGGCGAATTCAACGCCAAGCTGAAAGGCGCGGAACTGGGCCTGGACATGGATGACTATGATGTTCACTGCAGCCACATCGGCGTGCGGGATTTGAACAGCGGTCGACTCGTCGCCACCACCCGTTTGCTCGACCACCAGGCCGCCAGCACCCTGGGCCGCTTCTACAGTGAAGAAGAATTCAGCCTCCACGGCCTGCTCCACCTCAAGGGCCCAATCCTGGAAATCGGCCGCACCTGCGTCGACCCCGCCTACCGCAACGGCGGCACCATCGCGGTGTTGTGGGGCGAGTTGGCCGAGGTGCTCAACCAGGGCGGCTACAGCTACCTGATGGGCTGCGCGAGCATCCCGATGCACGACGGCGGCATCCAGGCCCACGCGATCATGCAGCGCCTGCGCGAACGCTACCTGTGCAACGAACACCTGCGGGCCGAACCGAAAAAGCCGCTGCCAGCGCTGGACCTGCCGTCCAACGTCATCGCTGAAATGCCGCCCCTGCTCAAGGCCTATATGCGCCTGGGCGCAAAGATTTGCGGCGAACCGTGCTGGGACGAAGACTTCCAGGTGGCCGACGTGTTCATCCTGCTCAAGCGCGACGAACTGTGCCCGCGTTATGCCCGCCACTTCAAGGCGGCCATGTGATGAGCCGCCTTCGGGTGTACGGGCGAATTGCCCGCGTGCTGGTGGTGGTGGCCCTGGGTTTGACCATGGCCAGTGTGTTTGGCGTATTTGAGCGTTTGGGCGTGGCCAACTCGATGGTGCGCCGGCAACGCTGGTCGCGGTTTTTCATGGCGCGGTTGACCAACGCCCTGCCCTTTCGCGTAACCGTTCACGGTGAGTTGCCGCAGCAATCCATGTTGTGGGTCAGCAACCATGTGTCGTGGACCGACATTCCGCTGCTGGGGATGGTGGCGCCGATGTCGTTCCTGTCCAAGGCCGAGGTACGCACCTGGCCGGTGGCGGGTTGGTTGGCAGCCAAGGCCGGCAGCCTGTTTATCCGTCGTGGTTCAGGTGACAGCCAGTTGATCCGCAAACAGATGACGCGTCACCTGGAACAAAAACACCCGCTGTTGATGTTCCCGGAAGGCACCACCACCGATGGCCGCACCCTGCGTACTTTTCATGGGCGCTTACTGGCCAGTGCAATTGATGCCGACGTGTCGTTGCAACCAGTGGCGATTCGTTATCTGCGCGACGGCAAAATCGACCCTCTGGCACCCTTCATTGGCGATGATGATTTGCTCTCGCACTTGATGCGGTTGTTTGGCAATGACCAGGGCGATGTGGAAATTCATCTGCTCAAGCCGATTGCCTGCGCCGGGCAGGAGCGTGCGGCGCTGGCGTTCCAGGCGCAGCAGGCGGTGCAGAAGGCGTTGTTTGGCCCCCTTCCAGAAGCTGAGCAAATGCCAGCGCGGCCAGCATTCGCGGCCTAAGGCGAGCACGGTGAAAATGTGGGAGCGGGCTTGCTCGCGAAGGCGGTGTATCAGTCAGCAGATTCATTCGCGGACCCACCGCTTTCGCGAGCAAGCCCGCTCCCACATTTATAGTTGTATTGCCAACTGGCTATTTGAGAACCGCTGCAACTCTGGGTAAAACACCCGGAAGTCCTCGCTCAACGGTTCATACAGCGCTCGCAATTCCTGCATGGCATGGCCCAGTTCTTCGGGCCGTGTCAGGCGCCGGCCAATTCCCCGCAGTACCTGCTCCATCACCGCAAATTCCCGGTACGAACCCAGCCAGTCATCCGCCGCCATGTACGGCGCAATCTGCGCCAGCCGACCCGGCAGCGCCGGCTCTTCGGCGAGCACCCGGTAAACCTGGGAGGTAAAACGCTCCAGAGGCTGATCGGCATATAACGCCCAATCCCGCGCCAGGCAATGGTCGAAAAACACATCGAGGACGATCCCGGCGTAGCGGCGTCGGGTCAGCGTGAAGCGCGACAGCGCCTCCCCGATCAGCGGGTGGCTGTCGGTGTAGCGATCAATTGAGCGATGCAACTGAATCGCCGACTCGATTTGCGGGCTGAACTGGCCTTGCAGGCGACCTTTAACAAAGTCGCCATACAGGCTGCCGAGCAATTGAGCAGGAAGTTGGCCGCCAAGGTGCAGATGTGCGAGATAATTCATGGCGCGCAGTTTAGCACTGCCGTCAACGTATCGTTATAACCCGATATACCGATTTAATCTGGTTTAAGACCAAAATCATATTGGTATATCGGGATACAACGATTTAAGGTTCGCCTCATCGCGATATAACGTTTTACAAATTTGAGCATCACTGCCATGTCCATCGACCTCGACGAAATAATAAAAGCCCTGGCGCACCCAGTACGGCGAGACATCCTCAACTGGCTGAAAGACCCGAAGACGCAATTCCCCGATCAGATCCACCACCACGAGCATGGCATTTGCGCCGGGCAGATCGACCAGCGCTGCGGGCTGTCCCAGTCCACCGTCTCGGCGCACCTGGCGAACCTGCAACGGGCGGGGCTGATCAGCAGCCAGAAGGCCGGCCAATGGCACTTTTTCAAACGCAATGAGGACGTGATCCAAGCCTTCCTCAAAGCGCTCACCGAAGAACTCAGCGCACCGCTGTAACAAGGACTCACCCATGCCTCTCTCGCTACTCATCCTGGCCTTAAGCGCCTTCGCCATCGGTACCACCGAGTTCGTCATCATGGGCCTGTTGCCCGATGTGGCGGCCGACCTCGGTGTATCGATTCCCGGCGCCGGCTGGCTGGTGACCGGTTACGCCCTGGGCGTGGCCATCGGTGCGCCGTTCATGGCACTGGCCACCGCCAAGCTGCCGCGCAAGGCCGCCCTGGTAGCGTTGATGGGCATCTTCATCGTCGGCAACCTGCTCTGCGCCCTGGCCAGCGACTACAACGTGCTGATGTTTGCCCGTGTGGTCACCGCGCTGTGCCACGGCGCCTTCTTTGGTATCGGTTCGGTGGTCGCCGCCAACCTGGTGCCGGCCAACAAGCGTGCTTCGGCCGTGGCGCTGATGTTCACCGGCTTGACCCTGGCTAACGTGCTCGGCGTACCGCTGGGCACCGCGCTGGGTCAGGAAGCCGGCTGGCGCTCGACCTTCTGGGCAGTGACGGTGATTGGGATAATCGCCCTGATCGGCCTGATCCGCTTCCTGCCAGCCAAGCGTGACGAGGAAAAACTCGACATGCGTGCCGAGCTGAGAGCGCTCAAAGGCGCCGGGATCTGGCTGTCGCTGAGCATGACCGCGCTATTCGCCGCCTCGATGTTCACCCTCTTTACCTACGTCGCACCGCTGCTGGGGGATGTCACTGGCGTCTCGCCCAAAGGCGTGACCTGGACCCTGCTGCTGATCGGCCTGGGCCTGACCGTCGGCAACATCATCGGCGGCAAGCTGGCCGACAAGCGCCTGGCCGCCACCTTGATTGGCGTGTTCATCAGCATGGCGGTGGTGTCCACGGTCCTGACCTGGACCAGCGTCGCCGTGATCCCGACTGAAATCACCCTGTTCCTCTGGGCCACCGCCTCGTTTGCCGCCGTACCGGCGCTGCAAATCAACGTGGTGACCTTCGGCAAGGCGGCACCGAATCTGGTGTCCACCCTGAATATCGGCGCCTTCAACATCGGCAACGCCCTCGGCGCCTGGGTAGGCGGCAGCGTGATTGCCCATGGTTTCGGCCTGACCAGCGTGCCCCTGGCCGCTGCAGCACTGGCGGTGCTCGCTCTGCTGGTGACCCTGATTACTTTCCGTCAGACCGGCAATGCCGACCTGGCCCCCGCGACTAACTGATCAACTAAACAGAAGGGTGTTATCCCATGACGACTATTTTCGATCCGATCAAACTGGGCGACCTGGAACTGTCGAACCGCATCATCATGGCGCCGCTGACCCGCTGCCGTGCCGACGCCGGTCGCGTACCCAATGCGCTGATGGCTGAATACTACGTACAACGCGCTTCCGCCGGCCTGATTCTCAGCGAAGCGACTTCCGTGACGCCAATGGGCGTGGGTTACCCGGACACCCCGGGCATCTGGTCCAACGACCAGGTGCGCGGCTGGGCCAATGTGACCAAAGCCGTGCACGGTGCAGGCGGCAAGATCTTCCTGCAACTGTGGCACGTGGGCCGGATCTCCCACGAGTCGTACCTGGACGGCGAAGCACCGGTTGCCCCAAGCGCCATCGCCGCCAAGGGCCACGTCAGCCTGGTGCGTCCGCTGGCCGACTACCCTACTCCGCGTGCCCTGGAAATCGCTGAAATCGCCGATATCGTCGACGCCTACCGCGTAGGTGCCGAGAACGCCAAGGCCGCCGGCTTTGACGGCGTTGAAGTCCACGGTGCGAACGGCTACCTGCTCGACCAGTTCCTGCAAAGCAGCACCAACCAGCGCACCGACAACTACGGTGGCTCCCTGGAAAACCGGGCACGCTTGCTGCTCGAAGTCACTGACGCCGTGATTGAAGTCTGGGGCGCCGGTCGTGTCGGTGTGCACTTGGCACCACGTGCCGACGCACACGACATGGGCGACGCCAACCTGTCGGAAACCTTCACCTACGTCGCCAAAGAGCTGGGCAAGCGTGGCATCGCGTTCATCTGCTCCCGTGAAAAGGAAGCAGGCGACAGCCTCGGCCCACAACTGAAAGCAGCTTTCGGCGGCCCGTACATCGCCAACGAACGCTTCACCAAGGACAGCGCCAACGCCTGGCTGGCCTCCGGCAAAGCTGACGCCGTAGCGTTTGGCGTGCCGTTCATCGCCAACCCGGACCTGCCCGCTCGCCTGAAGGCCGACGCGCCGCTGAACGAAGCACACCCAGAGACGTTCTACGCCAAAGGCCCGGTCGGCTACATCGACTATCCAACCCTGGCACTCTGATCTGCTGAAACGAAAAAGCCCCGGCTTGCGAGAGCCGGGGCTTTTTTATGGGCGGCGGGAAACATTCCCTGTAGGAGCGAGCTTGCTCGCGAAAACGCCCAGGTGACGCTTTAATCCAGAATGCCTGCGTTATCGTTGACGATCTTCGCGAGCAAGCTCGCTCCTACAGATGGTGCGGGAAACACTCCTTCACAGCCTTGCAACAATATTGCTACAAAATACTTAGCAAACTACCTATCAACCACCCGCCAGCCCGTATATAAAGTCACCCACAAAATCAGGGAACAGTCCGGTTGATCTCCCTTGGCCTTTATTGTTGACACAACTGGTCGCAATTACGCATTTTGTCTTAATTGCGCAGGCCAGGGCTCAAGCGCAGCATGTCCAACGCGATATCGACCCACCGCTCTGCATCCTGGGCCAACTGAAAACTGTCGGGTACCAGCAGCCATTGGCCGAGAATTCCGTCGATATAGGCGTGCATGCACACCGCCGCACGTACGGTGTCGAGATTCTCCGGAAGCTGCCCGCGATGGACCGCGTTACGCAGGGTCAGCCCGATGCGCAGGTTGCATTCAAGGCTGGCGGTCTGCCGCTGACGGCGCAGATCACACATTTCATCGGTGAATTCGCACTTATGAAACAAAATCTCATTGATGCGCCGGGTCTTCGGGTCCAGGGCCACTTGATGGAACAGATGAATCAGCAGCTTGCGCATGCAACCCAGCGGATCGACCTCGTCCTCGCTCTCACTGGCCCTGGCCAATTCATCCAGCGGCTCGTGCAGGGTATCGAGCATCGCCTGCACCAGATCGGCCTTGTTGCTGAAGTGCCAGTAGATGGCACCGCGCGTCACGCCTGCCAGCGCGGCGATATCCGCCAGTGTGGTACGCGCAACCCCGCGCTCGTAAAAGGCTTGCTCGGCCGCTTCAAGAATCTGGCTGCGCGTTTCCTGAGCTTCCTCTTTGGTACGACGAACCATGGCAGTAAAACCTCAATCAGGAATCCTGGGGCGATAGGTAACGGCAATTCAAGAGCCGGTAACCATCATCTGAATAATTGTGGGACGACACCGTCAAGGGCGCCGAACGTACTAGAATCGAGGCTTTGCACGTTGCTTTGTCAACATTGCGCGAAGCCTGTCAATAGTTTACAAACAACCATGAACGTAAGTATATTGCGTAGCAAGCTACTTATCTACTCAGTGCCTGTTTTTTACCCTTCCACACTTCTTGTGCGCACCCTGCGCGCCTGACCCGAGGATCTTCATGCAACTTAAGCCAGCTGTTACCGCCCTGGTTACTGCCGTCGCCCTGGCATCGCTGCTCAGCGGATGTAAAAAGGAAGAAGCGGCTCCGCCCGCTCAAACCCCTCAGGTCGGCGTGGTCACTATTCAACCTCAAGCCTTTACCCTGACATCCGAGCTGCCAGGCCGCACCACGGCCTATCGCATTGCCGAGGTTCGCCCTCAGGTCAACGGCATCATTCTCAAGCGTCTGTTCAAGGAAGGGGGCGACGTCAAGGAAGGCCAGCAGCTCTATCAGATCGATCCGTCGGTGTATGACGCCTCCCTGAAAAGCGCCCAGGCCAACCTGGCCCAGACCAAGTCGATTGCCGATCGCTACAAGCAATTGGTCGACGAGCAAGCCGTCAGCCGTCAGGAATACGACACCGCCGTGTCCAACCGCATGACCTCTGAAGCCAATGTGCAAACGGCCCAGATCAACGTGCGCTACACCAAGGTCTTTGCCCCGATCTCCGGACGTATCGGCCGTTCTTCGGTCACCGAAGGCGCGCTGGTCAGCAATGGCCAGACCGACGCGATGGCGGTGATCCAGCAACTGGACCCGATCTACGTCGACGTTACGCAGTCCTCCGCCGAGATGCTGAAACTGCGTCGCGACCTGGAAAGCGGCCAACTGGAAAAAGCCGGCGAAAACGCGGCCAAGGTCAAGCTGACCCTGGAAGACGGCAGCGCCTACAAGCTGGACGGCAAGCTGGAGTTCTCCGAAGTCTCGGTCGACCAGACCACCGGTTCCGTGACCCTGCGTGCCGTGTTCCCGAACCCGGATCACACCCTTCTGCCAGGCATGTTCGTACACGCCCAGCTGCAAGCCGGCGTGAACAGCAAGGCCATCCTGGCTCCGCAACAAGGCGTCACTCGTGACCTCAAGGGTGTACCGACGGCACTGATCGTGAACAAGGACAACAAGGTCGAGCAACGTGTCCTAGTGGCCAACCGCACTTCCGGCGCCTACTGGCTGGTGGAAAAAGGCCTGGACGCTGGTGACCGCGTGATCACCGAAGGCTTGCAATTCATCAAGCCGGGCATCGAAGTCAAGGTCAAGGACGCTGACAACGCTAAACCCGCCGGCACTGCTGCAGCGCCTGCTGCCGATGCTGGTAAAGGGGAGTAATCCATGTCGAAATTTTTTATCGACCGTCCCATTTTCGCCTGGGTAATTGCCCTGGTGATCATGCTGGTCGGGGCACTGTCGATCCTGAAGTTGCCCATCAACCAGTACCCGGCCATTGCGCCAACCGCCATTGATATTCAGGTGACCTACCCGGGCGCGTCCGCACAAACCGTGCAGGACACCGTGGTGCAGGTTATCGAGCAACAGCTCAACGGTATCGACAACCTGCGTTATGTTTCCTCGGACAGTAACTCCGACGGCAGCATGACCATCACCGTGACGTTCAACCAGGGTACCAACCCGGATATCGCCCAGGTTCAGGTGCAGAACAAGTTGAACCTGGCGACCCCACTGCTGCCGCAAGAAGTGCAGCAGCAGGGTATCCGCGTAACCAAGTCGGTGAAGAACTTCCTGATGGTGATCGGTCTGGTGTCCGAAGACGGCAGCATGACCAAGGACGACCTGTCCAACTACATCGTATCCAACATCCAGGACCCGATTTCGCGGACCGCCGGTGTAGGTGACTTCCAGGTGTTCGGTTCGCAGTACGCCATGCGTATCTGGCTCGACCCGGCCAAGCTGAACAACTACCAGCTCACGCCGGTGGATGTCAGCACAGCGATCTCCGCACAGAACGTGCAAGTGGCTACCGGCCAACTCGGCGGCCTGCCTGCCGTGCCCGGCACCCAGTTGAACGCAACCATCATCGGCAAGACCCGCCTGCAGTCTGCAGAGCAGTTCGGCAATATCCTGATGAAGGTCAATACCGACGGCTCACAGGTACGCCTGAAGGATGTTGCCCGTATCGAGTTGGGCGGTCAGAACTACAGCATCGCTGCACAGTTCAACGGCAAGCCGGCATCCGGTATGGCGATCAAGCTGGCGGCCGGTGCTAACGCGCTGGACACCGGCAAGGCCATCCGCGCCACTGTAGCGTCCCTGGAGCCGTTCTTCCCGCCAGGCATGAAAGCTGTGGTGCCGTATGACACCACCCCAGTGGTGACCGAATCGATCTCCGGTGTGGTTGACACCTTGGTCGAAGCGATCGTGCTGGTGTTCCTGGTGATGTTCCTGTTCCTGCAAAACTTCCGCGCCACCATCATCACCACCATGACCGTGCCGGTAGTGTTGCTGGGTACCTTCGGGATCCTGGCTGCGTTCGGCTTCACCATCAACACCCTGACCATGTTCGGCATGATCCTGGCCATCGGCTTGCTGGTGGACGATGCCATCGTTGTGGTGGAAAACGTCGAACGAGTCATGGCCGAGGAGCACTTGTCGCCTAAAGAGGCGACGGTCAAGTCCATGGGCCAGATCCAGGGCGCCCTGGTAGGTATCGCGCTGGTGCTGTCGGCAGTACTGCTGCCGATGGCATTCTTCGGCGGCTCCACCGGTGTGATCTACAAGCAGTTCTCCATCACCATTGTTTCGGCGATGGCGTTGTCGGTACTGGTTGCGCTGATTTTCACCCCGGCCTTGTGCGCCACCATGCTCAAGCCGATCGACCCGGAAAAACACGGCCAACCCAAGCGCGGTTTCTTCGGCTGGTTCAACCGTACCTTCGACCGCGGCGTATTGAGCTACGAACGCGGCGTCGGCAACATGATCAAGCACAAGATCCCGGCGTTCCTGGTCTACGCGCTGATCCTGGCCGGCATGATCTGGCTGTTCATGCGCATCCCTGCCGCCTTCCTGCCCGATGAAGACCAGGGCGTGATCTTCGCTCAGGTACAGACGCCGGTCGGTTCTTCGGCGGAGCGCACGCAGACAGTCATCGACGATATGCGTGCCTACCTGCTGAACGACAAGGAAGGCGAGCCGGGCGAAGGCAAAGGCGTAAAATCGGTATTTACCGTAAACGGCTTCAACTTCGCCGGTCGTGGTCAGAGCTCTGGCCTGGCCTTCGTGATGCTCAAGTCATGGGAGGAGCGCGACGCATCCAACTCGGTATTCGAGATTGCCAAGCGCGCCCAAGGTTACTTCTCCCAGACGTTCAAGGACGCCATGGTATATGCCATTGTGCCGCCTTCGGTTCTGGAGTTGGGTAACGCCACCGGTTTCGACGTATTCCTGCAAGACCAGGGCGGCGTCGGTCACGACAAGCTGATGGCTGCACGCAACCAGTTCCTTGGCGCAGCGGCACAAAGCAAGATCCTGGCAGGTGTGCGCCCCAACGGCGTGAACGATGAACCGCAATACGAGCTCAGCGTCGACGACGAGAAGGCAAGTGCCTTGGGCATCAGCCTGGCAGACATCCAGCAGACCTTGGCCATCGCCCTGGGTGGCAGCTACGTCAACGACTTCATCGACCGTGGTCGTGTGAAGAAAGTGTATGTGCAGGGCGACGCTTTCAGCCGGATGTCCCCGGAAGACCTGGACAAATGGTACGTGCGCAGCACCTCCGGGAAGATGGTGCCAATGTCGGCCATCTCGTCGGGCAAGTGGATCTACGGTTCGCCGAAACTCTCGCGCTACAACGGTGTAGCCGCGATGGAAATCCTCGGTACTCCGGCACCTGGCTACAGTACCGGTGACGCGATGACAGAAGTCGAGCGCATTGCCAAGGACCTGCCGGCGGGTGTCGGTTATGCGTGGACCGGCCTGTCGTACGAAGAACGTCTGTCCGGCTCCCAGGCACCTGCGCTGTACGCCCTGTCGCTGCTGGTAGTGTTCCTCTGCCTTGCGGCACTGTACGAAAGCTGGTCGATCCCGATTGCGGTGATTCTGGTGGTACCGCTGGGTGTGATCGGTGCGTTGATGGCCACCAGCCTGCGGGGACTGTCCAACGACGTGTTCTTCCAGGTAGGCCTGTTGGTGACGGTGGGCCTGGCAGCGAAAAACGCCATCCTGATCGTGGAGTTCGCCAAAGAGCTCCACGAACAGGGCAAAGGCATCGTCGAGTCGGCCATCGAGGCATCTCGCATGCGTCTGCGACCGATCATCATGACGTCCATGGCGTTCATGCTCGGCGTACTGCCCCTGGCGATTTCCACCGGTGCAGGCTCAGGTAGCCAGCACGCCATCGGTACGGGCGTAATTGGCGGTATGATCACCGCCACGGTCCTCGCGATCTTCTGGGTACCCCTGTTCTTCGCAACCGTGTCCTCCGCTGGCGAGCGTAAAAAGACTGAAACCAAGCAAACTCCTAAAGAGGCTGGCCAATGAGCAAGTCGCTACTTTCCTTAGCGGTCACAGCATTCGTGCTCAGTGGCTGCTCGCTGATCCCGGACTACCAGCGCCCTGAAGCGCCGGTAGCCGCGCAGTTCCCGCAGGGGCCGGCGTATTCGTCGGCCCAGGCGCCTGGCCAGGCCGCTGCCGAGCAAGGCTGGAAGCAGTTTTTCCATGACCCTGCCCTGCAACAGCTGATCCAGACTGCACTGGTGAACAACCGCGACCTGCGTGTCGCGGCCCTGAACATCGACGCGTATGCCGCGCAGTACCAGATCCAGCGTGCCGACCTGTTCCCGGCAATCTCGGCCACGGGCAGCGGCAGCCGCTCGCGTACCCCGGCCAAGCTGTCCCAGACCGGCGAATCGACCATCTCCAGCCAGTATTCGGCTGGCCTGGGGATCAGCTCCTATGAGCTGGACCTGTTCGGCCGCGTCCGCAGCCTGAGCGAACAAGCGCTGCAACAATACTTCGCCACTGAAGAAGCGCGTCGCACCACCCAGATCAGCCTGGTGGCCAGCGTGGCCAACGCCTACCTGACCTGGCAGGCCGACAAGGAGCTGCTCAAGCTCACCCAGGACACCCTGGGCGCGTACGAGCAGAGCTTCAAACTGACCTCGCGCAGCAATGAAGTCGGCGTGGCATCGGCCCTGGACCTGAGCCAGGCCCGCACCTCGGTGGAAAACGCCCGGGTTGCACTGGCGCGCTATACCCGCCAGGTGGCTCAGGACGAAAACAGCCTGACCCTGCTGCTGGGCACCGGCCTGCCGGCGAACATCGCCAGCCGGCCATTGTCTGATGACCTGTTGAGCGAAGTACCGGCCGGCCTGCCGTCGGACCTGCTGCAACGCCGTCCCGACATCCTGCAGGCCGAGTACAACCTCAAGGCGGCCAACGCCAACATCGGCGCAGCACGGGCCGCGTTCTTCCCGAGCATCAGCCTGACCGCCAGCGCCGGTACCGCGAGCCCGACCCTGGGCGGCCTGTTCAAGGGCGGTTCGGGCACCTGGTCGTTTGCACCGCAGATCAACATCCCGATCTTCAACGCCGGCAGCCTGCGCGCCAGCCTGGATTACTCGAAAATCCAGAAAGAGATCAACGTCGCCAACTACGAGAAAGCGATCCAGACCGCCTTCCAGGAAGTCTCCGACGGCCTCGCCGCCCGCGAGACCTACAAGCAGCAACTGGACGCCCAACGTGGCTTCGTCGCCGCCAACCAGGATTACTACCGCCTGGCCGAGCGTCGCTACCGCATTGGTGTCGACAGTAACCTGACGTTCCTCGATGCCCAGCGCCAACTGTTCAGTGCCCAGCAGTCGCTGATCACCGATCGCCTGGCGCAGCTCAACAGCGAGGTCAACCTGTACAAGGCCCTCGGTGGTGGCTGGAACGAGCAGACCGCGAAGAACGAGCCGTTGAAAGAAGAAGCGCCGCCCTTGAAGTTGTTCTGATAGTGGCGCAGTAAACAAAAACCGCTTCCCGCACAGGAAGCGGTTTTTTTACGCCCCTACTTTGCGTTCGATCATCGCCCACAACCCGCTTTCCCCCACTTTCATCGCCCCCATACTGCCCCGCACCATGGCCGCCACCTGCATAACCCCAATAACAACAGGTCCAACACCATGAGCACTTTCAACCCGCGCCGGCTCCTGCTGGCAACCGCTGTGGCCAGCCTTGCCCTCCCCGTCGTCGCGGAGGAACACGGCTTTCTCGAAGACGCCAGCGCTAACCTCAACCTGAGAAACTTCTTCTTCAACCGCAACTTCACCAACCCGACCAAAGCCCAGGGCGGCGCCCAGGAGTGGACCCAAAGTTTCATTCTCGACGCCAGGTCCGGCTTCACCCAGGGCACCATCGGGTTCGGCATGGACGTGCTGGGCTTGTACTCGCAGAAACTCGACGGCGGACGCGGCACCGGCGGCACTCAACTGTTGCCGCTGGACCATGACGGCGAGCCCGCCGATAACTTCGGACGCCTGGGCGTCGCGTTCAAGGCCCGAATCTCGAAGACAGAAGTGAAAGTCGGCGAATGGATGCCGGTATTGCCGATCCTGCGTTCGGACGATGGCCGCTCCTTGCCGCAAACCCTGCGCGGCGGGCAAATCACCTCCAAGGAGATCGACGGCCTGACCCTGTACGGCGGCCAATTCCGCGCCAACAGCCCGCGGGACGACAGCAGCATGACCGACATGTCGATGTTCGGGAAAACCGCGTTTACCTCCGACCGCTTCAACTTCCAGGGCGGCGAATATGCCTTCAACGACAAACGCACCCAGATCGGCGTGTGGAACGCTCAGCTCAAGGACATCTACAGCCAGCAATACCTGAACCTGATCCACAGCCAGCCCGTAGGCGACTGGACCCTGGGCGCCAACCTCGGGTTCTTCTATGGCAAGGACGACGGCAGCGCCCGCGCCGGTGACCTCGACAACAAGACCTGGTCCGGACTGTTCTCGGCCCGATACGGCGGCAGCACCTTCTACGTCGGCCTGCAAAAACTTACCGGCAACAGCGCCTGGATGCGCGTCAACGGCACCAGCGGCGGCACCCTGGCCAACGACAGCTATAACTCCAGCTATGACAATGCCCAGGAAAAATCCTGGCAGGTGCGCCATGACTACAACTTCGCCGCCCTTGGCGTGCCGGGCCTGACGCTGATGAACCGCTATATCAGCGGCAGTAACGTACACAGCGGCACGGTGACTGACGGTAAGGAATGGGGACGGGAAACTGAAGTGGCCTACGTTGTGCAGAGCGGAACATTGAAGAATCTCAATGTGCGCCTGCGCAATTCCAGCATGCGCAGGGATTACAACAACAATGAGTTTGATGAAAACCGGTTGATCGTCAGTTACCCGATAAGCCTGCTGTAAAGCCTCGACAGACTTGCTGTATGGTGCGCGCGTGTCATGGATGACCCGCCCCAGCAGCCAACGTCTTTCGAGTCCTCCATGAAACACTTCGCCATCGTATCGGTCGCATTAGCCTTGGCCCTCAGCGGCTGCATCGGCCCGCCCTTGGCGCTGACACCGCAAACTGAACAACGCCTGCAAGCCGAAGCGCCGATCCGCTTTTTGCTGACGTTCGACGACGGCCCCAGCGCCTCGGGTTTCATGAACCCCAGTCGCTCGGTGATGGCGGACCTGGCGAATAACCCGATACAGCCGGGAATCAAGGCGGTGTTCTTTTTGCAGACCGAGGCGCCTCGTTCCGGCGGCAACCCGCGGGGCCGCAAGACCATGGAACGCGAACACGCGGCGGGGCATATACTGGGCTTCCACACCGCGACCCCGTGGCACAGTAATCATCGCTCGCAAAATCCCACTGAGCTGGAGCACTACCTCAGCCTGGGTTCGTCGACCCTCGAATCCATCACCGGCCAGCCGCCCACGCTGGTACGCCCGCCGTTCTGGAATTACGACAAGCGCACCTTCGCCGCCTATCAGCAGCACGGCATGCATGTGCTGCTGACAGACCTGAGTGCAAACGACGGGGTGATCTGGGTATTCAACGGCAGCCCCCGCCGACGGGAAAACCTGATACGCCAACTGTCAGTGCTGCGCGAACGCATCGCCCGGGGTGAGTTGCCGACGGTGGACGGCGTGATCCCCGTGGTGGTGACCTTCCACGACATCAACCGCTACACCGCGTGGCACTTGAAGGAATACCTGCAAATCCTGGTGGACAGCGCCCATATCAATGGCGTACCCCTCGCCCCGCAGGCGTTTTACACCGACCGCGCAGCCCTGCAGCGAGCCGCCATGGCCCGCACCGTGAAGAACGCCGACGAAGTGGTGCATCTACCAGGGGTATGGAATTGGGTGTGGGACGCTGACACCCATTAAACGCCTGCATGAGAGCACGTAACATTTACCCCTGTCCAAGCTCGCCCGAAACAGGAACTCACGCTCAACCCGCACCACTCACTGGGGTATATCCACAATGAGATACCCCCATGAACACGCCTTCGCTATTTGTTTCGCCTACAGTTAGTCAGCTGTCGACATCACCCTTGCCAGCGGCTTCCACGAATTCCTCAGTCCAGGGCCCCGTTATAATCACCAGCAAATCGTCCCGGTATGTCGGTCACGACCGCCCCTTGGACTTCATGTATTTCTCCTCCCTCTCCAAGCTCACCACGGATCAGAATCCTGTCGACAAAAAAGAAAAAAATACATCAACTCCGACATATTGCGTCATGACCAGAATGTGAAGATCTACCAGGAAATCACCTATGTCAGCAAAGACGGGAAGCCTATAGGTGCTACCAATAACGAATTCATCATCGAGACCACCAATCAAGACGACAAGGTGATAATCAAAAAAGGTCCGGACAACAGTCTGATCGCCATCATCAACAACACGACCTATCAACTGAACTTGCTTCATTCCCCTGATGGAAGTGCAACCCAACCCCTGCGGATCAGGACCAATGGCGGCAACGATTGCGTGCTGATCGATCCACTGGTTGATAACGATATTTACGTTGAGTTGGGCGATGGTGACGATTACGCCCAGGCGGGCTCGGGCAATACGTGGCTATACGGTGGTGCAGGCAACGACTATCTCAAGCTCGGGAGCGGCAATGGCGTCGCGTTTGGCGGTGATGGCGATGACCTGCTGATCGCAGGCTCAGGCAACAGCATCCTCAAAGGCAATAACGGCAATGATCGCATGCAGGCAGGCAAGGGCAGCCCTGAGCGGCACCTGTTCATGGACGGCGGTGATGGCCATGACTTCATGATTGTCACCCGCAATGACACAGACATTCCGGCGGTCATACACGGAGGCAAGGGTGAAAACCTGATTGTCACTCACGGCCCCGCCACGGTTTATACCGGGCGCGACAAGAACATTGTCAGGTCCGACAACGATGACACCGTTATTTACGCCAAGCCTTCGGACCAGATTCATCGCACTCCAGGCTCCACACTCGTCCACACACAACCCAGTGAGGCAGGTAAAAGTGGCTATATCGTTGAAGGTTCTACCGAGTTCAAACAACAGGTAGAAGACGATATGGAGCTGCTGAGCATGTCTATTCAGGGCAAGAAGATGCTCAGAACCGCCGACGCCACGGCTCAGCGAAACGATGCGCCCGTCCGCATCATTGAGTTTCCTGAGGATAACGGTCAGTATTTTTTCAATAGCGCGGCTATTCGCAACCACTTGGCAGCGGGTAATACCCCTGAAACACTAACGCCCGCAGCCCGGGGCTACATCACCCATAATCAGCGCGGCGCGGTCGCTACAGGCGCGGAAATACACTACAACCCCTCCCACTCACTGGATAAAGACAGTGTCCCAGTCAACGTCCTCTATCATGAAATGGCCCATGCCTATAACGGTGCCACGGGGACCTTTCTCGAAGGCGATACCGGCATCCCGGAGAACCCCGGCGGCGAACCCAACGTCGAACGGCAAGCTGTAGGCCTGCCTACGATTGCGCTGCCTTTTGACTTCGACAATCATCGATCAACCGAACCCACAACAACCAATCCCAAGCCCTTTACGGAAAATGCACTTCGAGAGGAAATGGGACGCCCGTTACGCACCCGGTACACATAGCAGACGCGTCCTGCGGGGGTTCAATCAGGCTGGATCGCGCGATTCAACCCCCAACTCATCCCACACCGACTCGGCTAAATGAAACGTCGCATTGGCCGCCGGGATCCCGCAATAGATCGCGCTCTGCATCAGCACTTCCTTGATTTCGGCACGGGTCACGCCGTTACTCGCGGCGGCCCGCAGGTGCAGCTTCAGCTCTTCGCTGCGGTTCATGCCGATCAGCATGGCGATGGTAATCAGGCTGCGGGTATGCCGGGGCAGGCCCGGACGGGTCCAGATATCACCCCAGGCGTGGCGGGTGATCATTTCCTGGAACTCGCTATTGAACTCGGTCAGGGCGTTGAGGCTGCGGTCGACATGGGCGTCCCCCAGCACTTCGCGGCGCACTTGCAGGCCGTCGGCATAACGTTGTTTCTCGTCCACAAAAAACTCCTCATGCAATTTTTGACGACAGGCACATAACCTGTGGCGATACTCTCAGCGGGCTAACAGAAATTCCAGTACACGGTCGCTGAACGCGGCCCCGGCCTGTACGTTTGACAGGTGCGCGGCGTAGAACTCGGCGTACTCGGCGCCCTTCACGTGCTCCTGGATAAAGTGCCCGCCGGAAGGCGGTGTGACCGCATCTTCAGTGCCGGCAATCACCAGGGTCGGCACCTTGATCGACGACACTTGTTCACGGTAATCCGCGTCTCGCACGGCCGCGCAGTTTGCGGCATAACCCTGGGGATTGGTCGCTGCCAGCATGTCGGTGATCAGCTTGGCCTGGTCAGGGTGAGCCTCGGCAAAGTCGGCAGTGAACCAGCGCGCGATCGATGCGTCACGCAGGGCCACCATCGCTGCCGAACCGTCGCGCAGGACCATCTCGATGCGCGGGTTCCAGATCTCGGGCGTGCCGATTTTGGCTGCGGTGTTGCACACCACCAACCGATGCAAACGCTCACCCGCATGGATGCCCAGCCACTGTCCGATCAGGCCGCCCATGGACAACCCGCAGAAATGCGCGCGTTCGATTTCCAGTACGTCCAGCAGCGCCAACACGTCACGGCCCAACTGCTCGATGCTGTAGGGGCCTTCGGTGACCAGGGATTTGCCGTGGCCTCGGGTGTCGAACCGCAGCACCCGGAAGTACTTTGTGAACGCTTCGATCTGGGTATCCCACATGTGCAGGTCGGTGCCCAGGGAGTTGGAAAGCACCAGTACCGGTGCGTCTTCGGGGCCATCAAGTTGGTAGTTCAGTTCGCCATCGGCGAGTTGTACAAATCCCACAGCAGCCTCCTCAGGCAGTCAAAGCAAAATGTTCGGCCACGGCCCGGGTAACCCAGGTGTGTGCCTGGCCCAGGTAGTGCGCCGGGTCCAGCAGGCGATCGAGTTCGGCCGCCGAAAGCTCGGCAGTCACTTGGGGTTCATCCCCCAGCACCGCCCGCAGGTGGCGCCCATCGGCGACGGCGCGTTTGCAGCACTGTTCCAGCAGATGGTGCGCGGTTTCGCGGCCCAGGCGTTGGGCGAGGACGATGCTGACCGCTTCAGCCAGTACCAGGCCTTGGGTCAGGTCCAGATTCTGGGCCATGCGCCCGGGGTCGACTTCCAGCCCTTCACTTACCAGCAGCGCCTGGTGCAACGCACCGGATACCAGCCGGCAAATTTCCGGCAAGGTTTCCCATTCGGCATGCCACAAGCCCAGGCTGCGTTCGTGCTCCTGGGGCATCGCGCTGAACATCGTCGCCACCAGGCCCGGCACGCGGGTGGCGGCACTGATCAGCACGGCGGCGCCCACCGGGTTGCGCTTGTGGGGCATGGTCGAAGAGCCGCCCTTGCCGGGAGCCGACGGTTCGAACACTTCCGCCGCTTCGGTCTGCATCAGCAGGCTGATGTCGCGGCCCAGCTTGCCGAGGCTGCCGGCGATCAAACCGAGCACCGAGGCAAACTCCACCAGACGATCGCGCTGGGTGTGCCAGGGTTGTTCCGGCAGGCCCAGTTGCAACTCCGCCGCCAGCGCTTGTGCCACCGGCATCGCCTGTTCGCCAAGGGCTGCCAGGGTTCCCGAAGCACCGCCAAATTGCAGCACCAGCAAACGCGGCTTGAGCTCACTCAGGCGCTGCCGACTGCGGGTGACCGCGCCTAGCCAGCCGGCGATCTTCATGCCCAGGGTGACCGGTGTTGCATGCTGCAACCAGGTGCGGCCAGCCAAGGGAGTTGTCCCATAGCGTTGGGCCTGCGCGGCCAGGATCTCGCCCAACCGTGCCAGGTCATGTTCGATCAGCTCGACGGCGCTACGCAGTTGCAGCACCAGGCCGGTGTCCATCACATCCTGGCTGGTAGCGCCCAGATGCACATAACGCTCGGCACCGGCATCTTCGCCGGCGATCAATTTGCCAAGGACCTTGACCAACGGAATCGCCGAATTGCCCGCCGTGGCAATTGCCTCGCCGAGGGCATCCACGTCGTAGAGAGAAGCCAGGCAGGCCTGGGCAATCGGCGCGACAGCCGCTTGCGGGATCAACCCGACCTGAGCCTCGGCCCGGGCCAGTGCCGCTTCGAAATCCAGCATGCCCTGCAAGCGCCCTTGGTCGCAAAACACTTCGGCCATGCTATTGGCAGTGAAGTAGGCGTCGAACAGTTGGTTGCTCGTGCGCATCGTCATAAAACATCCCTAGGTGGCGCATACCCGACAATGGGCATGCGCCAGCCGGTTACAGATCGTGGTGCAAGTACGCCGCCTCTTTGGGCAAGCGCAAGCTGAACAGGAACGCCACCGCCATCATCGCCGTGACGTACCAGTAGAAGGTGTTCTCCATGCCCATGGACTTGAGACCCAAGGCCACGTACTCCGCCGAACCACCGAAGATCGCGTTCGCCACCGCATACGCCAGGCCCACGCCCAATGCACGCACTTGTGGCGGGAACATCTCGGCTTTCACCAGGCCGCTGATGGAGGTGTAGAAGCTCACGATGGCCAGGGCCAGGGTGATCAACACAAAGGCCAGGAACGGACTGCTGACGGTTTTCAGGGTCAACAGGATCGGCACAGTGCACAGCGTGCCCAGGGCACCGAACCACAGCATCGAGTTACGGCGGCCAATTTTGTCCGCCAGCGCGCCGAACACCGGCTGCATGCACATGTAGAAGAACAGCGCGCCGGTCATGATGTAGCTGGCGGTCTTGGCGTGCATCCCGGCGGTGTTCACCAGGTACTTCTGCATGTAGGTGGTGAACGTGTAGAAAATCAGCGAACCGCCGGCGGTGTAACCGAGCACGGTGATAAACGCGGCCTTGTGATCGCGGAACAGCGCGGCAATGCTGCCGGCGTCCTTGTCTTCACGCATTTCCTTGCTGGTGGTTTCTTTCAGGGTACGACGCAGCAACAGCGAGATCACCGCCGCAATGGCGCCGATCACGAACGGAATCCGCCAGCCCCAGGCCCGCAGTTCATCTTCGGTGAGGATCTGTTGCAGGATCACCACCACCAACACCGCCAGCAGTTGCCCGCCGATCAGGGTCACGTACTGGAACGAGGCGAAGAAGCCGCGCTGGCCCTTGAGGGCCACTTCACTCATGTAGGTAGCGGTAGTGCCATATTCACCGCCTACCGACAGGCCCTGGAACAGCCGCGCGACCAGGAGCAAGGCCGGGGCCCAGGCGCCGATGTCTTTGTAGGTGGGCAAAAAGGCGATGACCAGGGAGCCGGCGCACATCATCAGCACCGAGATCATCATCGAATTCTTGCGACCGTGTTTATCCGCGACCCGGCCGAACAGCCAGCCGCCGATGGGGCGCATCAGGAAGCCGGCGGCGAACACACCGGCGGTGTTGAGCAGTTGCACGGTGGGGTCGTCCGACGGGAAAAACGCCGGGGCAAAATAGATGGCGCAGAAGGCATAGACGTAGAAGTCGAACCATTCGACGAGATTGCCGGAAGAGGCACCGACAATCGCAAAGATCCTTTTGCTGCGTTCTTCTCCGGTGTAATGGCTGGTTTTTGTTGTCATGTTTTTTCACTCAGTGGGAACGGTTATAGCCTAGACATACTTTGCAACAACCATGTTCCGCAAGCAGACTTTTGCATATTTGTTGCCTGGGCCGGCCTCATCGCGGGCAAGCCCGGCTCCCACATTTGGAATGCATTCCCCTGTGGGAGCTGGCTTGCCTGCGATAAATCCCCAGCCAACTCAATAATCGAAGAACACCGTCTCTTCGTCTGTGCCCTGCAAAATCACATTCCACTGATACACACCCGTCGCATCCGCCTTGGCGATCAACGTGCGCCGGCGTTCTTGCGGTACACACGCCAGCAGCGCGTCATCCCCATTCGCCGCCTCACCGTCAAAGTAAATCCGCGTCAGCAGGTGCTTCACCAACCCACGGGCAAACACCAGTACCACCAGATGCGGCGCCTGGGTCGTGCCCTTCAACCCCGGCACACTGCCCGGCTTGATGGTGGTAAACCTAAAACGCCCTTCGGCATCCACCGGCACCCGGCCAAAGCCTTCGAAGTTCGGGTCCACCGGCTTGTCCTGCTCATCTTCAGGATGGTCGTACTTGCCGGCCGCATTCGCCTGCCAGACTTCCAGCATGGCGTCGTTGACCACATCGCCGTTGCCATCCACCACCTGCCCGGTGATCGCCACGCGCTCACCGAGGGTTGCGGCAACGGTGAGGTCTTCGCGGTTCAGCCAGGTCAGGCCGATGTGGTAATACGGCCCGACGGTGTGGGAAGTAGTCGCGTTGAGGCTCATCTCATTTCTCCATCGGCGTGGCGTCGCGGCCGCGCAGGACGATGTCCCAGCGGTAGCCGAGGGCATAGTGCGGAATGGTTTTTTCCAGGTCGAAACTGGCGATCAGGCGTTCCTTGGCAGAGGTGTCCGGGACGCAGTTGTAGATCGGGTCGTACGCCAGCAACGGATCGCCGGGGAAGTACATCTGCGTCACCAATCGTGTCAGCACACTCGGGCCGAACAGCGAGAAGTGGATGTGCGCCGGGCGCCACGCGTTGTGGTGGTTGCCCCATGGGTAGGCGCCGGGCTTGATGGTCTGGAACTGGTACCAGCCGTCAGCGTCGGTGACGGTACGCCCGGTGCCGGTGAAGTTCGGGTCCAGCGGCGCGTCGTGCAGGTCGCGCTTGTGGTTGTAGCGGCCGGCGGCGTTGGCCTGCCAGATTTCCACGAGGATGCCAGGCACGGGCAAGCCGTTTTCATCCAGCACGCGCCCGTGAATGATGATGCGTTCGCCCTGGGGCTCGCCTTCATGCTGGGCGGTCAGGTCGTTGTCCTTCTCGTTGATGCGCTCGGCGCCGATGGTCGGGCCGGTGATTTCCGACAGGGAATGGGGCAGGAACACCAACGGCTTGGACGGCGAACGCAGGTTCGTCGACTGGTAGGCCGGGTGCAGGTAATCAGGCTGAGTACCCGCTTGCGGGCGCCGGTATCCGGGCTTGTCACTCATGGAGCAATCCTCTTTATTCTTGTGGGTCTCAAACACGTTCGATCGCCAGGGCCAGGCCTTGGCCAACACCGACACACATGGTCGCCAGGCCTTTGCTGCCGCCGGTTTTTTCCAACTGATGCAGGGCGGTCAGTACCAGGCGTGCGCCACTCATGCCCAGCGGATGGCCGAGGGCAATGGCGCCACCGTTCGGGTTGACCTGCGGTGCGTCGTCGGCAATCCCCAATTCTCGCAGCACGGCCAGGCCCTGGCTGGCGAAGGCTTCGTTGAGTTCGATCACATCAAAATCAGTGACCGCCAGGCCCAGGCGCTCCACCAGTTTGCGCACCGCCGGCACCGGGCCGATACCCATGACGCGAGGCGCCACCCCGGCGCTGGCCATGCCCAGCACACGAGCGCGGGCAGTCAGGCCATGTTTTTTGACGGCTTCCGCAGAGGCCAGGATCAGTGCTGCGGCGCCGTCGTTCACACCCGAGGCGTTGCCCGCGGTGACAGTCTTGTCAGGGCCGTTGACCGGCTTGAGTTTGGCCAGGGCCTCCAAAGTGGTATCGGCCCGCGGGTGCTCGTCGTGCTCGACCAGGGTTTCGCCTTTTTTATGGGCGACACGCACCGGCACGATTTCTTCAGCAAAAAAGCCGGCAGCCTGTGCAACAGCGGTACGTTGCTGGCTGCGCAGGGCGAAGGCGTCCTGATCGGCGCGGGAGACTTTGTAATCGTCGGCCACGTTGTCGGCGGTTTGCGGCATCGGATCGACGCCGTACTGGGCCTTCATCAACGGGTTGATGAAACGCCAGCCGATGGTGGTGTCTTCCAGCTTCATGTTGCGCGAGAACGCCGCATCAGCCTTGCCCATCACAAACGGTGCGCGGGACATCGACTCAACACCACCGGCAATCGCCAGCTCCATTTCGCCGCTGGCGATGGCGCGGAAAGCCGTGCCGATCGCGTCCATGCCCGAGGCGCACAGGCGGTTCAGGGTGACGCCGGGAATGCTTTCCGGAAGGCCCGCCAACAATGCTGCCATGCGCGCCACGTTGCGGTTGTCTTCGCCGGCCTGGTTGGCGCAGCCGAGGAACACTTCATCCACCGCGTTCCAGTCCACCGATGGGTTGCGTTCCATCAGCGCCTTGATCGGCAGTGCCGCCAGGTCATCGGCACGCACGGTGGACAAGCCACCGCCAAAACGGCCGATGGGGGTACGAATGGCGTCACAGATAAATACGTCGCGCATCAGGCTTCTCCAGGGGCTTGGCCGTGGGCCGCAGCAGTGCGTGCCTCAAGGTCGCGCAGGGCGGTCAGTTCAATCTCGGTAGGTTCGGCGCTGGTGGCCACCTGGTCGGCAAAACGAATCGCCCAACCGGTGGCGGCCACCACTTGCTCACGGGTTACGCCGGGGTGCAGGGCGGTGACGACAAACTCGTGGCTGCCCTCCTCCGGTTCCATGATGCACAGGTCGGTAATGATGCCTACCGGACCGGCGCCTGGCAGACCCAGGCGTTTACGTGAGTCGCCGCCTTCGCCGTGGCCAACCGAGGTGATGAAGTCCAGCTTGTCGACAAACGAACGCGCCGACTGCTTGAGGATGATCAGCACACTCTTGGCGGAGCCGGCGATCTCCGGCGCGCCACCGGCACCCGGCAGGCGCACTTTGGGCTGGTGATAGTCACCGACCACGGTGGTGTTGATGTTGCCGAAGCGGTCGACCTGGGCAGCACCGAGGAAGCCGACGTCAATGCGCCCGCCCTGCAGCCAGTAGCGAAAAATCTCACCGGTTGGCACCACGGTGTCAGCGGTTTCCGCCAGCTCGCCGTCGCCGATGGACAGCGGTAGCACGGATGGCTTGGCGCCAATCGGGCCGGACTCGTAGATCAGCACCACATCCGGCGACGACGTCAGGCGCGCCAGGTTGGCGGCCTTGGAAGGCAGGCCGATGCCGACGAAGCACACCGAACCGTTCTTCAGGCGGCGCGCGGCGGCGACAGTCATCATTTCATTGGTGGAGTAAGCCATTATTTGGCCTCCTGCGCGGTGGCCAGCTTGGCCTGGAATTCACTGAAGTTGGCGGTGCCGTGGATGTATTCGTTGATCCACGCAGTAAACGTCTCACGGTCCCGGGCGATCGGGTCCCAGGCCTGGTAGAAGCGGTTGTCACGCTCGGTGTAACCGTGGGCGTAGGACGGATGCGCGCCACCCGGCACATGACACACGGCAGTCAGGGCCCAGGTCGGCAGGACGCAGGCGTTCATCGGTGCATTGAGGTCATCGACGATTTCTTCGACGGTGACGATGCAGCGCTTGGCCGCCAGGGCGGCTTCTTTCTGCACGCCGAGAATGCCCCAGAGCAACACGTTGCCCTTACGGTCAGCCTTTTGTGCGTGGATCACGGTGATGTCCGGGCGCACCGATGGTACGGCGGCCAGCACTTCGCCGGTGAAGGGGCAGGTCACGGTCTTGATCAGCGGATTGACCTTGGGCAGGTCGGAACCGGCGTAGGCCCGCAGCACCGCGAATGGCAGGCCGGACGCACCGGCGACGTAGGCATTGGCCAGGTCGGCGTGGCTGTGTTCTTCGATCTCCAGGGGTTGCGGCCATTGCTTTTCAACCGCGTCCCGCAGGCGATGCAGGGAGCCCACGCCCGGGTTGCCGCCCCAGGAGAAAATCAGCTTGCGTGCACAGCCGGCACCGATCAACTGGTCGTAGATCAGGTCAGGCGTCATGCGCACCAGCGTCAGGTCTTTCTTGCCCTGACGAATGATTTCATGACCCGCCGCCGTAGGGATCAGGTGAGTAAAGCCTTCCAGTGCAACGGTGTCACCGTCATTCACGAACTGCTTTACTGCATCAGCCAGCGAAAGGATTTCAGCCATGGGGTTGGGCTCCCGGTATCGATCGAAAAAGGCGCTGGGGGCAGCGCCGAAGTGCTTGAAGATTAAGCTGGGGGTCGGGGCCAAACAATCCGATAATCGACTGAGTGTTCGATTATCGAACGGATTGTTGTCTTGCTATCGGTCCGCTTCAGGTGGCGTCCGCATGGCTGACCATGCCCTTGATCACCACCGCGGTGGTGGCCAATGCCGCTGGTATCACCAGGGCCGTCAGCACCTGTTCGAAGTTCCAGCCCAGGCCCAGCAAGGTTGCGCCCATCCATGCGCCGAGGATCGCGCCAAAACGGCCGATGCCGAGCATCCACGACACACCGGTGGCACGGCCCTGGGTCGGGTAGAAGCGTGCGGCCAACGACGGCATCGCCGATTGCGCACCGTTGACGCACATGCCAGCGATCAGCACCAGGGTCGCCAGCAGCGTGATATTGCCCAGGCTCTGCCCCACCGCGTAGGCAAACACCCCGGCCAGCAGATAGAAGGTGCCGATGACCTTGTGGGGATTGAACCGATCCATCGCCCAGCCCACGCCGACTGCGCTTAGCACGCCGCCGAACTGGAATAACGCACCGATAAATGCGGCCTGTTCCATGCTGGCGCCGCTGTCACGCATGAGGGTCGGCAGCCAACTGGTCAGCAGGTAAACAATCACCAGGCCCATGAAATAAGTCAGCCACAACAGCAAGGTGCCGGCGCTGTAGGTGCCCGAGAAGATCACCGCGAACACATTGCGCGCCTTGACGGTTTTTTGCTCGGGTACGCTGAAGCTTGAGGCTTGGGCGACGATGCTGGGTTCTATGGGCGCGAGGGTCTTGCGCACCTTGTCGGTGCCGCGATTGCGCACCACCAGGTAACGCGCCGACTCCGGCAGCCAGAACAGCAACACCACCGCGAGGATCAACGGCAAGATGCCGCCGATCATCAGCAGGCTGTGCCAGCCAAAGGCCGGGATCAACTTGGCCGAGATAAACCCGCCACCGGCCATGCCCAGGTTGAAGCCGCAGAACATACTGGTCACCAGCAGCGACTTATGGCGCTCCGGGGTGTATTCGGAGAGCAGCGTCGTGGCATTCGGCATGCCCGCGCCCAGGCCCAGGCCGGTGAGGAAACGCAGGATCAGCAGTTGATCGACGTTGCTGCTGTAGGCCGATGCCAGGCTGAAGGCACCAAACACCAATACCGCCCCCACCAGCACCACCTTGCGCCCGAAGCGGTCGGCGAGCGGGCCGGAGCCGAGGGCGCCAAAGACCATGCCGATCAACGCGGCGCTCATCACCGGGCCGAGGCTGGCGCGGTCGATGCCCCAGTCCTGGGACAGCGCCGGGGCAATAAAGCCCATGGCGGCCGTGTCGAGGCCGTCGAGGAAGACGATGAGAAAACACAGGATCACCACCCGCCACTGATACCGCGACAGCGGCTGGGCGTTGATGAAGGACTGAACGTCCAGGCAAGTACCGACAGCAGGTGAAGGCTGATTCATTATTTTTATTTCCACACCGATGGGCGGGCGAACGACCTTGAGTCGTCATTATTATTGGGGCCGCGCCCTGAAGCGCTGCCGCACATTAATAAGCCTTGGGAAACACCGTCAATTCATCCAGCCGGGATCTGTGCGGTCACCGAACAGCTTACGCAAACAGCTGGGCACTCAGTTCCTGGCTGGCGCTGAGCATGCTTGGCAGGAAACGCTGCTCCAGTTCACTGCGGCTGACCCGCCCGGCATGGGTGCTGACGTTCAGCGCGGCCAGCACCTGGCCGGAGGCGTCGTACACCGGCACGGCGATGGAACGCAGGCCCTGTTCCAGTTCCTGGTCGACAATGCACCAGCCTTGTTGCCGCACTTCCTGCAGGCATTCAAGCAAGGCTTGCGGGGTGGTGAGGGTGCGGCTGGTCTTGGTTTGCAGGTCGGCGTGGTCGAGGTAGTCCTGCAGCGAGGCGTCATCCAGCGCCGCCAGCAGGATACGGCCCATGGAGGTGCAATAGGCCGGCAAACGACCGCCCACCGACAGGTCGACGGAAATCAGGCGCTGGGTGGTAGCGGAACGGGCGATGTAGAGGATGTCGTCGCCTTCCAGGGTCGCCATGTTGCAGGCTTCGTGGAGTTGTTCGCTCATGCGGTCCAGGTAAGGCTGGGCCGAAACCGCCAGGGGCGTGGATGACAGATACGCGTGACCGAGGGTCAACACCTTGGGCAGCAGCGAATAGGTACGCCCGTCGGTGGTGGCGTAGCCGAGTTTGATCAGGGTATGCAGGCAACGGCGTACGGCGGCGCGGGGAATTTCCGTGCGGTGGCTGATCTGGGCGATGGTCAGGTGGCGCTTGCGCTCCTGGAACGCCTGCACCACGGCCAGGCCACGGGCCAGAGAGGTCATGAAGTCCGGATCACCGGTAAACGCCTGGATACGCTTGGCCGGTGACGCAACGATCGGCGGCGCCACTGATGCGAAGGAGTTGCGCAATTGATCGTTCATTTAGGATCCTTTCTCTTATTTTTAACCGCTGCGGGGGTGAGCGCTATTACAAGCCGCCGTGCAATTGATACACAAGGCAGCGAGGCCAACATTGGGCGATTATCGGACGATCATTCGATTATCGCAATTTTTCACTGCCGGCTGGTGTCGGGTCCGGATCGTCCACCAGGGTGGCTTCTCAAGCGACTTTCAGAATCGACTGATGTACGAGAGAAGTTAAGATTTATTTATCGCGTTTAGAAAGCTTCACCATTTATGACGCCAATAGTTCAGCAAGTACCTCACCTGCGCGCGTAACAAAACTCTCACACAAAGTTGACGATTTTTAACTTGATCGCGATAGTGTTATTCAAACGCGTCGCTATAATGCATCCTGTGTAGAGGCCAGTCGTCTCGCCCTCGAGGACGAACCTCACCCAGCCGTGTACCGGCTTTGTGCAAACTGCGCCGCAAGTACCTGACACTCATTTCAAATGCCTGCCAACTGCTTGTGGTTGTGAACAAGAAAACTGTTGCTACGACAGCTGTTCTTCTCCGGCATCGTGGCCGCGTGCAATAAAGAAGTGGTTTTTGCTGTATACCTTCACACGCTGATCTTTCGGGTTGATGGTATACCGGGGCGACTTCTCGGCATCGCGCTTCGCCGGAATCAAACTCAACTCAATTAGGTAACAATGTGACGAAAGACGAACTGCGCGCGGAACTTGAGCGCCAGGAACAACGTTACAAGGATGTTTACGGCGGGGAAGTCACCACCTACGCCGCCCAACCAGAACCTGAACGCAAGCCATGGCGCAAACGAGCCAGTCTGCTCGACCAGGCCTTTGCCCAGGAAATCCAAAAGATTGAACAGGACCTCAAAGCCGAAGAGCCATAAGCGATTCGGATTGAGCTTCCAGAGGTGCCATCTCTCTGCCAGTACCGCGCTGGCGGAGGGAAGCGCCTATATGGTGTCTTACCGAAATTTCATACAATTGTTTCAGATGCTTCCTTCCAGCGGTTTAAGCCGCACATTTAAAGCATCCTCCTTATAAATCAACCACTTGCCAAAGCCCCGAAAACACCGGGATGCGCCCCTCCCCGCCATTTTTTTTCGTTGAAGAATGTTACCGATGAGCAGCTAGTGCATTGATTACCGATGTTTTCTGGCATAATCGCGCCCCCTTACGACCGGGTCAGAAAACCTTCATGATCGATTTATTCAGCGGACTGGATGCTTGGGTTCTAGTGAGCCTGTTGCTCGCCCTGGCCTTTGTCCTCGCCTTCGAGTTCATCAATGGCTTTCATGACACCGCTAACGCGGTTGCCACAGTCATCTATACCAAAGCCATGCCTCCGCATCTGGCCGTGTTCTTCTCCGGGGTGTTCAACTTCCTCGGCGTGTTGCTCGGTGGTGTCGGTGTTGCATATGCCATCGTGCACTTGCTGCCGGTGGAGTTGCTGATCAATGTGAACACCGGCCACGGTCTGGCCATGGTCTTCTCATTATTGGCCGCGGCGATCACCTGGAACCTCGGCACCTGGTATTTCGGGATCCCGGCGTCCAGCTCCCACACCCTGATCGGTTCGATCCTCGGTGTCGGCCTGGCCAACGCCCTGATCAACGACATTCCCCTGGCTGACGGCGTGAACTGGCAGAAAGCAATCGATATCGGTGCCTCGCTGGTGTTCTCGCCGATGGCCGGCTTCGTGGTGGCAGCCCTGGTGCTGCTCGGCCTGAAGTGGTGGCGCCCACTGTCGAAGATGCACAAGACACCGGACCAGCGCCGCAAACTCGACGACAAGAAGCACCCGCCGTTCTGGAACCGCCTGGTACTGGTGATTTCGGCAATGGCCGTGAGCTTCGTGCACGGTTCCAACGATGGTCAGAAAGGTATTGGCCTGATCATGCTGGTGTTGATTGGTATTGTCCCGGCGCAGTTCGTACTGGACCTGGGCAGCACCACTTACCAGATCGAGCGTACCCGCGACGCCACGCTGCACTTGAATCAGTTCTACCAGCGTAATCACGAAACCCTCGGCGAGTTCCTCGCCCTGGGCAAGAGTGTGAAAGACGATTTGCCGGGCAAGTTCCAGTGCAATCCGCAACAGACCGAACCGACCATCACCGCCCTGCTGGATACATTGAAGGGGGTCTCTGACTACCATTCGCTGACCGCCGAGCACCGCATTGAAGTGCGTCGTTATCTGTTGTGCCTGGATGACACCGCGAAGAAGGTGGGCAAGTTGCCTGGCCTGGAAGCGCGTGAGAAGTCGGACCTGGACAAGTTGCGCAAGGATCTGACGGCTACTACCGAATATGCACCGTTCTGGGTGATCCTGGCGGTAGCGCTGGCCCTGGGCCTGGGCACTATGGTGGGCTGGAAGCGTGTGGTGTTGACCATTGGTGAGAAGATCGGCAAACAAGGGATGACGTATGCCCAGGGCATGTCGGCGCAGATCACCACGGCCAGCATGATTGGCCTGGCTAACATCTTTAGCCTGCCGGTATCCACGACCCATGTGTTGTCTTCGGGTGTGGCCGGGACCATGGTGGCGAACAAGAGTGGGCTGCAAGGCGGCACCGTGAAGACCATTTTGATGGCTTGGGTGCTGACGCTGCCAGCGACTGTGGGCCTTTCGGCCGGGTTGTTCTGGTTGGCTTCCAAGGCTTTGGGTAGCTGACAGATCTTTGGCTTGTGAAGAAGGTGCGACCTGTGAGGGTCGTGCCTTTTTTTGTGGCTGGGGTTTGGGTGTATATCCGTTATTTGGGTGATGGCTGATATGGGTTCCGCTCTCACAGCGGCCTACCGGCCGGCTTGAGTGTGGTGAAGCAAAAGCAACAGCAAAATCAGAAGCGGGCACGGTCAAATGTGGGAGCGGGCTTGCTCGCGAAGGTCGTTAACGATGACGCTGGCATCCTGATTCAACGCGGCGCCCTCTGGTTCTTCGCGAGCAGGCCCGCTCCCACATAAAAGCAGCTCTGCTTTCACTCTTAACACTCGAGCCGGCCTTTTGTAAAAAAGTGACTGGCTGCAAGAGCGAAACCCTAAGTGGCCGTTACCTAAATAACGGATACACACCCACATCCACCACTAAATCCAAAACAAAAAAAAGGCGACCGAAGTCGCCCAAAATGCCTTGCGTGCTCATGTATCCCGAAAAGACCTAAGGCTTCTTACGCTTATTAGCGTCTTTCCAGATAAAAATTCCAAACCCTACAAAGAACATCACCATGAGGCCAACCGTCAGCACTCCGGCAAATACCACATTATCGAAAAACATGACCGGCCTCCTGCACTTGCCCTGTTGCGATAGGGCTAAGTTAACCAAGAAGACGAAAGAAGAAATTGACGAGGATCAATGTCGCCCGCGACGGGGCGTAAAGAAGGGAAATAACTGACCTGCATCAACTGATGCAGGCTATATCAACGCTTTTTCGGTTTGTTTTTCGGCTTTTTCTTGGCCTTACCCAACGGCATCGCCTGCTCAAACGCCTGGCGCACTTCATTCAGTCGTTTGTCATTCAGATCATGGACACGTTTGGCCCGTTCGGCATTCAGGTCTATCAGTTTGTCATCGTCACTCATGGCTTGGCTTACGTAATGGCTTGGATGCCCCAATAATGCGTCCTGCGCCAATCCCACGTAAACAAAATCGGTGTCATCCCGCGCATTTGCCCGCAAAATCACCCCATCCCAACCCTCACACAGAGCGTTCGACGTGGCACTGCACAAGGACCTTCCCCCACTCCTGGCCCTGCGCGCCTTTGAAGCCGTGGCCCGGCATCTGAGTTTTATCAAGGCTGCCGCCGAACTGTCGGTGACCCAAAGCGCCCTCAGCCATCAAGTGCAGAAACTCGAACAGCATCTGGGCAAGCCTCTATTTATCCGACGCACCCGCGCCATCGATCTGACCGAAGACGGCCAACACTACTACGACCAAATCCGCCCCGCCCTCGACGTCATCGCCGCCGCTACCCGCCAGCAACAAACGCCACCCGCCACCACCGTGCTGCGCGTCGGCCTGCTCGCCTCGTTCGCCACCTTGTGGCTGGCGCCGCGCCTGGCCGGGTTTCTTAGCCGCTACCCGCACATCCAGGTGGAGTTGGTACCCGCGATTCAACTGGCAGATGTCGCCGCCGCCGAGGTCGACCTGGCGATTCGCTACGGCAAGGGTGACTGGGCCGACGTGCAGGCCACCCGCTTGATGAGCGAAACCCTGTCACCGGTGTGCAGCCCGGCGTTCAAGGCCAGCCAACTGGAGAACGGCCCCCTGCTGATGGCCACCTCGCACCGCCCTTTCGAGTGGACCGACTGGTCCCGGCATTACCAGATGGATGTGGAGCACTACCCCAAGGCACTGTTGCACGACTACAACATCGTGGTCGAAGCCGCCGTCGCCGGCCAGGGCATCGCCATGGGCCGCCACCGCCTGATCGAGCGCAAGTTGAAGGACGGCTCATTGGTGGAAGCCTTCGACCAGCCGCCCTACCAGAGCGAGATCGGTTACTGGCTGATCACCCCGCAAGGCGATACCAGCCAAGCGGCCACCTGTTTCAGTGAATGGCTGCGGGAAATCTGTGCTGACGCATAAGTTATTTAGATACGTCGAGTGAGATCTATCCGTTTGTCTGCCAAAACCACGCCGCCCATGCTGAAGACTCTTCTCAAGAGGATTCAACATGAGCCACTCCATCTCGCAACGCGTACAAGCCCTCGGCCTGAGCCTGCCAACACCCAGCCAGCCGATCGCCAACTACGTCAATTACGTGATCAGCCAGAACCAACTGTTTATCTCCGGCCAAATCCCGCTGCTGGACGGCAAACCCACCTACATCGGTCGTCTCGGCGAATCCATCAGCGAAGACGAAGGCGCCAAGGCCGCCGAACTCGCTGCGCTGGGCCTGCTGGCACAATTGAGCGATGCCTTGGGCGATGACCTGTCGCGGCTGGTGCGCATCATTCGGTTGGGCGTGTTTATCGCCAGCAGCGGTGATTTTCAGCGCCAGGGCGCAGTGGCCAATGGCGCCTCGAACCTGCTGGTCAACGCCCTTGGCGACAAAGGCCGCCATGTCCGTACTGCCGTGGGCGTCGCCAGTTTGCCAGGCGGCGTGGCAGTGGAGGTTGATGCCATTTTCGAGCTGCAGCCGTGACCGCGCTGTCCCTGACCGAGGTCCGGGAGCTGCGGGACGAAACGCCGGGCTGCCAGTCCGGCATCGTCCACTTCAACCACGCCGGGGCCTCCTTGCCGAGCCAGGGGACGCTCGACGCAATCATTGACCAGTTGCAACGCGAAGCCCGTGACGGCCCGATGGAAGCCGGCGAGCACGGGTCGCTGCTGGCGGAGAAAGCCCGTCGCGCGGCGGCGCAATTGCTCAACGCCCCCGCGTCATCGATTGCCTTTGCCAGCAGCGGCTCGACCGCCTGGAGCCTGGCGTTTCAGGCGCTGGGCCCATGGCAGCCGGGCGACCGCATTTTGGTGGGCCGCCACGAATGGGGCGGCAACCTGGCGAGCATGCAGACGGCCGTGCAAGCGGGTGCGCACGTAGAGGTGATCCCTTGCGATGAAGCCGGCGCGGTGTCCGTCGCCGGCCTGGAAGCCATGCTCGACGACCGGGTGCGGTTGATCGACCTAACCTGGCTCCCCGCCAACAGCGGCTTGATCAACCCTGCCGAGGCCATCGGCGCGTTGGCCAAGCGTCGTGGCATCGCCTACTTCATCGACGCCGGACAAGCCATCGGCCAGGTGCCGGTGGATGTGCAAGCGCTGCACTGCGATGTACTCAAGGGCGCCGGGCGCAAGCATCTGCGCGGCCCGCGCGGGACCGCATTGCTGTACGTGCGGCCGGATTTTCTCGAGCGCTTGAACCCGGCCCAACGCGATGTGTTTTCTGCGCCCTGGAGCCCTGCGGGTTTCGACTTGCGCAACGACGCCCGGCGTTTTGAAACCAGCGAAGTGTCATTCGCGTTGCTGGCAGGCCTGGGCAATGCGCTGCTGGAGGTCAATCGACTGGGCGTTGAGCGGATTCGCCGGACGGTTCGGCTTCTAAGTGACACGATCCGCGAAGAACTACGCGGGATCGAGGGGATTACCCTGCATGATTTAGGCATTGCCGGAAACCAGTCAGGCCTGATCGCCTTCAACCTGGCCGGCTGGGACGCCTTTGAGCTCAAGCGGCGCCTGGGGCTCAAGCGGATCAACATCGGTGCCAACGGCGTGCCCTACACACCGCTGGACATGCAGGCCCGGGGGCTGGACAGCGTGGCGCGAATCTCCGTGAGCTACCTCAACACCGCGCACGATATCGAGCAACTGGTAGCCGCCCTGCACGAACTGCGGGATTAAACCTCGACGTCCACCCACAGGCCTTGGCGTGGTGCATCTTCAATCAGCGGCACCACCGGCACGGTGTTGTCGGCGTTGAGTTCGTCGCCGGGAATGGCCAGGTGCTGCTCCGAATCCTCATCGGCTTCGCGGCGGCGTTTTTGCTGCTCCTGTTGGCGTCGCTGCTCCTCGCGCAGCAACAGGGCTGCTTCCTCGGGGTCGCGCTTTTGCAGGTCGATGGTGCTTTCGTTGGAGCCTGGTTGAACCGGCACCACAGGCGGGATATCCGGTTTCTGGCGCACCGGATCAAGCTGCGACGTGACCGGCACAACACTCAAGGGCAGCATGGGTGGCAGCATATTAATAGTCTCCTGTTCAGCAGACTGTCGGCTGCGTGGGTGACGACTTGAGCGTCAAGCCGCCAACTTGTGAACCAATCGTCATCTATCCGACGAACATACAGCCCTTTTTCTTGCCGCTTGTAGCTTAAAGCTAGAAGCTGCACCTATTCCTTTTGGTCTGGAAGCCGTGTTCCGTTAGAATAGTCGGCTTTTTCACGGCGGGAGTCAGGCAGCATGGCGCAGCAGTATCAACCGGGGCAACGCTGGATTAGTGACAGCGAAGCAGAGCTGGGGTTAGGCACCGTTCTGGCACAGGACGGCCGCTTGTTAACCGTGCTCTATCCGGCCACTGGCGACACCCGCCAGTATGCGCTACGGAATGCGCCCCTCACTCGCGTGAGGTTTTCGCCGGGTGACACCATCACCCATTTCGAAGGCTGGAAAATGACCGTGCAAGAGGTCGACGACGTCGACGGCCTGCTGGTCTACCACGGCCTCAATGGGCAGAACGAGCAGGTCACCCTGCCGGAAACCCAACTCTCGAACTTCATCCAGTTCCGTCTGGCCAGCGACCGTCTGTTCGCCGGCCAGATCGACCCGCTGCCCTGGTTCTCCCTGCGCTATCACACCCTGGAACACACCAGCCGCCAGTTGCAGTCCTCGCTCTGGGGCCTGGGCGGCGTGCGTGCGCAACCGATCGCGCACCAACTGCACATCGCCCGTGAAGTCGCCGACCGTATCGCACCGCGGGTTCTGCTGGCGGACGAAGTGGGCCTGGGCAAGACCATCGAAGCCGGCCTGGTGATCCATCGCCAGTTGCTGTCGGGTCGCGCCAACCGCGTACTGATCCTGGTGCCGGAAAACCTCCAGCACCAGTGGCTGGTGGAAATGCGCCGCCGCTTCAACCTGCAGGTGGCGCTGTTCGACGAAGAGCGCTTTATCGAAAGCGATGCCACCAACCCGTTCGAAGACACCCAGCTCGCGCTGGTGGCCCTGGAATGGCTGGTGGACGACGAGAAGGCCCAGGACGCGTTGTTCGCCGCCGGCTGGGACCTGCTGGTGGTCGACGAAGCTCACCACCTGGTCTGGCACGAAGAAAAAGCCAGCCCCGAATACTCGCTGGTGGAGCAACTGGCCGAAGTGATTCCCGGCGTACTGCTGCTCACGGCAACCCCTGAGCAGTTGGGCCAGGACAGCCACTTCGCGCGCCTGCGCCTGCTGGACCCGAACCGGTTCCACGACCTGCACGCCTTCCGCGCCGAGAGCGAAAACTATCGCCCGGTGGCCGAAGCCGTTCAGGAGCTGCTGGACAAGGGCCGCCTCTCGCCCGCCGCCCACAAGACCATCCAGGGTTTCCTCGGCGACGAAGGCGAAGCGCTGCTGACCGCCGTCAACGATGGCGATGCCGAAGCCAGCGCCCGTTTGGTACGCGAACTGTTGGACCGCCACGGCACAGGCCGCGTGTTGTTCCGCAACACCCGCGCCGCCGTACAGGGCTTCCCGGAGCGCAAGCTGCACGCCTACCCGCTGCCGTGCCCGGACGAATACCTCGAACTGCCCCTGGGCGAACACGCCGAGCTGTACCCGGAAGTCAGCTTCCAGTCCCAGCCGGATGCGGATGAAGAACAACGCTGGTGGCGTTTCGACCCGCGCGTCGAGTGGCTGATCGACCAGCTGAAAATGCTCAAGCGCACCAAAGTCCTGGTGATCTGCGCCCACGCCGAAACCGCCATGGACCTGGAAGACGCCCTGCGCGTGCGTTCCGGCATCCCGGCCACGGTGTTCCACGAGGGCATGAACATCCTCGAGCGCGACCGCGCCGCTGCGTACTTTGCGGATGAAGAGTTCGGCGCCCAAGTGCTGATCTGCTCGGAAATCGGCAGTGAAGGCCGCAACTTCCAGTTCTCCCACCACTTGGTGCTGTTCGACCTGCCATCCCACCCGGACCTGCTGGAACAGCGGATTGGCCGTCTGGACCGGATCGGCCAGAAGCATGTGATCGAACTGCATGTGCCGTACCTGGAAACCAGCCCGCAAGAGCGGCTATTCCAGTGGTACCACGAAGCGCTGAACGCGTTCCTCAACACCTGCCCGACCGGCAACGCCTTGCAGCACCAGTTCGGCCCGCGCCTGCTGCCGCTGCTGGAAAACGCCGACGACGGCGAGTGGCAAGCGCTGATCGACGAAGCCCGTGCCGAGCGCGAGCGCCTCGAAGCCGAACTGCACACCGGCCGCGACCGTTTGCTGGAGCTCAACTCCGGTGGTGCCGGTGAAGGTGATGCGCTGGTGGAAGCCATCCTCGAGCAAGACGACCAGTTCACCCTGCCGATCTACATGGAAACCCTGTTCGACGCCTTCGGCATCGACAGCGAAGACCATTCGGAAAACGCGCTGATCCTCAAGCCCAGCGAAAAAATGCTCGACGCCAGCTTCCCCCTGGGCGACGACGAAGGCGTGACCATCACCTACGATCGCAACCAGGCGCTGTCCCGCGAAGACATGCAGTTCATCACCTGGGAACACCCGATGGTGCAGGGCGGCATGGACCTGGTGCTGTCCGGTTCCATGGGCAACACCGCCGTGGCGCTGATCAAGAACAAGGCGCTCAAGCCGGGCACCGTGTTGCTGGAACTGCTCTACGTCAGCGAAGTGGTTGCCCCGCGTTCGCTGCAATTGGGCCGTTACCTGCCGCCGGCTGCGCTGCGTTGCCTGCTGGATGCCAACGGCAATGACCTGTCGGGCCGCGTGTCATTCCTGACCTTGAACGACCAGCTCGAAAGCGTGCCCCGGGCCAGCGCCAACAAGTTCGTCCAGGCCCAGCGCGACCAGCTGACGCCACGGATCAACGCCGGCGAAGAGAAGATCGCCCCGCGTCACGCCGAGCGTGTGGCCGAGGCTCAACGTCGCCTGGCGGCGGACACCGACGAAGAACTGGCACGCCTGACCGCGTTGCAAGCGGTCAACCCGACCGTGCGTGACAGCGAACTGGTTGCCCTGCGCCAACAGCGCGAGCAAGGCCTGGCCATGCTCGACAAGGCTGCGCTGCGACTGGAAGCGATTCGGGTGTTGGTCGCGGGCTGACTTCGCCGCCCTACCCTGCCAAACAAAAAGGCCCGCGTAATGCGTAATGCTGTTCACTTAAGCGGAGCAGCCTTACGGTCTACTGGAAATCGGGTTTTTGAGATCTTCACCGTCCTTGGCCTCGAAGGCCTTGGACGGTGATCCAGAAACAATCCTCCGATACCTGCCCTTAACTCTGCCAATCGTCTCCCTGTCGCTGAAATCGGGTTGGCCGCAGCCATCACAATCAATTGCACCGCGATGTACTGACAAGCCGGTTTGAAACGGATGTCCGAGGGCGCTCGGCCAAACGCCACCGCTGCCTGACTGGCTTCCCGACGAATTATGTTGTAAGCCAGCAAAAGTCCCCACACCTCCTGATAAATCAGCTCGACTTTTTTGCTGCGCAAGGTCATGGCGTTCTGTTGCATCGAACTCTTGATGTCCCTGAAGCCCAGCTCGATCTCCCAGCGTTCCTGATAAAGCTTGGCAACGGCCTTGGTGTTGTAGGTCTCGGCCGGCAATTTTGCCGGGATCAACCAATGACGGTGGGTGCCCGAACGGCTCAAACTCGACAGTAGCTCGGCGCCCCAGAACCCTTTGTCGAACAGCGTCACTGAGTGGTCGGGAATCTGCTGCAAAAACTCGTCGGCCAAGCGCATTTCACTGCGTCGGTAAGGGCTCAATTGAGCATCCAGGATCACATGCGAACGCACATTCATCAGCGCCACCAGGCGCAGCATGGCAAACGGTGTCTGGCGCTCACTCGGGGTGTTTCCCGATCCAAAGTGATCTCGCAGCTCGGGCGTATCCGGAGTGCGTAAAAGTGCACCGTCCACCGCGAATACCTGCAGGTCGTGCCAGGCATCATCGTCGTAGCGCTGCGCCCCCCATTGAGTACCGGTCTTGCGAAACAGCCACTCAACAGGATCGGCACCGAGCCGCTTTCGCGCCTCGGTCACACCGCTGCGGGCCAACAAGTGGTCAGAAGCCAGGCCTTGGGCGCAGATGTTCAAACGTCTGGCCACTTCGTGAACCGGCTCATCTCGAAATAGCGCCATCCCCAGTACCAACCAAAGCACTTGATCAGCGGGCAGGCGACGCCGGCGAATGGTGGCCTGACTGGAAAGATCCAGCGCAGACGCTACCCACTCAATGGGAATATTTTGGGTAAAGGTGCTCAGGTCGCAGAAGTTGAAAAGGTCGCCGAGGTCAAGCAGGTCCTGTTGAACAGACATAAAAATCCGATGCCAGAGGTCTGGTATCGGATTTTCTAGGAAGCCCGGCGTGGGCTCAAATGCTTAAGTGAACAGCATTACGCGTAATGCGGGCCTTTTTTATTCACTTGAGACATCGTTGTTATTGATGGCCTCTTCGCGAGCAAGCCCGCTCCCACATTAGACCGCATTCTCAAGATGGAACTCGGTCAACTGTGGGAGCGGGCTTGCTCGCGAAGGCGTCACCTCGGTCTCAGGCAGTAACCGCCGCAGCCGGCACCTCCACCACCCCCAGCCCATCCTTCATCCGCTTGGCATCGCGCACAAAACTGCGGGACGCCTGGAACAGAAACAGCATGGTCAGAAACAGCGCCACCGGAATCAGGTACATGGCATCGTGCAAGCCTATGGCTTTATAAGCCTCGGTCATCTGCTCCGCCCCCGCCGCATACATCGCCGAATGGGCAAAATGATCCGACAACCCGCCCACCACAATCGGTCCCATGCCACCGCCCAGCAAATACAAGCCGGCGAAGAACAACGCCATCGCCGTGGCCCGCAGGCGCGGCTCGACCACGTCCTGGATCGCCGTGTACACGCAGGTGTAGAAGTTATAGGCAAACAGCCAGCCGACACTGAACAACGCCACAAACACACCAATCTCGATCCGCCCGGCGTGCAACGCCCAAGCAGTGGTGACGGTAGAAATGATCAAGCTGCACGCCGCGAACAACAACCGACCATTCGCGATGCGTTGATGGATCTTGTCGGCAATCCAGCCGCCCAGGGTCAGGCCCACCAGGCCGGTAATACCGACGATAACACCGGTGGCGACTGCCGCATCCTGTAAAGGCAGCAGGAAATAGCGCTGCAGCATCGGCACCAGGAACGAGTTGCAGGCATAGGTGGCGAAGTTGAAGCACAAGCCTGCCAGCACCAGCCATAGAAACGTCGGCACCGCCAGCACCCGGCGAATCGGCCGGTCGACTTTCTCCTGGGAGACTTGCACGGTTTCTGCGGCGCCGCGCTTGGGCTCCTTGATATAGAACATGAACACCGCAAGGATCAGCCCCGGCACCGCCGCAATAAAGAACGGCGCGCGCCAGCTGTCGAACGCCTTGACCATTGCACCGATGGTAAAGAACGCCAGCAACAGCCCCAAAGGCAGGCCCAGCATGAAGATCCCCATGGCCCGCGCCCGGCGATGGGCCGGAAACAAGTCACCAATCAACGAGTTCGCCGCCGGTGCATAACTGGCCTCGCCGATGCCGATGCCCATGCGCACCAGCAAAAACGTCCAGAAGCTGCCCACCAGGCCATTGACCGCTGTCAGGCCGCTCCACGCCGCCAGGCCCCAGCCCATGAGCTTACTGCGCGAGCCAGTATCGGCCATCCGCCCAAGGGGCAAGCCGGCAATCGCATAAACAATGGTGAACGCAGTGCCGATGATGCCGAGCTGGAAGTCGCTGAGGTGCCACTCCATGCGGATCGGTTCGATGATGATCGCGGGGATGGTGCGGTCGAAAAAGTTGAACAGGTTGGCCAGGAACAACAGGAACAGAATGCGCCAGGCATTCGCCGCTTGGGTCGAGTTCTGCATGGGTCCGTCTCTTTTATTGTTATGTGAGCCGCGATGCCAGACGCATCCTGAGCCCGGAACCTGCAATCTAGTCAGCCCCGTGGGGATTGTCTGTAATGATTCGTAAGCCTGATGTCACGCCATCGGGCGACCCGGGCGGTCATCCCTAATCATTTAGTTCTAGTTATTTATAAACTCATCGCCAAATGATTAGAAGCAATCTGCCATCAGCCCTTGTAACCCGCTCACGCTCTCTATACTGAAAGACGCAGTCAGACTAAAACTCTGTGACGGGACATGCTATGGAATGGCTTGGTTTGCATTTTTTTACCGACCTTCCGGACAGCGGGCATTTATTACTCAATTGCAGTCATAACCCCTTTCTGGTGCTTCTGGCTTACGTGGTGGCCTGTGCAGCGGGCTTCGGCACCCTGGACATGGCCGAGCGGGTCGGCCATGTCGACAACCCCAAGGCTCAACGGCACTGGCGCTGGGTAGGTGCGGGCTGCCTGGCAGGCGGAATCTGGTCGACCCACTTCATCAGCATGCTGGCCTTCCAGGCACCTATCGCGATTCACTACGAATTGATCATGACGTTCGCCTCGCTGCTGATCGCCCTGATCGCGTCGCTGTTCGCCATGCAAACCCTCAGTCATCCCAGGCTGCGCCTGCACCAATATGTGCTGGCATCGGTGTGGATGGGGCTGGGTATCGCGTTGATGCACTACGTGGGCATGTCGGCCATGCGCTCCGAGGCGGGCGTGTATTTCGAGACCAGGCTGTTCCTGGCATCGGTGTTGATCGCCATCGGCGCCAGCCTGGCGGCGTTGCTGCTGTCGTTGTACTTGCGCAACGGCACCGGCATGTTTCATCAATTACTTAAGTACGCCGCCAGCCTGGTGCTCGGCGCCGGCATTATCAGCATGCACTTCACCGGCATGGCGGCCATGCAACTGCTGGTGCCCGCGGACCTTGTTCCGTCGGCGCTGCCCGTGGACAACAACCCCATCCAACTGGGCCTGCTGGTAGCGGTCATCGCCTTGCTGGTGATCGGCAGCAGCATCAGCGCTGCGCTGGCAGACAAGAAGCTGCAACACAAGGAAACCGACCTGCGCCGGGTCAATGCACTGCTCACCGAACTCGACCAGGCCCGCGCCTCGCTGCAACAGGTGGCGCACTACGACGCCTTGACCAGCCTGCTCAACCGCCGTGGCTTCAACCAGATCTTCGCCGAGAAGCTCGCAGAAAAAACCGCCACCGACGGCATGCTGGCGGTGATCTTCCTGGATATCGACCACTTCAAGCGCATCAACGACAGCCTCGGCCATGACGCCGGCGACGAATTGCTCACGGTGCTGGCCGGCCATATCAAAAGTTCGGTCCGCAGCCATGACGACGTGGTCGCGCGGTTTGGCGGCGACGAGTTCTGCATCCTGATCAGCATTCACCATCGCGATGAAGCGCGGCACATGGCCCAACGCATCATGCAGAAAATGAAAGACCCCATCGAGTTGGCCGGCCGGCGCATGGTGATGACCACCAGCATCGGCATCAGCCTGTTCCCCGAAGACGGCAAAACCAGCGAAGAGCTACTCAAAACTGCCGACCTGGCGTTGTATCAATCCAAGGATACTGGGCGTAACAACCTGAACTTCTTCAGCTCCAACCTGAAAACCCGGGCTTTCCTGGAACTGCAACTGGAGGAAGAACTGCGCGCCGCGCTGCGTGGCAAAAACGAGCTGGTGCTGTTTTACCAACCGATTCTTGACCTAAAAAAAGGCCGGATCACACGCCTCGAAGCCCTGGTGCGTTGGCAACATCCTCAACACGGCCTGCTGACCCCGGACCGGTTTATTGGCATTGCTGAAAACAACGGACTGATTGCCGAACTGGATCACTGGGTTCTGCGCCAGGCCTGTCACGACCTGAGCTTGTTGTCGGAGCAGGGTCATACGGAATTGATCATGGCGGTCAATTGTTCGGCCTTGAACCTGACCCGTGACGAACTGGCCGATGAAATCGAAAACGCCCTGCGCTTCGGCGGGATCGCCGCCAATCGCCTGGAACTGGAAGTGACCGAAAACGCCCTGATGGGCAATATCAGCAGCACCCTGGCACTGCTGCGGCAAATCCGCGCCTTGGGCGTGTCGCTGTCCATCGACGACTTCGGCACCGGCTATTCGTCCCTCGCCTACCTCAAGCGCCTGCCGCTGAATACCTTGAAAATCGACCGCTCGTTTATTCAGGATATTCCCAAATCCGCCACCGACATCGATATCGTCCAGGCCATTATCGGCATGGCCCACACCCTGCATCTGCAAGTCGTGACCGAAGGCGTGGAGACCCTGCAACAATTGGAAGTGGTACAAAAACACGGCTGTGATTTCGTTCAGGGTTACTTGCTCAGCGCCGCGGTACCGATGAGTGACATCAGCGCAGTGATCAAAGGCCTCGATCAGCACAACATGTTTAGCCTGCTGGGACTTACAGGCAGTGAACCCGCGCCCAAAGATCCGCCTTCGGGCCGTACGGGTCCCGCCTCCATCGTCAGGCCAATTCGCTGACGCCGAAAATTTGGCAAATCGCCATCACTTCACTAAAGAATCCCGACGAACGGCCGATTCATCAGAGTCCGGCCAGGATTTCCCCTTAAAACCCTAGGGTTAAACCCTCCCGCCCAGGACCAGGACGCACTGTAAAGTCGCGATCTCTCATTCCGTGATGGCTACCTGATACCTCTTCAGCCATCCGTCCAGGCACATGGCGCACAATGACTTCTAAAAATAACTCTGCCACTGCGGTATCCGACGTGTTGCTGACAGCCCCTGCGGAAAAACCCTCAGGCTCAAAGTCATTGAGCAGCGCGCGCCCACTGGCCACCCAGCAGTACCTGTACTTCACCGAGACCAACACCGACCGCATCCTCGACAACCTCGACGGCCTGCGCGACATGGTGTTCCCGCGCTCACCGCACCTGGAAGTCGACGGCGAACTGCGCAACGAGCAGGAATTCCCCTCGGTGTGCCTGATCGGCCTGGGCCGCTGCGGTTCGAACATTGCCCTGGATGTGGCGGAGCTGGTGTACAACGCCCGCAAGTTCTACCTCAACGAATTCAGCAACGAGGATAAAACCACTGACAAGGGTTACCGCCCGGCCCAGTGGATTCGCAACAACCTGCGCCTGGGGTCGAACAAAGGCACCAAGCCGGTGTTCCTGGTCGAGCCACTGGTGATGCTGGGCGACCTGGACAAGGACATCGCCGGGCGCATCCGTTTCTCGCGCAAGGGGGAGAAAAGCGGTTTCCTGCGGGACTACAGCAAGATGAAAATCATGGACCTCTCGGAAGTCCATGCCGGTGGCGCCGGTAACGCGCCGATCCTCGGCCAGTACCTGGCCAAGATCATCCTCAACAAAGACACCCAGCGTTTTTCCAGCCCCGACTGGAAGATGATCCACTCGTACCTGATCGACTCCTGCGGCATCAAGGCCAACCAGTCACGCCTGTACTTCTCGATCTTCAGCGCCGGCGGCGGTACAGGCTCGGGCATGGCCTCGGAATTTGGCCTGGCCCAGCAGCACTCGTACATGAACAAGACGTTCGACACCAAGCCCGCCGACGAGCATGACAGCAAGAGCGGTCACGCCTTCGTGTTCGAGCCGATCTTCACCAGCGGCATTTGCGTGCTGCCGAACATCTCCGATCACCGCAGTGAAATGTCCGAAGCGCTGCACATCAACGCCGGGCGGCTGCTGTGCAAATACCTGTCGGAAGAATGGGATTTCTCGTACAACTTCGACAATGAAGACAGCAGCGAGGCCAGCGTGAAAGGCCGCATCCGTCCGTGGAACGCGATGATGCTGATCTCCAACGACATCATGCGGTATGCCGAAGAAAGCGATGACGGCAATATCCAGAACATTGATGTCAATGCCATGGAGAAGCACGCCAACCAGTACATCTCACAACAGATCTTCAACATTCTGACGGCCCAGGCGGTTACCACCGACTACGACCAGAACTACTTCCGTCGCGCCGGGATCGACATTGGCGAGACCATCCGCCTGGACGCCAACGACCTGTTTATGAGCCTGGCCGGCCCGGTGGCGATTGCCTATGCCGAATCGGTGGTGCCGGAAACGCCCGCGCCTTCGAGTGACAAGTTCAAGGTGTTCGACAAAGAGCCACAGCGGCTGAATATCGATGACCTGTTTTTCCGCTCCATTGATCTGCCGCACTTCAACAAGGTGACCCAGGCGATCGAGGGCATCAGCCTGTTGCCGATTGAGTCCAAGCGCTATAAGGCCTCCTTGGAGCAGTACAAGAATTCCGGGTATGACGCGGCGGCGCTGCATGACCTGCACTTCTTCAAGAACTGCTCGTCGGTGGTGTCGATTGTGTCGTTGCCCAAGGATTACAAGCTGTCCTATATGGACCTGAATCGGCTCAAGACGCACCTCAACAGTCTGTTTCCCAACACGACGCTCAAGCGGTATGCGCTGGTGATCGGGGCGTCGGCCAACTTGTCACTCACCACCTTGATCGCTAAAAGCCCATGCCTGTCGGATGACTTTTTGACGTTGATCGTGGCGTTTATCAAGCGCTGCTTTGCGAGGAATCCGTATCGGTTTGATGACACGCTGGATAACTCGATTCTGGATTTCATCATCCATGAGGATTTTGATGAAGACCGGATTGATGAGCTGCTCAATGAGTTTGAGAACCCGGCGAAGATCCTGGATACCAACTGGTATGCCATCAAGCCGATGTACGAGAAGAAGTATCGTGAGTTGATCAATGACAAGGACAAGTTTGTGTCGATCAACGATATCCGGCTGTCGCGGGATTGTGTGAAGAAGGCGATCAAGTACCTGCGTGAGATTTATCGTCACCGGATTGGGAAGACCAAGGTTATTTCGCTGAATAACCATACGGGGAAGACGGCGTAGGCTTGATTCTTAGGTGGGGTGTATATCCGTTATTTAGGTAACGGCCGCTATTGGTTCCGCCCTTACGGCGGCTCACTTTTGAAAAGCGCAAAAGTAAGCAAAACGCTCATGCCCCACCACTCGGCTCCTCGCCTAGGCTCGGAGTGCCCTCACTCCGGCTTTGGACCGTGGGCCGCCGCGATGGGCCATCCTTGGCCCAGCGCGGGTAACCCGGCGTCCTGCCGGGTTACCCACGCTCCAAAGCCTGCGTTCGGCCAGCGTGGTTTAACGGGGCGCCTAAGATCAAGATCAAAAGCAAGAGCACAGCGGCCTCCCGGCCGGCTTGAGTGTTGAAGAGCAAAATCAAAAGCTAAAGCGGGCACGGTCCAAATGTGGGAGCGGGCTTGCTCGCGAAGGTCGTTAACGATGACGTGGGCATCCTGATTGAACGCGGCGCTCTCAGGTTTTCGCGAGCAAGCCCGCTCCCACATAAAAGCAGATCTGTTTTCACTCTGGTCTTTGCTTTTAACACTCAAGCCGGCCGGTAGGCCGCTGTGCTCTGCTTTTGATTTTGATCTGCGGGCCCCGTTAACCACGATGGCCGCAAGTAGGCACGGTGGAGCGGGTAAATCGGCAAGGATGCCGATTTACCCGCGCCGGGCCATGGATGGCCCGTCGCGGCGGCCCGCGGAATCGTGCCGGAGTGCGGGCATGCCGAGCCTAAGCGAGGCACCGAGTGGTGGGGCAAAGACCTTTTGGTTACTTTTGGGGCGTTTGCCAAAAGTGACCCGCTGTAAGAGCGGAACCCTAAGCGCCGTTACCGCAGCAACGGATATGTACACAAAACTCACACAAAGAAACAATTCCCCCAGCATTCCGCCGCTACCAAAACTGTTCCCATGACGCGCACGTAACCCCCGCCTGTGACCTTTCTCTACGGCAACATGCCATCACGGCGAATGCAGTTACCCGCCTACACACTTAAACTCAGAAAAATCACGCACCATTTTCGCGCAGTCATTTCCTACGCCGCCCTTTCCTGGATCAGAATCCACGGCGAAACCACCACCGCCCACAAACTCGGGTCCCGCTCAACCAGGTCCAACGCCCGCGTCGCAGACACCTCGCCAAGACTCCCCGCAGCCAGCCAGGCAGCGACTTTCTCACGGTTGTCCTCAGCCATGCCCTCGGCGGCCTCGATCAAATCCAGCCCGGCATCGACCCACAATAGGGCACCCTTGGCAAAGAACGGCTCAAGCTCCTTCCAGGAAATTTCCGCGGTTTCACCAAGCAGCTTGGCATAGAGGGTGCTAGGTTCTTGCGTCATGGGAGTTCACCTGAAGAAAAAATCGGCGCAATCATACCGTCGAGCTCCAGGCAGAAAAACCCAGTTGCAAATGAGGCACCGAACGAAAGTGTCAGGAAAGCCAAGGATTGCCCGAAACTCTGGCATCACCCCCGCCGCAATTCTGTCTTTTTCTTTCATTTAAGCGACATACCCGGGTTTTGCCCCCAGCAGCCAGCTTTTCAAGCGATCAACCGGCGCTCTACACTGTACCGGTACAGTTGCCAGGCCGCTGCCGGGGGATATCCGAGATATCTGATCCGGTTCTGCAGCTCACAAGGCCGCTAGAACTATAAAAAATACAACAGTAAGAGTGGAGCACTATGAATAAGGCTACTAAGCAGATTTCCAAACTGTTTGCCGCTATGGTCCTGGCCGGGGTTGCCAGCCATTCGTTCGCAGCTGACACCATCAAGATCGGTATTGCCGGCCCTAAAACCGGCCCTGTGACCCAATACGGCGACATGCAGTTCATGGGTGCCAAGCAGGCCATCGCCGACATCAACGCCAAGGGCGGCGTAGATGGCAAAATGCTCGAAGCCAAAGAATACGACGACGCTTGCGATCCAAAACAAGCCGTGGCCGTAGCCAACAAAGTGGTCAACGACGGCGTCAAGTTCGTGGTTGGTCACCTTTGCTCCAGCTCCACTCAGCCAGCATCCGACATCTACGAAGACGAAGGCGTGATCATGATCACCCCGGCTGCCACCAGCCCGGAAATCACGTCCCGTGGCTACAAGCTGGTCTTCCGCACCATCGGCCTGGACAGCGCCCAGGGCCCAGCCGCCGGCAACTACATCGCCGACCACGTGAAGCCGAAAGTCGTAGCCGTTATCCACGACAAGCAGCAGTACGGTGAAGGCATCGCTACCGCCGTCAAGCAGACCCTCGAGAAGAAAGGCGTGAAAGTTGCCCTCTTCGAAGGCATCAACGCTGGCGACAAAGACTTCGGTTCGCTGATTCAGAAGCTCAAGCAAGCCAACGTCGACTTCGTCTACTACGGCGGCTACCACCCTGAGCTGGGCCTGATCCTGCGCCAGGCCAAGGAAAAAGGCGTGAACGCCAAGTTCATGGGCCCTGAAGGCGTCGGCAACGACTCCATCTCGCAAATCGCCCAGGGCGCTTCCGAAGGCCTGCTGGTCACCCTGCCGAAGTCTTTCGACACCGATCCTGCCAACAAGGCAATCGTTGAAGAGTTCACCAAGAACAAGCAGGACCCAACCGGTCCGTTCGTGTTCCCGGCCTACTCGGCAGTTGAAGTGATCGCCGGCGGTATCACTGCCGCGAAGAGCGAAGACACCGCCAAGGTGGCAGCGGCCATCCACGCCGGTACCTTCAAGACCCCGACCGGCGACCTGAGCTTCGACGCCAAGGGCGACCTGAAGGACTTCAAGTTCGTGGTCTACGAATGGCACTTCGGCAAACCAAAAACCGAAGTTTCCCCTCAGTAAGCCAGGCGTTACTGGTCAACAAGCCCACTGTGCAAGCAGTGGGCTTTGTTTTACGAGGTTTATGGGCCTGTCACCCGCGATCCGGGCGCTGGCTCACCTGAAAATCTTAAAACCGTCACCAGCGGTTCGCTGGCAAACGCTTTGTGCAACCTGATCACAGAACAGGGCACCGAGCCGGAAATTGACTCCACCAGTGAAATGCGTATCGGGTTTTTAGGAGCGCTGTAATGCCTGAGATCTATCATTTTTTCCAAACGCTGGTTAACGGCATGACCGTTGGCAGCACCTATGCCTTGATAGCCATTGGCTACACAATGGTTTACGGCATCATTGGAATGATTAACTTCGCCCATGGCGAGGTGTACATGATTGGTTCCTACGTGGCCTTCATCGCCCTTGCCGGGCTGGCCATGCTGGGTATCCATTCCCTGCCGCTGTTGATGACCGCTGCGTTCCTGGCGTCCATCGTCGTAACCAGTGCCTACGGCTACAGTATCGAACGCGTTGCGTACCGCCCCTTGCGTGGCAGCAACCGCTTGATCCCGCTGATCTCTGCGATCGGCATGTCGATTTTCCTGCAGAACACCGTATTGCTGTCCCAGGATTCCAAGGACAAATCCATTCCCAACCTGATCCCGGGGAGCTTCTCCTTCGGCCCAGGTGGCGCACAAGAAGTGCTGATTTCCTACATGCAGGTCCTGGTCTTCGTCGTCACCCTGGTGGCGATGCTTGGCCTGACCCTGTTCATCTCTCGCTCCCGTCTGGGGCGCGCCTGCCGGGCCTGCGCCGAAGACATCAAGATGGCCAACCTGTTGGGCATCAACACCAACAACATCATCGCCCTGACCTTCGTCATCGGTGCCGCACTGGCGGCTGTCGCTGCCGTGTTGCTGAGCATGCAGTATGGCGTGATCAACCCGAACGCCGGTTTCCTGGTGGGCCTCAAGGCCTTCACTGCGGCGGTATTGGGCGGCATCGGCAGCATTCCGGGCGCGATGCTCGGCGGGCTGGTGCTGGGGGTGGCTGAAGCTTTTGGCGCCGATGTGTTCGGCGACCAGTACAAGGACGTGGTGGCATTCGGTCTATTGGTTCTGGTGCTGTTGTTCCGGCCGACCGGCATTCTGGGCCGTCCGGAGGTTGAGAAAGTATGAGCAGATATCTTAAATCGGCGTTTTTCAGCGCCTTGCTGGTGTGGGCCGTGGCCTTTCCGGTACTCGGGCTCAAGCTGAGCATTGTCGGGATCAACCTCGAAGTGCATGGCACCGGTCCCGTGACATTGACCATCATTGCCCTGTGCTCGGTGCTGATGTTCCTGCGCGTGCTGTTTACCCAGCAGGTCGGGGCACTCCTCAAGTCCAACCGTGGCCCGCTGGTATCGCCCAAGGTCAGCCAGTTCCTGACCCTGCCGCGCACGCAGCGCTACATCATCATCGGCCTGATCGTGGCCGCGTTGATCTGGCCGTTCTTCGGTTCCCGGGGTGCGGTGGATATCGCGACGCTGATCCTGATCTACGTGTTGCTGGGCCTGGGCCTGAACATCGTGGTGGGTCTGGCCGGCTTGCTCGACCTGGGCTATGTGGGATTCTACGCGGTGGGTGCCTACACCTACGCGCTGCTCTCGCATTACCTGGGCTGGGGCTTCTGGATCTGCCTGCCACTGGCCGGCATGGCGGCGGCCACATTTGGCTTCCTGCTGGGCTTCCCGGTACTGCGCTTGCGCGGTGACTATCTGGCGATCGTGACCCTGGGCTTCGGTGAAATCATCCGTCTGTTCCTGCGTAACCTCACCGATATCACCGGCGGCCCCAACGGCATCAGCAGCATCCCCAAGCCGACGTTCTTCGGGCTGTCGTTCGACCGCACCGCGGCCGAAGGCGTGCAGACCTTCCATGAGTACTTCGGGATCGACTACAACCCGGTGAGCAAAGTGGTGTTTCTGTACCTGGTGGCGTTGTTGCTGGCACTGGCGGCACTGTTCGTGATCAACCGTTTGCTGCGCATGCCGATCGGCCGTGCGTGGGAAGCGCTGCGCGAAGATGAAATCGCCTGCCGGGCGTTAGGCATGAACCCGACCGTCATCAAACTTTCGGCATTCACCCTCGGGGCAACCTTCGCCGGTTTCGCTGGCAGCTTCTTCGCCGCTCGCCAGGGCCTGGTGACACCGGAGTCGTTCACCTTCATCGAGTCGGCGATCATCCTCGCCATCGTGGTACTGGGTGGCATGGGCTCGCAGCTGGGCGTGATCCTCGCGGCCATCGTGATGATCCTGCTGCCGGAAATGATGCGTGAGTTCAGCGAATACCGCATGTTGATGTTCGGCGCCATGATGGTGCTGATGATGATCTGGCGCCCTCAAGGTCTGCTGCCCATGCAACGTCCACACATGGAGCTGCGCAAATGAGCCGCGAGATCCTGAAAGTCGAAAACTTGAGCATGCGCTTCGGCGGTTTGCTCGCGGTCAACGGCGTGGCCCTGACCGTCAAGGAAAAACAGGTTGTAGCCCTGATCGGCCCCAACGGCGCCGGCAAGACCACGGTGTTCAACTGCCTGACCGGTTTCTACAAGCCGAGCGGCGGCAGCATCCTGCTGGACGGCCAGGCAATCCAAGGCCTGGCCGGTCATGAGATTGCCCGCAAGGGCGTGGTGCGGACCTTCCAGAACGTGCGGCTGTTCAAGGACATGACGGCGGTCGAGAATCTCTTGATCGCCCAGCACCGTCACCTGAACACCAACTTCTTTGCCGGCCTGTTCAAGACCCCGTCGTTCCGCAAGAGCGAGCGCGAGGCCATGGAATATGCAGCGTACTGGCTGGACAAGGTCAACCTCACCGAGTTTGCCAACCGTCCCGCCGGCACCCTCGCCTACGGTCAGCAACGTCGCCTGGAAATCGCCCGTTGCATGATGACCCGTCCGCGGATCCTCATGCTCGACGAACCGGCCGCCGGCCTGAACCCCAAGGAAACCGAAGACCTCAAGGCGCTGATCAGCGTGCTGCGTGAGGAAAACAACGCCACGGTGCTGTTGATCGAACACGACATGAAACTGGTCATGAGCATCTCCGACCATATCGTGGTGATCAACCAGGGCACGCCACTGGCCGACGGTACGCCGGAGCAGATCCGTGACAACCCGGCCGTGATCAAAGCCTATTTGGGGGAAGCGTAAAATGCTGCAATTCGAAAACGTTTCCACTTTCTACGGCAAGATCCAGGCACTGCACAACGTCAACGTCGAAGTGCGCCAGGGCGAGATCGTCACCCTGATCGGGGCCAACGGTGCCGGTAAATCCACGCTGCTGATGACCTTGTGCGGTTCGCCCCAGGCCCACAGCGGCAGCATCCGCTACATGGGTGAGGAACTGGTGGGCCAGGCTTCCTCGGAGATCATGCGCAAGAGCATTGCTGTGGTTCCGGAAGGCCGCCGGGTATTTGCCCGCCTGACCGTGGAAGAGAACCTCGCCATGGGCGGGTTCTTTACCGACAAGGGCGATTACCAGGAGCAGATGGACAAGGTGCTGCACCTGTTCCCGCGACTCAAGGAACGCTTCAGCCAGCGCGGCGGCACCATGTCCGGCGGCGAACAGCAAATGCTCGCCATCGGCCGCGCGTTGATGAGCAAGCCCAAGTTGTTGCTCCTGGACGAACCGTCCCTGGGCCTGGCACCGATCATCATCCAGCAGATCTTCGACATCATCGAACAACTGCGCAAGGACGGTGTGACGGTGTTCCTGGTGGAGCAGAACGCCAACCAGGCACTGAAGATCGCCGACCGTGCCTATGTGCTGGAAAACGGCCGCGTGGTGATGCAGGGCAGCGGCGAACAACTGCTGACCGATCCGAAAGTGCGTGAGGCTTATTTGGGCGGTTGATGCCCATCTGGTCAATGTATAAGCGGGCTTTTGTGGGAGCGGGCTTGCTCGCGAAGGCGGTGGATCAGCCAACTTATTGGGCGGCTGAACCACTGCCTTCGCGAGCAAGCCCGCTCCCACATTTGTTTGGTGTGAACCACAGACGTTGGCGAAACCTGAAATTATTTTCCACAGGTTTGTAACGAATCCCTTCCCCCTATCTCTAGTGGTGTAAGCAGGCAACTATGCTTGCCAACCCAACCCACTGCTGGAGATACACCATGACTACCAAAACCCGCTCGCTGTCCGCCGCCACCCTCGTCCTGGCCCTGGGTTCGGCCCTGAGCCTGTCCGCCCTGACCACCACCGCCCACGCCGCCGATGACATGCAGAAATGCTTCGGTGTGGCCGAAGCCGGCAAGAACGATTGCGCTGCAGGCGCCGGCACTTCCTGCGCGGGCACCTCGAAGGTCAAGGATCAGGCCAACGCCTGGAAACTGGTCCCGGCCGGCACCTGCCTGAAAACCCCAAGCGCCACCTCGCCAACCGGCTTCGGCCAGGAAGCCGCCTTCACTGCCAAGTCCTGAATCCCTGCGCAGCCTGAGCACTGACGATGACGCTCTCACTCACTCCTACCATCTCCCAGGCTCAGGCACCCGGCCTCCCTTATCGGGCCGGGCTGGGGCTCAAGAACGAGCACTTCAGCGAAGTGCTCGAGACTTCCCCCGACATCGGTTTTTTTGAAGTCCACGCCGAAAACTACATGGTGGCCGGCGGGCCTTTCCATCACTACCTGGGCTTGATCCGCGAACAGTACCCGCTGTCGCTGCACGGTGTGGGCCTGTCCATCGGCGGCGAAGGTCCGCTGAACGACGAGCACCTGGCGCGCTTGGCCACGCTGATCGAACGCTATCAACCCCACTCCTTTTCCGAACACCTGGCCTGGTCCAGCCACGGCCCGGTGTTTCTCAATGATCTGCTGCCGCTGGCGTATGACGATGAAACCCTGAAGCGGGTGTGCGAACACATCGACCAGGTACAAACCCGCCTGCAGCGGCCCATGCTGCTGGAGAACCCGTCGACCTATCTGCAATTCCAGTGCTCCACTCTGGAGGAGACCGACTTCATCAGCGAAGCGATCCGCCGCACCGGCTGCGGGCTGCTGCTGGACGTCAACAATGTGTATGTGTCGTGCATCAACCATCAGCAAGACCCGCTGAAGTACATCGAGTCCTTGCCGTTACACGCCGTGGGCGAGATTCATCTGGCAGGGTTTGCAGAAGACACCGATAGCCTCGGCGACCGTTTGCTGATTGACGATCACGGCGCCCCCATCGACAACGCGGTATGGCAGCTTTACCAGCACGTGCTCACCCGCACCGGGCCGGTCGCCACGCTAATCGAACGCGACAACCAGGTGCCGGCGTTCAGCGTGCTGCACGCTGAAGCGCGCCAAGCCGACCGGTTTCTGCTGGAGGCGCACGCATGAGCCGCCAGGACGTGTTTACCCGCGCCTTGCTGTCCCCCGAGGAAAGCTGCCCCGAAGGTTTGTTCAGCCGCAACGGCGCCGATCCGGCCAGTCGTTTTGCGGTGTACCGCAACAATGTCCACAGCTCACTGATCAACGCCCTGGCCGCCGGCTACCCGGTCACTCTGCAACTGGTGGGCGATGAGTTTTTTCGGGCGATGGCCGGTGTGTATGTCCAGGATTTCCCACCGACCAGTCCACTGATCAATGAGTACGGCGGCGACCTGGCTGACTTTATCCAGGGCTTCGCCCCCGCCGCCAGCGTGCCTTACCTGGCTGACGTGGCGCGCCTGGAGCGATTGCGGGTCAGGGCCTACCACGCGGCAGACGCACAGCCGCTGGATCAACAGGAGGTCATCGCCACCCTGCAACAACACTCGGACCTGGGCGAACTGCGCCTGCAACTGCATCCATCCCTGGCCACCCTGAACTCGGCCTACGCCGTGGTGGCGTTATGGGCTGCGCACCAGACAGGCGAATCCCTCGCCACCCTCGACCCCTTCCACGCCCAAAGCGCGCTGGTGCTGCGCAACGGCCTGCACGTGCAGGTATTTCACATCGACAGCGGCGCAGCGACGTTTATCAACAGCCTGAACAACGGTTGGCCATTGGAAATGGCCGTGGCCTACGCCCTCGATGCGGCCGCCGAATTTGATCTGCACTCATGCCTGGCCCTGCTGATCGGCCACGGCGCCATCACCCACTTGCACACAGAACCCAAGGTATCGCCATGAACACCACCGCTCCCGGGCTGATCCAACGGATCATCCAGCTCTTCGAGAAAATCCCCTACAGCCTGATCGCCTTCGTCGCACGCTTCTCTATCGCCGCGGTGTTCTGGAAATCCGGACAGACCAAGGTCGAAGGCCTCGCCGTGGACCTGATCGGCGGTACGTTCCAACTGGGCTGGCCGCACTTGGCGCCGTCCACCCTGCCGCTGTTTCGCAGCGAATACCATGTGCCGCTGTTGTCAGCGGAAGTGGCGGCGCATATGGCCGCGTTCGCCGAGCATTTTTTCCCGGTGCTGATCCTGGTGGGGTTTGCCACGCGGTTCTCGGCGCTGGCGCTGCTGGGCATGACCCTGACCATCCAGCTGTTCGTCTACCCGGACGCCTACCCGACCCACGGCACCTGGATCGCACTGTTGTTGCTGTTGATGGCCAAGGGGCCGGGCTGCTTCTCCATTGATCACCTGATTGCCCGGCGCTACCGCTAGAGGCGATCCAGGGCCTCGCCGCTGCGCTTGAACCAGCCCACCAGATAATCTGCGAGTACCTGAGTGCGGCGCGGCAGGCCACCCTGGTAGGGATGGACCAGGTACATAGGCATGCTGCGGGTCTGATAATCCCGCAGGAGCCAGCGCAAGCGCCCGTCAGCCAATTCCGTGTGCAACACATAAGAGGGCAGACGCGCGATGCCCGCCCCCACCAGCGCCGCCTTCTTCAACAAGTTGTAATGGTTGGAGGCAAAGGTCCCGGATACGCGAACCCGCAGCAGCTCATGCTGTTGGTGATACAGCCACTCTTCACGGCCGCTGTAGTGGCTGTTCAGCAAGCAGTTGTGGCCCACCAGTTCCGCCGGTGTCAGCGGCTCGCCGTGCTGTTCCAGATAAGCTGGGCTGGCGCAGGTCATCTCGTGCCAGGCCAGCAACGGCTTGGCCACCAATCGCTCGTCGTTGGCGACTTCCGAGCGTACCGCCAGGTCAAAACCGTCCCGCGCCAGGTCTCGATACTGGTTATTGAGTTCCAGTTCGATCTGCACCTGTGGGTACTCCCGGGAAAACTCCAGCAGCAAACCATCGAAGAAGGTTTCACCCAAGGAAACCGGAACCGTCATACGCACCGGGCCGACCAGGTCGTCCTTGAGCCTGGCCAGTGCCTGACGTGCCCGTTCCACCTGAACCACCAACGCCTGGGCCTGCGGCAACAGTGCCGCCCCCGCTGCCGTCAGGCTCAAACGGCGGGTGGTTCGATGCAACAACACCACCGAAAACTGCGCTTCCAGCTGGCTGATGCGCTTGGACAGTTGCCCCTTGCTGCAGCCCAACTGCTGGGCCGCCAAGGTAAAACTGCCCGCTTCGATCAACACCGCAAACGCCGCCAGGTCATCCATTTCGCTCATGGATTGTTTCCATTTGAAAACCAAAGGTTGCCTATTAGTGCACTTATCCGCGCAAAAAATCACTCTAGACTGAAACCTCACCTACACATCTGGAGGAAGGCACGATGAAAATCCTGTTGATTGGCGCAAGCGGCACCGTGGGTTCGGCGGTCAAGGCAGAACTGTCCCAACGGCATGAAGTGATCAGCATCGGTCGCAAGAGTGGCGAGTTCCAGGTCGACATCAGCGACAGCGCCTCGATCCGCAAACTGTTCGAACAAACCGGCAAGTTCGACGCACTGATCTGCGCCGCCGGCAGCGTCAACTTCGTGCCCCTGGGGGACATGAGCGCCAGCGATTTCGACCTGGGCCTGCAAGACAAGCTGATGGGCCAGGTGAACCTGCTGCTGATTGGCCGCGAGTTCGCCAATGACGGCGCGTCGTTCACCTTCACCAGCGGCATTCTCAACCGCGATCCGATTCGCACCGGAGCTTCGGCTGCCCTGGTCAACGGCGCGCTGGATGCATTCGTGAAAGCCGCCGCGATCGAACTGCCCCGCGGCCTGCGCATCAACTCGGTCAGCCCGACCGTGCTGCTGGAAGCCATGGGCAGCTATGCGCCGTACTTCCGTGGCTACAAACCGGCTCCGGGTGCAGATGTGGCGTTGGCCTACGCGAAAAGCGTGGAAGGCTTGCAGACGGGGCAGACGTTTATCGTCGGTTGATTCAACCTGTGTCCCGGGCTTGTGATGCATCGCCAGCCTGCGTAACGTGGCGGCACTTATCAGGAGACCCGATAATGCGTGCTGCCCGTACCCTAGCTCTGTTTGCCCTGTTGCCCCTGTTCACCGCCTGCCAGATGTTCGAGAACGAGCCGGCCAAGCCCTCTCTCGCCGGGTTGACCCGCATGCAGGGCGAGCTGACGGCGCAGGGTGACAAACTGCTGTTCCAGCCCTGCAACGACAAACGCAACTACGTGGTCAACGACACCGGCGGCACCAGCATCCTGCAGGAGGCCGCCTCCCTGGCCGGCCAGCAAGGCGCACTGTTTGCCGACCTGCGTGGCAAGTTCTCCGGCGTCGCCAGCGGCACCCAGGGCACCGTGGACCTGCAACAGGTGTACCGCGTCGAACGCTCGACCTCGGCCTGCGATGATCCGGATTTCAAGCGCATGATCCTGCGGGCCAACGGCCACAAGCCGGCCTGGGCGATGAACGTGACCGCCAAGGGCATGGTGCTGGAGCGTGAAGGCCAGCCGCCATTGGCCGTGCCGTATGTGGAAGAACAATCGGGCGACGGACGATTCAACCTGATGACCGAAGCCAATAACCAGCACATCGAACTCTGGGTGGCCCCGCAACGCTGTGTCGACAGCGTCAGTGGCAGCCTGCAGCACATGGCCGCCGAGCTTCGGGTCAACGGCCAGGTGCAGCGCGGTTGCGCGTCGTTCGGCGGCTCGCGGGACGACTGATTGTCCGCTGCGCTGTTTTAACATGACGGGAAACCGCTGTTGGGGCTTATAATCGCCGGTTTGCAAAACAGCCGGCCTCTTTGCCCGCCGCCTACCGGATTCCTGTCATGTTACGAATCACCGAACTCAAGCTGCCCATCGACCATCCCGAAGAAGACCTGCGGCCTGCCATTGTGCAGCGCCTGGGCATCGCCAGTGATGACCTGCTCGATTTCACCCTGTTCAAACGCAGCTACGACGCCCGCAAGAAATCGTCGGAGCTGTGCTTCATCTACACCATCGACCTGGAAGTCAAAGGCGAGGCGGCCCTGCTGCTCAAGTTCGCCGACGACCGCAACGTCAACCCGGCACCGGACATCAGCTACAAGGTCGTGGGCCATGCGCCGGAAGGCCTGACCGAGCGGCCGATCGTCGTCGGTTTTGGCCCGTGCGGGATCTTCGCCGGGCTGCTGCTGGCGCAGATGGGCTTCAAGCCGATCATCCTCGAACGCGGCCGCGAAGTGCGCCAGCGCACCAAGGACACCTGGGGCCTGTGGCGCAAAAACGTGCTGAACCCCGAATCCAACGTGCAGTTTGGTGAAGGCGGTGCCGGGACCTTCTCCGACGGCAAGCTCTACAGCCAGATCAAGGACCCGAAATTCCACGGCCGCAAGGTCCTGCACGAGTTCGTCAAGGCCGGTGCGCCGGACGAAATCCTCTACGTCAGCAAGCCGCACATCGGTACCTTCCGCCTGACCGGCGTGGTGGAAAACATGCGCCAGCAGATCATCGCCCTGGGTGGTGAAGTGCGCTTCGAGCAACGGGTGACCGACGTGCTGATCGAAGACGGCCAGTTGAATGGCGTGGTGGTGGATGGCGGCGAGCAGATCCTGTCGAAACACGTGATCCTGGCCCTCGGCCACAGCGCCCGTGACACCTTCCGCATGCTGCATGGCCGTGGCGTGTACATGGAAGCCAAGCCGTTCTCGGTGGGTTTCCGGATCGAACACCCGCAATCGCTGATCGACGCCGCGCGCCTGGGCAAGTACGCCGGGCACCCGAAACTCGGCGCTGCTGATTACAAGCTCGTGCACCATGCCAAGAACGGCCGTTCGGTGTACAGCTTCTGCATGTGCCCGGGCGGCACCGTGGTCGCGGCGACATCAGAGCCGAACCGCGTAGTCACCAACGGCATGAGCCAATACTCGCGCAACGAGCGCAACGCCAACTCCGGGATCGTGGTGGGCATCACCCCGGAAGTGGATTACCCGGGCGGCCCGCTGGCCGGGATCGAGTTGCAGGAGCGCCTCGAATCCCACGCGTTCATCCTCGGCGGCAGCAACTACGAAGCACCGGCGCAACTGGTGGGTGATTTCATTGCGGGCAAGCCGTCCACCGCCATCGGCACCGTAGAACCGTCCTACAAACCCGGCGTGGCCTGGGGTGACCTGGCCCTGGCGTTGCCGGACTTTGCCATCGAAGCCATCCGCGAAGCACTGCCGGCGTTCGAGAAGCAGATCAAGGGTTATTCGCTGCACGACGCGGTGCTGACCGGGATCGAGACCCGCACTTCATCGCCGCTGCGCATTACCCGTAACGAGTCGATGCAGAGCCTGAACGTGAAAGGCCTGTTCCCGGCGGGCGAAGGTGCCGGCTATGCCGGTGGGATTTTGTCGGCGGGTGTCGACGGGATTCGGATTGCCGAGGCGTTGGCGCGGGATATGTTGGGTATCGAGGCTTAACCACTGCCCTGAAAACGCAGCAGATCACATGTGGGAGCGGGCTTGCTCGCGAATGCGGTGGATCAGTCAAATGATGTATTGGCTGACACATCGCACTCGCGAGCAAGCCCGCTCCCACATTGGTAATGCGGTGTTTCAGACATTCGCGCGCAGCACGCTCTCAGGCAGCGCCTCTCCCCGCTCAACACTCGCCGCAACGGCCGCAATCAAACCCTCCAACTCATACCCCTGCCCTGCCAGCCAGGCCTGATCGTAATAGGTCGTGGCATAGCGCTCACCACCGTCACACAAGATCGCCACAATCGAGCCCGACTCCCCCGCCGCTTTCATCTGCTGCGCCGCGATCAACGCGCCGATCAGGTTGGTGCCGCTGGAGCCCCCCACTCGCCGTCCCAAGCGCTGCGCCAGGTAATGCATGGCCGCCAGTGACAGTGCATCCGGCACCTTGACCATCGCATCAATCACCTTAGGCAAGAACGACGCCTCAACCCGAGGCCGGCCAATACCTTCAATGCGTGAACCACACTCCAAACGCAGGCTCGCATCGCCGCTCAGGTAGTAATCGAAAAACACCGAACGCTCCGCGTCCGCGCACAACACCCGCGTGCAGTGCTGGCGATAACGCACATAACGCCCCAACGTCGCCGTCGTGCCACCCGTGCCGGGGCTGGAAATCAGCCAACTCGGCTCCGGATAACGCTCGAAGCGCAGTTGCTGGAAGATCGATTCGGCAATGTTGTTGTTCGCCCGCCAGTCGGTAGCGCGTTCGGCGTAGGTGAACTGGTCCATGAAGTGACCGCCGCTTTCCTGGGCCAGTCGCTCGGACTCGGCGTAGATCTGCGTCGGATCCTGTACCAGATGGCTCTTGCCACCATAGAACGCGATCTGCGCAATCTTTTCCTGGGAGGTGGTAGCCGGCATTACCGCAATGAACGGCAAGCCCAGCAGCCGTGCGAAGTACGCTTCGGAAATCGCCGTGGAACCGCTGGAGGCTTCGATCACCGGTGCACCGGGCTTGAGCCAGCCGTTGCACAACGCATAAAGGAACAACGAACGCGCCAACCGATGTTTCAGGCTGCCGGTGGGATGGCTGGACTCATCCTTGAAATACAACTCGATAACCGGCAAACCCGGCAACGGCAAGGGGATCAGGTGGGTGTCGGCACTGCGCTGGAAGTCCGCTTCAATAATACGAATGGCTTCGCGGGCCCATTGGCGGTTGTCGCTCATGATCGGTTTCTCTAAGGATTTCAGACTAGATCTTAGGATGTTTCCTACACTCCACACAGATACAGTCATGACTCAATTGGACACACAATTTCAGGTGTTTGGAACCCGAGTGATGAGACCGATCACTTATAACAAATAAGAATATAACTTTTGTTTTAACAACTAACCGTACGGGTTAGGGTACCCACCTATTGAACTTTGATTGGAGAGCATCCCTTGCCTCTGCGTAGCACTTTCACCCGTTTCTTCCAGCTGGAAGCCGCCAGCGGTCTGCTCCTGATCGCTGCCGCCGCCCTGGCACTAATCATCAACAACTCACCGCTGTCGCACCTTTACGCGAGTTTTCTCGACGTCCCGGTGGTCGCACAAATCGGCGCGCTGAAAATCGCCAAGCCGGCGCTGCTGTGGATCAACGATGGCCTGATGGCCCTGTTCTTCCTGCTGATCGGCCTTGAAGTAAAACGCGAGTTGCTCGACGGCCAACTCTCCAAGCCTTCGCAAGTGGTGCTGCCCGGCGCAGCAGCCATCGGCGGCATGGTCGTGCCGGCGCTGATCTACTGGGCGCTGAACAAGGACAACCCGGCAGCCCTCGGCGGCTGGGCGATTCCCATGGCCACCGACATTGCCTTCGCCCTCGGCGTATTGGCCTTGCTGGGCAAGCGCGTGCCGGTGTCGCTGAAGTTGTTCCTGATGACCCTGGCCATCATCGACGACCTTGGCGCAATCATTGTCATCGCCATCTTCTACTCCACCGACCTGTCCGGGGCCTCATTGGCCGGCGCAGCAGCGTGCCTGATCGCGTTGATTGCGATGAACCGGCTCGGTGTCGTCAAGCTGGGGCCCTACATGATTGTCGGGCTGATCCTGTGGGTCTGCGTGCTCAAGAGTGGCGTGCACGCGACCCTGGCAGGCGTGACATTGGCGTTCTGTATCCCGTTGCGCACCAAAAACGCCGAACCTTCACCACTGCTGACCCTGGAACATGCACTGCATCCCTGGGTGGCCTACGCGATCCTGCCGCTGTTTGCCTTTGCCAACGCAGGGGTTTCACTGACCGGCGTCAACTTGGAAAGCTTCACCCACCACGTGCCGATGGGCATCGCGGCCGGCCTGCTGCTGGGCAAGACCGTTGGCGTACTGGGTTTCACCTGGGTCATGGTAAAAACCGGCCTCGCCGCACTGCCCGCCGGCGCCAATTGGGGCCAGGTGTTGGGCGTGGCGATCCTGTGCGGCATCGGCTTCACCATGAGCCTGTTTGTCGGTTCCCTGGCGTTTGTGCCAGGCAGCAGTGAATACGCAGGAATGGACCGGATGGGCATCCTGACCGGATCGATATTGGCGGCGCTGATCGGGTATGCAGTGACGGCGATGGCCAGTCGCAAGCAGGCGCTCGTTCAATCCTGACCATCACGAACAATCGTTCGCCCAACAAAAAACCCCAACCGGTCACCCGGTTGGGGTTTTTCTTTTCCTGCAGCCTTACCCTTAACGAGTAACGCGGCTGGTGCCGTTCACGGTCATGATGCGAACGCGGTCGCCGATGCGGAAGACTTCGTTCGGGTCAACGGCCTGGACGTAGGCGCGCATGCTGCCGTCGTCTTCACGAACAGTGACTTCGACGCCTTGAGTACGGGTCAGGCCTTCTTCAGCGGCCGAACCGAGCAAGCCACCGGCAACGGCACCGATAACGCCTGTGACGATACTGCCACGGCCGCCGCCGATAGCGCTGCCGCCAACGCCGCCAACCACTGCGCCAGCAACGCCGCCGATTGGGGTCTTGGTGCCTTCGATTTTCACCGGACGCAGGGATTCAATGGTGCCCATGCGAACAGTCTGTACACGACGAGCTTCGTCACGGGAGTACGAGTCGCCGGTCAGACTCGAGGCGCAGCCACCCAGCAGCAGCGACAGGGTGGTAAAGCAGGCAACTAGTAAAACGGACTTACGCATAGCATCAACTCCAAAGGACAGGTATCCATTAAACCGCTGTGGCTTGCTGCCTGTCACGGCATGCCCGGCAGAAAATTGTTTTCATTCAGCCTTAGTACAGAGAGCCTGTGCCGAAAAACTCGACGAACGGTAGCAATCCCACCTCCTCAGGATCTTCATGGACGCTTTCACATTGTAGCCAACGGCTGCATAACGCAGCGCAGCGCTACCCATCCAAGGCCTCTGACTAGAGACTTCGGCGCGCAGCGCTGCATTCAGGCGAGGTGACGAAAGGTGGGACTCAGGGCGCCAGCCGCTCACGGGCCCAGTCGGCACCCTGCAAGCGGTAGTTCAGGCGGTCGTGCAAACGACTCGCGCGGCCTTGCCAGAACTCGATGCGCTCCGGCAGCAGGCGATAACCGCCCCAGTGTTCGGGGCAGTCTGGCTGGGTATCACTGAAGCGTTGTTCGGTGGCCTTGAGCAGGTCCTGCAACTCTTCGCGATCCCTGATTACCCGGCTTTGCGGTGAAGCCCAGGCACCCAGGCGGCTGCCCAGAGGGCGGACCTGGAAGTAAGCGTCCGACTCCTCGGGCGTGACCTTGACCACCCGACCTTCGATGCGCACTTGGCGCTCGAGGGTCGGCCAGAAGAAGGTCATGGCCGCAAACGGCCGCGCCGCGAGCTGTTCACCCTTGGCGCTCTGATAATTGGTGAAGAAGGTAAAGCCCTGGCTGTCCAGGCCCTTGAGCAGCAGGATCCGGCAATGTGGGCGACCCTCCTGGTCGACCGTTGCCAGAGTCATGGCATTAGCCTCAACCGGTGGCTGCTCGGTTTTAACCGCATCCGCAAACCATTGGTGGAACAAGGCAAACGGTTCGTCCGGGGCCTGGGCCTCGCTCAAACCGTCCCGTGTGTAGTCACGGCGCATATCGGCCAGTGCCTGGGTCATGCGGCTTTATCCTTCTTGCTCAAATAATCAGTTTTTTGCCTGGTCGTTGGTAGCGGCTGGCGTGGCGGCCTTGGCCGGTGCTGGCTTTTTAGCAGCTGGCTTGGCTGGGGCCTTTTTGGCCGCTGGCTTGGCAGCCGCTTTCTTGGCGACGGTTTTTTTCGCCGGAGCGGCAGCTTTTTTGACCGGAGCAGCGGCTGGAGCAGGAACGTCCTGCACAGCAACCATTTCAGCCTTCGGCGGGTTGGCCGAGTTGTACTTGCTCAGCAAGGCCAGCATGGTGGTGCGCTGGGTGAACAGGATTTCCATGCGACGGTTCAAGGCACGGCCCTGAGTGCTGTCGTTGGCCGCACGCGGCATCAGGTCGCCCATGCCACGCAGCATCAGGCGGTCCTGCTTCAGGCCGCTGAGGCTGAAGATAGAAGCGATGGACTGCGCGCGCTCTTTGGTCAGGGCCTGGCTTACTGGCTCGGCACCCGAGGCATCGACGTGGCCCAGGACCAGTACGGCGGTCTTCGGATCGCCTTCAACAGCCTTGGCAACACGGGTGAATGGACCCAGGGTCACCGGCAGCAACATCGCCGGGCGTTTCGGGTTGTAGGAGCCGTCAACCGGGGCAATCACGACCAATACGTTGTCGCGACGTTCCAGTTGCAGGTTGCTGTCCTTGATCGCGAGGCGCAGGCGCGGCTCGTAGTCGTCCAGCCAGGCCTGGGTGATTTTTGGATCAGGCATTGGAATGTTGGCAACGTCGACCTTGGCCAATGGCTTTGGCTTGCTTTCGAACGGCCACCACCATTTGGTATCGGTATCTGTCTTGGCAACGGCAGGTGCGGCAGCCGGTGCAGCGGCGGGGGCGCCGGATGCAGGCGTTGCAGCCTTGAGGTCAGCTTTCAGGTCGGCCTTGGCGTCGTCGGCTTTCGACGAGAACGGCCACCAACTGGAGCCGGTATCTGCCTTGGCAACCGGTGCCGGCGCCTGGGCAGGTGCTGCAGCGGCGGGCGCTACCGGCGCAGGCGCCTTGGCAGCGACGGCCGGCTTGGCATCCGGTTTGGTGTCGGCTTGGCTCACTGCATCCTTGGTAGCAGCCTTATCAGAGCCAAATGACCACCAATGCCCACCTTCGGCATCATTTTGTGGGGTTTGTGCACAGCCAGTAATAGTGAGGCATAGCGCCAGTGCCAAGGACTTGTTCGATAACATGAGATATCCACAAAATGAGAAAAAACCAAGGGCCTGAATGACCCGTTAAACAGACGCTTTTGGAACATTAAAGTTACAACATTTTGCCTAGCGTCTTTTTGTATGTGCCTTTGTAACAAAAAAACGCAAGACAGCAAGCTATTTACAGACAACCGGCCAATATTCTTGCCAACTTTTGCGCCCGCGGGTCCATAAGTACATAAGGCCCCAATGTATTGGTCACAAAACCAAAGGCTACATCATGTTCCGGATCGGCAAACCCCACCGAGCCCCCTGCCCCCGGATGCCCAAAGGCCCGTGGGCCAAGGCCGAACGTGGCATTTGGTACTTGCGGTTGATCCAACATGCAACCCAACCCGAACCGGGTTTGTGTCAATAAGGTTTTATCCGGGCCGATACTGTGTTCACGGGTCAACTCTTCAAGCATGTCGGCTTCCAGCAAACTACCGTCGAGCAGCCCACTATAAAAACCCGCCAGACTTCGTGCATTACCGTGACCATTTGCCGCTGGCTGCTGCATGCGCCGCCATTCGGGTTTATTAGTGCTGGTCAGAATAGACGGCGGATTGGTAAATGCACGGGTAGTCATCGCCATCGGCTCGCGCATCGTTACTTGAAGTAAACGCTGTGCCGCCTCATCGCCTAAATTGCCCTTGCCTCGAGCTATATGGGCAACTCGATGGAATTCTTCGTCTGCCAGGCCTACATGAAAGTCCAGGCCCAATGGCCGCGCAACCCGGGCCACGATGGACTCACCCGGCCCACGACCGTCGGCGCGACGCAGCAGCTCGCCCACCAGCCAGCCGTAGGTAATCGCCGCATAGCCATGGCCTTCTCCGAGCTTCCACCAAGGCGCTTCGGCGGCGAGGGCGTCGACCATCATTTGCCAGTCGTACAGCGCTTCGGCAGGCAGCGTTTCACGCAGCGCCGGTAGCCCGGCCTGGTGGCAGAGCAGGTGGCGCAGGGTGATGGCTTCTTTGCCGGCTGCAGCAAATTCCGGCCAGTACTTGGCGACCGGCGCATCAAGCTGCAGCTTGCCTTCGGCCACCAGTTGGAGAGCCGTGACGGCCGTAAAGGTCTTGGTGCAGGAGAACAGGTTGGCGATGGTGTCGCTGTGCCAGGCCTCGGCACCGTCCTTGTCGGCGGTACCGGCCCACAGGTCGACGACGGTTTCGCCGCCAATCTGAATGCACAACGCGGCGCCACGCTCCTGAGGGTCGTCGAACAGCGCGGCGAAGGCTTCACGCACCGCTTCGAATTGAAGCTCGTAATGACCCTGAATCTGCACCTAAGCCCCCTCGGAAAAGTACTACAAAAAGTGGCCGACATTGTTCCAGCCATTGAGTGATTTGTGAACCCGCACTCGTCGATCCGGCACCATCAATGACCCTTGCCGGAATGCCCACCGGAATGCCCTGCGCCCGGCCCGGCAGCGTTGCCGTCACGCCCCGGTTTACCGCCTTCGCCGATGTGGACCGCAGCGGCCGCCTTGGCCTTTTCGGCCTCCTTGCCCAACTGGTCGACCGCTGCCAGGTTACTTTTACGCACGCTGTCGACAAAGCCCTGGAACGGCACATCGGTGATGCCCACCAGGCCGAAGTGGCCGTTTTCGCCATCCAGCAGACGACCGGTGACCGGTTGGTCCAGATACTGGAACCAGTGCACGCCAACAATCGACGGCTCGGCCATGGCCTGCTTGAGGAAGTTGGCGTAGGCAACCCCACGCTCCTCTTCCCGGGCCAACTGCGTCACGCCGCCCCAGAACGGGCCACGGTCCGCCGAACCGAAGTTGAACTCGGTGATCAGCACCGGCTTGTCCAACGCCCGCAGGGCCGCGAAGTCGTAACCATCCTGTGGCTTGAGGGTGTACATGTTGAAACTCAGCACGTCGCAATACTGGGCGCAGGACGCCACCGATTCCGGGGTGCTGACGGCGTAACGGCCACCCAGCAACAGCTGGTTGGGCGCGTGCCATTTCAGCGCATCGGAGATGGTTTTGAAGTAGGCATCGGCAAAGGTTTTCTGGAAGTACTTGAAGTCCGCTTCGATTTCCGGGTGCTCGGGGTTCGGCATAGGCGGCACGAAGCCCGGGTCTTCCATCAACTCCCAAGCCGGCAGTTCGATGCCCCAGGCCTTGGACAGGCCGTCCTGGTTGCGGTACTTGTCACGCAATTGCTTGAGAAACGCGCGCTTGGCCGGCACGTCGGTGGTCATGCGCAAGGTGCCGTAGGCCAAGGCGTAGCGGGATTTAGCATCATCACCGGGACCGGCCCAGGCCAGTTCGTTGTCGGCAAAGAAGCCGATCAGCCACGGGTCGTCACGGTGGTCACGGGCGGCAATCGCCACCGCACGCTCGGTGGCCATGGCGAACCGCGGGTCGAACGGGTCGGGCATGCCGCCCCACCAATCGGTACCGGTGCTGATGCTCGCGTAATCGCCGACGATCGACAGTGGCAAGGTGTAAGGCACACGGTCGGCGGTCGCCAGCTGCGGCGCACTCCAGTTGCCGACGGTGTTGAAACCCCAGGCTTGCAGGCGGTCGAGGGTATGGCTGACCCAGCGTTTCTGGTCGAAACCTTCAGGAGGACAGGGTGCCGGCGGCACGCACGGCTGGCCATAGGTACGTTGCAGGTTGGCGCCATAGAAGTCATACCAGCGGCCAACATTGAAGCTGCGCCCCTGATCCGCACCATTGCCGCTGCGGCTGTCGCCGCTTCCATAGTATTTGTCGAAAGGCTCGCCAGCCTTGGGCAGCGCGGCAAACATCCATTCGCGGCCTGCGACGTAGGTCTGGCTGTTGTCCGGGGCGACGGTGTTGACGCCCAGGGAGTAGAACGGATGGCCTTCCGGTGTCACCAGGTACCAGCGCCCGTCGCGCTTCTCGGTGCGGAAGAAGCCACTGGCGTCAAAGGCCGGGCCCTTGTTCCAGCCGCCGTACTTGTCCAGGGACGCCTTGTCACGCTCGGCCAGCCAGCCCTTGAGCTGTTGCCGCTCCTTGACCGCTGCGGCCCGCAACTGGTCGTCATTGCTGACTTTTTCCGGCCACTTAGCGCGGGTGGACTGCCCATAGGCATCCACCAGGTCGCTGTAGGTGGCCTTGAGTACCGGCTCGATATCCTGCACGCCAAAGCGCTCCAGCAGGATGCTTTGGGCGACGTTCGGTTTGATCATCGACAGTGTCACCGTCACGATCTGGCTACGGTCGATCTCCCCTTCGCTGCTGGCCAGCAACACGCGCTGGCCATCGACGGTGATCGGCATCGGCGGACCGGCCTTCATGCCCTGGCTCAGCGGCGAGTTGGCTTGCAACGGAATCAACAGCGTTTGCGCCGGGCCGGCTGGCAGGTCGATACGGCTGAACAGGGTCCGGCCGTCATTGCTCTGCACCTTGACGTACAGGGTCAGCGCCCAGTCCATCGCGCTTTGGATACGCAGGCTCATCGCACCGGATTGCGACCAATCCCAGGCACCAGTCTGCGGGCTGAGCACAAGGCTTGGTTCGGCCGCCGGGTTGAAGGTAATACGGCGCAGCACTTCGCCTTCAGGGGTTTGTTCGGCGTTGTATTGCGGCAGGCTGGCGTCCTGGGTCGCCACCTTGACCACATCGGCGGGCCGTACAAAGTTGAACAGGGTTTGTTGCCCGGCAGGCGCAGCCAGCAATGGCGCGGCAAACAACAAGGCAAAAACAGCGGGCAGCGTGCGAATCATGTGAACAAGGTTCTCCCAAACGGCCGGTGACTGGCCTGATGACGTGAAGCGATGGTGAGATAGACCACGAAGTGGGCGAATTCGCCCACGGGGTCTTAAGAAATTTCCCGCCGAAACGGCGGCAAAGCATTCAGGATAGCTTTCCCGTAGCGCTGGGTAACCAGACGCCGGTCAAGCAAGGTGATGGTGCCGCGGTCTTCTTCGGTACGCAGCAGGCGCCCGCAGGCCTGGACCAGCTTCAAGGAGGCGTCCGGCACCGAGATTTCCATGAACGGATTTCCGCCTCGGGCCTCGATCCATTCGGCCAACGCGGCCTCCACCGGATCATCCGGCACCGAGAACGGAATCTTCGCGATTACCACGTGCTCGCAGTAGGCGCCGGGCAAATCCACACCCTCAGCGAAACTCGCCAGGCCGAACAGGACGCTGGAATCACCGCCATCTACCCGCGCCTTATGCTTGTTCAGGGTTTCCTGTTTCGACAGATTGCCCTGGATAAACACCTGCTTGCGCCAGTCACGGTCGAGGCCGTCGAACACGTCCTGCATCTGTTTGCGGGACGAGAACAACACCAGTGTGCCCCGGGAACCCTCGACCAACGACGGCAGGTCACGAATGATCGCCGCCGTGTGGGCCGGCGCATCCCGTGGGTCGGCCTTGAGGTCCGGTACCCGCAGCACACCGGCGTCGGCGTGATGGAACGGGCTTGGCACCACGGCGGTGACCGCCTTTTTCGGCAGCCCGGCGCGCATGCGGAAGCGGTCGAAGGTGCCCAGGGCCGTCAACGTGGCCGAGGTGACCAAGGCACCGTAGGCCACGTTCCACAGGTTGCGTCGGAGCATTTCCGCCGCCAGGATCGGGCTGGCGTTGACCTCGATATCAAACAGCGCGCCGCTTTCCGACAAGGTCAGCCAACGGGCCATGGGCGGGTTGTCTTCCGGGTCTTCGACGGTAAAGGCGGTCCACAACTCCCAGTTGCCCTGGGAGCGGGACAGCAGGCTGCCAAACAGCGGGTACCATTCTTCGGCCTGGTTGCTGGCGATGCCGATGTTGACCTCGCCGTCCATGCCTTCCTTGAGCAAATCGGTGAGACGGGTGAACAAGTCGGTCAGGCGTGAAAAGCCCTTCTTCAGCTCGACACCCATTTCCCGCATGTGCTCGGGGATCAGCCCGCCAACGAAACGATGGCGCGGCCGTTCGCGGCCTTCCACGTCTTCGCCGGGCTTGAAGTCTGCCACCTGCTCACAGGCGCTGAACATGAATTGCTGCTGGGTCTTGATCTCCCGCGCCAGCTCTGGAACCTGCTCGATCAACTTGCCCAGGTCGCCTGGCAGCGGGTGCTGGGCGAGCAACTTAGTGAGGTTCTTGGCGGTGGTTTCCAGCCAGTCGGCGGTGGAGCGCAGGCGCGTGTAGTGGGCGAAGTGGCCGATGGCCTTGTCGGGCAGGTGATGGCCTTCGTCGAACACGTAGAGCGTGTCACGCGGATCTGGCAGCACGGCACCGCCGCCCAGGGCCAGGTCCGCAAGGACCATGTCATGGTTGGTGACAATAACGTCGACCTTGCCCATGCCTTCCCTGGCCTTGTAGAAGGCGCACTGGCCGAAGTTGGGGCAATGACGGTTGGTGCACTGGCTGTGATCGGTGGTCAAGCGGGCCCAGTCGGCGTCTTCCAGGGCATTGGGCCAGCTGTCGCGGTCGCCGTCCCATTTATTGCCGGCGAGTTTCTCGATCATGCTGGTAAACAGCTTCTGACTGACCTCATCGACTTCGATCTTGAAGCCTTCTTCTTCGAACAGCGAGGCTGTAGCGGTTTGCGCGTGGCCTTCCTGCAACAGCACGTCGAGCTTGGACAGGCACATATAGCGCCCACGGCCCTTGGCCAGGGCGAAGGTAAAGTTCAGGCCGCTGTTACGCATCAGGTCGGGCAGGTCTTTGTAGACAATCTGCTCCTGCAGGGCGACGGTAGCGGTGGCAATCACCAGGCGCTTGCCGGCGGCCTTGGCGGTGGGGATCGCCGCCAGGCTGTAGGCCACGGTTTTACCGGTACCGGTGCCGGCCTCGACGGCCACCACGGCGGGGTCGCCACTGCGCCGACCTTCGTCGTCGGTGTCGATATCCCCGAGGACCTTGGCGACTTCGGCGATCATCAGGCGCTGGCCGTACCGCGGTTTCAAGCTCTTGGCTTCGAGAAAACGCGAGTAGGCGCCCTGGATCGTGGTTTTGAGTTCAGTGCTGATCATGGATAGTCGGGCGCAAAAAACGCTGGATAAATTTTCAGTGGTTCGGATCGGCCGCTATCATACCCCGCTAATTAATCCCGCGCAGAACGGAGTACCCCAATGACCGTCTTTAGCTTCGCTTACACCCTGCATGTACTGGCCGCCCTGATCTGGGTCGGCGGTATGTTTTTCGCCTGGATGATCCTGCGCCCCGCCGCCATGGCCGCGCTGGACGGGCCTGCACGACTGAAACTCTGGATGAATGTGTTTCAACGTTTTTTTGTGTGGGTGTGGGTCGCGGTGCTGGTCTTGCCGATCAGCGGTGTCGGCCTGCTGCAACTGCGCTTCAACGGGTTTGAGACCGCGCCGCGTTATGTGCAGGTCATGATGGGGTTGTATGTGGTGATGACCGCGCTGTTTATCCGGATTCAGGCGCTGAAGTTACCGGAGCTGCGCACGGCGGTGGCGGCTGAGGATTGGCCGGCCGGGGCTGCGGCGTTGGGGCAGATTCGTAAACTGGTGGGGATTAACTTGATTGTGGGGTTGGTGCTGGTGGCGATTGCTTCGGCACGGCCGATGTTCTGAGGCGCCCCATATCCTGTGGGGAGGGGCTGCTGTGGCGGGGGGCTTGCTGTGGCGAGGGAGCTTGCTCCCGCTGGGCTGCGTAGCGGCCCCAAGAAAAAGCGGGAGCGCTGTGCACTCCAGCGGGAGCAAGCTCCCTCGCCACAAGGTAAAGCGTTAAAGCCTCTGAATGGTCACAGCACCCGCAGGCCCCGCTGGCCCCGGCTGCCCTTCCAACCCGGCCCGGCCTTTCTCGCCGCCATCCGCGCGGTACACCAGGCAACCCTTGGACTGCCCGCCTTTACCTGGCTTGCCCGCCGTGCCCGCCAAACCACCGGCACCGCCGTCCACCCAGACTTTGATCTTCTCGCCCGGGAAGTCCTGCGGCAGCTCCACACGAACCTGCGCGCCCGCCGCGCCCGGCAGCCCGTCGCCGCCGTTATCGCCATTCGAACCGCGCCCGGCCGAGCCCCAGGTGCAGCCCGGGTCTTCGCCGTTGGCACCGTCCAGCCCAGCATAACCCTGGGCGCCCGCACCGCCGCGGGCATCCACCGACAGCTCATCGGCCGTCAGCGAGTTAATCCGCAAGGTCAAGTCACGCCCAGCCTTGGCCGGACGTTCATGGGTACCGGGGGCACCCCGCGAGGTGATCTGGCTGCCATGTTCCAGCTGCGCCTGGCGCACCTGCAGTTGCAGGGGGGTGCTGCCGGGCACGATGGCGATGCGTGCGTCGCGGCCCAGGTGCAGCTCATCCACCGTCACCTGGGTGATATTGGCAGGGATCAGCAAAGTGCCGTAATCCGCCACGTCCAGTCGCTCCAGTTGCAAAACGCCGCTGCTGTTGGGCAGGCGCATCAGCGAGTTGGTCTCGACGCTGACACTCTGGGCCAGGGCAATGGGGCTGACCAACAGGGCCAACAGAAAAACCTTACGCATGATTGGCCTCCTTGTTTACATCATTAGTCGGTATCGGCTTCGAAAAGCTCTGCACATGGAACATACCCACCAGCAGGATCTGCAAGCGGTCACGCCAGGGATGGGCACGGGTTTTCACACTGCCGTTGAACAACAGCAGCTCCAGAATATGGGTCAGCAACAACAGGCTGCCGGCCAGGTTGACCAACAGGTGGAACGGGTTGATCAGCGGTGTGAACAGATTGACCACCACCACGACCCAAAACAGCAACGTCAAACACTTCCCCAGCCCCCAAAACACCTTCATCCCGCACGCTCCCCTTGCACATTATTCTTTGGGCGCACAGTAACGACTTCTACAGGCGTTGTACCAGTGAAGGATTGAAAAATTGATGAAGGGGCCCCCGTGGATTCCACAGGGGCCTTGAGGCGGGGTCAGCGGTTGATCTGGATTTCCACACGGCGGTTTAGCGCACGACCGTCAGCGGTTTTGTTATCCGCCACCGGATGGCTTTCGCCGGCGCCGGTCACGGAGACGAAACTGCTGCGCGGGACGCCGGAACTGACCAGGTAGTCGGTTACCGAATGAGCACGTCGTTCCGAGAGTTTCTGGTTGTAGGCGTCTTTACCGACGCTGTCGGTATGCCCGCTGACGCGCAGTTGCGCACTCGGGGCCTCTTTTTTCAGGCGGGTGGCAATGACGTCGAGTTTGGTTTTGTCGGCCGCCGTCAGCTTCGCGGAGTCGAACTCGAAGTGCACATCACGAATCACGATGGTTTCTTCCTTGACCACCACCACTTCCTCTTGAACCACCGCTACCGGCACCGGAGGGCAGCCATTGGCGTCGACCTGCACGCCTTTTGGCGTGCCAGGGCACTTGTCGCGGCTGTCCGGTACGCCGTCGCCGTCTTCATCACCATCGCCATGCACCCAGCAATAGGCGCCTGCCATGCCGCCGATCAGCAACGCGCCGTAGCCTGCATAGGAAGAGCTTTGGGTTGCGCCAATGGCCGCGCCGGTCACGCCGCCGACCGCGGCGCAGGTGGGCCAGTCGGTTTTTTGCAAGCCTGCGCAACCTGTCAATACTCCGGTTAGCAGAACCAAGGGTAGAGCTGTCCGCATGATGCTCATCTGACTTTCTCCTGAGGGGATCGGCGGGGGCCGACGGGTGGAGTAAAGACGGCTCTTTTCATCTGCGCCAGCGTGTCACACCCCAGTATTCATTGGGTCGAGCGGTTTATTCTCGCCGCCCGCTCTAGGCCCGCACGCTCAGGCAAGCTAGTCTCTACGGTCCTGATGTGAGGATCTTCGATGACTGCCGGTATTTCTTCCCGTACACCCCAGCAAGCGCTCGCTGCGCTGCTTGATCTTCACGCGCCCAAACGCCTGCTGTTATTGGGCGCCAGCCAGTTCCCGGCGCTGGATGCCTTTAAGGAAGCGCACCCGGATACCGTGGTGTCCTTCGCCGAGCCCGGCCCCTTGCCCGCCGACCTCGCGGCCCAGCGTTTTGACCTGGCGCTGGTGGTCGACTGCCTGGAACACCTGTCAAAACCTGCGGGCCTGACCTTGCTGGGGGGCATTCGCAACCTCAATGCCAGCCGCATTGCAGTGCTGGTGGACCTGGCCGCCTGCCACTGGAAAGACACCGACTTCTTCTCCCTGGCCCTGCAAGCCAGCGAACGCTTTCAGCGCGACGCTCAGGTTTTGACGCTGTTTACCTATGATCTGCTTGACTATAAACAGGTGCCGGATTGGCTGAACGCCCGCTTCTGGGCCAACCCGCAAAACTTTGGAAAGTATTGGTGGTAACCCGATGAGTACATCCATTTGCCCCTGCGGCAGTGGCAACCTGCTGGATGCCTGCTGCGGCCATTATCACGCCGGCCACCCGGCACCCTGCGCCGAAGCGTTGATGCGTTCACGCTACAGCGCCTATGTGCTGGGCCTGGTGGACTACCTGGTGGCGACCACCCTGCCCGCGCAACAAGCCGGGTTGGACACAGATGCCATCGGCGCCTGGAGCGCACAAAGCACCTGGCTGGGCCTTTCAGTGGAAAGCTCCGAGGTGTTCGGCGGCCAGCCGGAACACGCCTTCGTGACCTTTACCGCACGCTGGCACGACAGCACTGGCGAACACAGTCACCGGGAACGCTCATCTTTCGTACAGAACAATGAGCACTGGTACTTTATCGACCCGACAGTGGACGTGAAGGCTGGGCGCAATGACGCCTGCGTATGTGGCAGCGGGCAGAAATTCAAGAAGTGCTGTTCCGGCTACCTCTGACATTCATTGATACCCGGCAGGCTCGCGCTTGCTATGCTGACTCTTCAAAGGGGGTAATGGCATGGTTTCTAAGGCGCGGGTATTCAGGACTTACAGCCTTCTACTGGCATTGACGCTAGGCCTCTCTGGCTGTGCATCGTGGTTCGCCGACGACGCGCCCGCCCCCGAGGTGCGGCTGGTCAAGGTCGATCCCGTGCGGGTCAAGTTGCTGGAGCAGAAGTTCAAGCTGTATTTCCGTGTGGATAACCGCGACGACAACGATCTGACCGTACGCGGCCTGGTGTACAAGGTCAGCCTGGGTCCCCTGCTGCTGACCGAAGGTGAGTCCAACGAATGGCTGACCGTACCGCCCCACAGCCACGCCTTCTTCCGGGTATCTGTGCGCACCAACCTGTGGCCACAAATCCGCGATGTGGTCGACATGCTGAAAAATCCGCGCGAGCCCGTGCCCTATCGCCTTGAAGGCGAGTTGAAAACCGGTTTATTTATCGGGAACGACGTGCAGGTGATGCGCAATGGCGAGATAATCCCCGGCGATTCTATTCCGGAGCGACATCGATGACTCAGCAACCCCATGTCCATGGTCCTGACTGCAACCACGATCACGATCACCATGATCACGACCACGACCACGGCCATGTCCACGGCCCGAACTGCGGCCACGCTCACCAGGAGCCGGTGCGCAACACCTTGAAGGACGTGGGTCGTAACGATCCTTGCCCGTGCGGCAGCGAGAAGAAATTCAAGAAGTGCCACGGGGCTTGAGTTAAGAAACCCGATTCTCGAAACACTGCACATCCAACTGTGGGAGCGGGCTTGCTCGCGAAAGCGCATTGTCAGTCAACCTCTCTGTTACTGATACACCGCTTTCGCGAGCAAGCCCGCTCCCACATTTAGCCTGCATTTCAAGGCCAGGATTTGCGTTGAAACTGCAACACCACCTCCAATCCCCCACCTTCCCGATTGCTCAAGCTCAAACGCCCGTCATGGGCACTGGCGATCGTATGCGCGATGCTCAGCCCCAGCCCATACCCGCCGGTTTCCACATTGCGTGAGCCTTCCACCCGGTAAAACGGCTCCATCACCTGTTCCAGTTGTTCCCGGGGAATCCCAGGCCCACGGTCGCGGATCACAATCTTCAAGCTGTCTGCCTTGTCCTCAACCCGCACCACTACTTCGCAGCCATAACGCACCGCATTCTCCAGCAGGTTTTGCACGCAACGCTTAAGGCTTCGGGCATATCCAGGCAGCGGCTGTTTGGCCCGCCCTTCTATCGCGACCGTCTCACCCACATCCTGAAGATCGGCCTGCAAGCTTTGCAGCAAGGCGTTGATGTCGATGTTCTGGCGCTTCTCGTTGATTTCGCCGCTGCTGACAAAATCCAGGGTGCTGGAAACCATGTGCTCCATTTCTTCGAGGTCGCTGCGAAAACGCTCCTTGGTGCGGTTGTCGTCGAGCATTTCCGTACGCAACCGAAGGCGTGTGATGGGTGAACGCAGGTCGTGGGAAATCGCCGCAAGGAACCGCGTGCGTTCGGCGATGTTGGCGATCAGCCGCTGTTGCATGGCGTTAAACGCCTGAGCGGCGCGGCGTACTTCGGTGGGACCGTCGACCGCCAATGGTGGCCGTTGGATATCCCGGCCCAACGCCTCGGCAGCCTTGGCCAGGGCATTGAGCGGGCGAATGGCCAGGCGAACCGCCACCAGGGCAATGATCACCAGCACCAATACCCGCAGCAGGTAAATGCGCATCACGTAGTCAAACAACAGGTCCATGGGCGAGGTGCTGGTCCAGCCCTGCTCCTCGGTGGCCTGTACCTGCAGCCAACGCCCGTCCGGCAAACGCAGGTCAATCAGGAATTGCCCCACCACAGGCTTGGAGCTGAGCAGAGTCGACAGCCCGGCATGCTGGCCCTCGGCATCCAGCAACTTGAGACTCAACAGATGCAGGTTTTGGGTGTAGCCGGTTTTCTCCGAGAGCACTTTATTCAGCAAGCGCTCGGTGGCCTGGTCGCTGTCGCTGATGCGGCTTGTCACCTCACTGGCCTGGTCACTCAGAGTCAGGCGAAAGCCCGGCGTATCGAGCAGTTTGATCAGTCCATCAGCCTGCGCCGGATTGCTGTGCACCAGCCGCACCACGTCCGCCAGCCGCGTGGCGATCAGCCGGCTGGGGATTTCCAGCACCTGGCCGTGGCGCATGTCGTACCAGATGCTGCTGGTCAGGGCCTGGGCCGCGAGCATGCCACTGACCAGGATCAATACCAGCCGGCCAAACAACGAACGCGGCAGCAGTTTCACGATTGCAGCGCCACGTCGTCGGCGGTGAGCATGTAGCCCTCGTTGCGCACGGTCTTGATCAACCCGGCCGGCAGTTGCGAGCGCAGGCGGCTGACGCACACGTCGATCGAGCGGTCGAACGGCGTGCTGTCCTTGTCGAATACATGGTTGAGCAAAAAGTCGCGGCTCAACGGCCGGTTGGGATGCTGCAGCAATAGGCGCAGCACCCGGTAATCGGAGTTGCCGAGGCTGACCACCACCCCCTCCGGTGAAAGCAATTGCCGCGCCCGAGTGTCCAATTGCCAGCCGGCGAAGCTGATGCTCGGCGCTTCATCCAGCCGTGCCCGGTCCGGAAAGCTCTGCACCCGGCGCAGCACCACCTTGATCCGCACCAGCAACTCCCGTGGGTCGAACGGCTTGGGCAGATAATCGTCGGCGCCGATTTCCAGGCCGACAATCCGGTCGATCAACGTGCCCTTGGCGGTGAGCATGATCACCGGCGTGTTGGAGCTGACCCGCAATTCGCGGCACAGGCTCAGGCCGTCTTCGCCCGGCAGCATCACGTCGAGCACGATCAGATCGATGACATTCAGCGCCAGGCGGCGGCGCATTTCCTTGCCATCGCCGGCGGTGGACACCTGGAAACCGGCGTCACTCAGGTAGTCGCACAGCAACTGGCGGATTTGCGGGTCGTCATCAACGATCAACAGGTGGTCTTGCTTGGCCATGGCGCAACTCGTCCGAAACTCAAAAGGCAGGAGATAGCCGAAACGTCAGCCAGGCGTACGCGCAAATGTAATGGAATGTTGTGGAAAGCGGTAATCGCGCATCCCCATTACAAAGCCACGGCGTGGCGGCCGGTATCGGTCTTTAGACTACCGAATCTAAATGAGATTAATTGTAATTTAACTCAAGAACAGCCTTCACCTGGAGTTCTCCCCATGCTGAAACCCCGCAGCTTCCTCAAGCTGGGCGCGCTGTTTGTCGTGCTGATCCTTGGCCACGCCGAAACCGCCGCCGCCCATGAAGTCACCGACGTGCTGGGCCGCAAGGTCGACGTGCCGGACCACGTGCAGCGCGTGGTGCTCGGCGAAGGCCGCTTGATTTCGGCCTTTGCGTTGCTGGACAAAGACGCGCCGTTCCAACGGATTGTCGGCTGGCAGAATGATTTGAAGCTGCTGGACGCCCACACCTATAACGCCTACGTGGCGAAATTTCCGACGGTAAAAGACATTCCGCTGATTGGTCAGGCGTCGGAGCAAAGCGTCAGCGCCGAGGAAATCCTCTCGCTGAAACCGGACCTCGCAGTGTTCAGTATTTCCGGCCACGGCCCGACCGAACACAGCCCGGTGGCGGATGTGTTGGCCAAGGCAGGCATCGCGGTGTTGTTCGTCGACTTCCGTATCAACCCGGTGCAAGGCACCCACGCCAGCATGACCGCCCTGGGCCAGGCCCTTGGCCGGGAAACCCAGGCCAAGGCGTTCCTCGACTTTTATGACCAGCACATCAAGGTGATCACCGACGCCGTCGCCACCTTGCCGGCCGGCCCGCGCCCCAGCGTGTTCCTGGAATTGCTCGCCGGCGCCTGGCAGGCACCGGGGCACACCACCGGCAAGAGCGGCATGGGTGAAGTGATCAAGCTGGTGGGCGGCCGTAACATCGCCGCCGACGTGGTGCCGGGGGCGCTGGGGGACATCAGTGTCGAGTACGCGCTGAAGGCTGACCCGGATGTGTATGTGGCCACCGGCAATCACAAGCCTGGGTTGATTCTGGGTGCTGGCGTGAGCGAAGAAGATGCGCGTGGCGCGTTTGACGCGGTGCTGGCCCGGCCGGAATTTGTGAACCTTCGGGCAATTCGTGAGGGTAATTCCCACGGCTTGTGGCATGACTTCTACAACTCGCCGTACAACCTGCTGGCGATTGAAGCGCTGGCCAAGTGGGTGCATCCGGCGTTGTTCGCGAAGCTGGATCCGAAGGCGACCATGGAAGCGATGAACCAGCAGTTCCTCGGCATGCCATTGCAGGGTGCCTACTGGATTGATGGCAGGGCCAAGTAACTAAGGCTCACAACCCATTCCCTGCCTGGACACGGTTCCTGTGGGAGCTGGCTTGCCTGCGATGGCGATGGTGAATCCAACACCGCTATCGCAGGCAAGCCAGCTCCCACACTGACCGAGTACCTGCAGGGATTTTCGTCGTTTTCAAGGCTGCGAATCCAATGACCACTCAAACCCTCGACCTCGCCACCGCCAGCCAAGGCTACCGCCACCTGCTGGCCCGTCGCTGCTGGCTGCTCGCCCTGCTGGGTGGCGCGCTGATGTGCGCGATCCTCGTGGACCTGGCCAGCGGCCCGTCGGGCATGGGCCTTGGCGCTCTGCTCGATGGCTTGTTGCACCCGGCCCACCTGAGCGCCACCGACCAGGTGATTATCTGGAACGTGCGCCTGCCCTACGCCTTGATGGCGGTATTGGTCGGTTGCGCGCTGTCGCTGGCGGGCGCCGAGATGCAGGCGATCTTGAACAACCCGTTGGCCAGTCCGTTCACCCTGGGCGTTTCCTCGGCAGCGGCGTTGGGCGCGTCCCTGGTGATTGTGTTTCCGGTGACAACGCTGTGGGTGTCGGCCAATACGGCGATTTCCATTTCGGCATTTGTGTTTGCCGCCGCCTCGGTCTTTTTGCTGCAAGCCATGTCACGCCTGCGGGGTGCCGGGGTGGAAAGCCTGGTGCTTTTCGGGATCGCCCTGGTGTTCAGTTGCAACGCGGTCGTCGCCCTGTTGCAACTGGTCGCCACCGAGGACGTGCTGCAACAACTGGTGTTCTGGACCCTGGGCAGCGTGACCCGGGCCAACTGGGACAAGCTCGGCATCCTCGCGTTTGTGGTCGCGGTGGTCATGCCCTTTTCCTTTGCTGCCGCGCCACGCCTGACCTTGTTGCGCATGGGCGAAGACCGCGCGCAAAGCTTCGGTGTCGACGTGAAACGCCTGCGGTTTTTCTCGTTGTTGCGCATCAGCCTGCTGTCGGCCACCGCCGTGGCCTTTGTGGGAACCATCGGATTTATCGGCCTGGTGGGTCCGCATATCGCGCGGATTCTGGTGGGTGAAGACCAGCGCTTCCTGCTGCCGGCCAGCGCGCTTGTCGGCGCTTTGCTGTTGTCGCTGTCCTCCATCGCCAGCAAGTTGATCATGCCCGGGGTGATCGTGCCGGTGGGCATCGTCACCGCACTGGTGGGCGTGCCGATTTTCGTGTTGCTGGTGTTCAAGCGCGGGAGGCAGTTATGAGTAAGGGATTGTCGATTCAGAACGCCCACGTCAGTTATGGACGGCGCCAGATTGTGCATGACCTGAGCTTGCCGACCCTGGCCCACGGCAGCCTGACCGCGTTGATCGGGCCAAACGGTGCGGGCAAGTCAACGTTGCTGCGGGCGGTGGCCGGGCTGGAAAAGATGCAGGGCGTTGTCAGACTGGGTGACCTGGACCTGACGAAAATGTCCGTCGGTGAGCGTGCCCGACGCGTGACCTACATGCCGCAGAACCTGCCACCGGGGTTGAGCCTGAGCGTGATGGAAAGCGTGATCGCGGCGTTGCGGGTGGCGAACGTCGAGGGCATTCCGCTTTCAAGTGACGTGTGCATGCGCGAGGCCTTTGGTGCGTTGCAAAGGATTGGCATCGCTCACCTGGCGGATCAGCTATTGGGCACGTTATCCGGCGGACAGCGGCAACTGGTCAGCCTGGCGCAGCTGATTGCGCGCCGGCCACAGGTGATGCTGCTGGATGAGCCCACCAGTGCGCTGGATTTGAACTACCAGTTGAAAGTCATGGACTGCGTGCGCGGCCTGGTGCGGGAGCACAACCTGATCGCCGTGGTGGTGCTGCACGACATCAACCTCGCGGCACGTTATGCCGATCATATCGCTGTGCTGCGACAAGGTCGGTTGCATGCCTGTGGCACGGCGGATGAAGTGCTGGATACGGCGTTGTTTGCCGAAGTCTATGGCGTGCAGGTCCGTATCGAACGGTGCTCGCAGCAGACGTTGCAGGTGTTGGTGGATGGAGCGGTGGCTTAAGCCAGCACCTGTCTTGAGAAAATCACCGTGGCGTATTCGCCGTGGAGGTTGCCCAACGACATGGCATGCACCCGCTCTGCCGAGTGCATCTGCCCAAAGAAGTCCGCCTTGTCGAAGGTGTAGCAGGCATCTTCGATAACCCAGGTCTCAAACCCCAGGTTGCCGGCACTGCGGGCCGTGGCCTCCACCGAGTTATGGGTGGCCACGCCCACCAGCACCACTTGCCGGATCCCGGCGTCACGCAAACTCGCTTCCAGCCCCGTTCCACAAAACGCGTCCGGCACTCGCTTCTGGATCAGTTGCTCACCCGCCTGGGGCACAAACGCCTCCTGAAACTCCACCCCCGACTGCTCCGGCCAGAACACCGACTCCGGCGAGTGGGACAAATGCTGCACGTGAATCACCGGCCAGCCTTCGCGCCGCCAATGCCCCAGCAATGCCAGCATGCGCGCCTCGGCGTGCGGATTATTGCGCCGCCCCAGCTTGGGATGATGAATGCCTTTTTGCTGGTCAATCACAATCAACGCTGCGCCCGCACGGATTTCCATATCGATAGACCCAAATGTTTCATTGAATTTTCGTCACCCTAACATTACCTATACCTACAGGCATTCGCTCAAGCGTCACCACCCCTGGAGAGCTTCATGATCGACCTGTATTACTGGACCACCCCCAACGGTCACAAAGTGTCGTTGTTCCTGGAAGAAGCCGGTCTGCCTTACGAGGTGCACCCGATCAACATCGGCCAGGGCGAGCAGTTCAAGCCCGACTTCCTGAAAATCGCCCCCAATAATCGCATTCCGGCCATCGTCGATCAGAACCCGACCGACGGTGGCGCGCCGATTTCCCTGTTCGAATCCGGCGCAATCCTGCTGTACCTCGCGGAAAAAACCGGCAAGTTCATTCCCCAGGATCTGCGCGGTCGTCAGGAAGCGCTGCAATGGCTGTTCTGGCAGATGGGCGGCCTGGGCCCGATGGCCGGGCAGAATCACCACTTCAGCCAGTTCGCCCCGGAGAAGATTCCCTACGCAATCAAACGCTATGTGGATGAGACCGCCCGTCTGTATGGCGTGCTGGACCGGCGCCTGGCCGACCGCACGTTCGTGGCCGGCGATGAGTACAGCATTGCCGACATGGCGATCTACCCGTGGATCGTTTCCCACAAGTGGCAGAGCCAAAAGCTGGAAGACTTCCCACATGTAGAACGCTGGTTCAACCACATCAAGCAACGCCCGGCGACGGTGCGTGCTTATGAGCTGGTGCAGAAGGTCAATCCGCCAAAATCCTGAAGGTAAGCCGAATCAAAAATGTGGGAGCGGGCTTGCTCGCTCCCACACTGATTTGTGCCCGACTAGAAACCTTACGCAAATCCTGAAATAAGCATCGCCTCCCGCTTGCGTCGTTTCGCCGCGCTCACTAACGTAGCGCCTTTACTGACGCTACCCCCCGCAGGAGCTTTGCCATGGCCTCGCCAGCCCTCTCACATTTTCTTCCCCGGTTCGGCGTTGCCGCGGCCATTGCCAGTGCCTTGGGCCTGGCCGGTTGCCAGTTACAAAGCACCCAGGACACCCTGCCTCCGGTTTCCGGCGTGCAGCCCATCAAGGGCCTGGCGCAGAATGTTTCCGTGCGCCGCAACAGCCAGGGCATCCCGCTGATTGAAAGCAGCACCTTCCACGATGCGCTGTTCACCCTGGGCTACGTGCACGCCAGCGACCGCATCACCCAGATGGTCACCTTGCGCCTGCTGGCCCAGGGCCGCCTGGCTGAGATGTCGGGGCCTGAAGTGCTGGATGTCGACCGTTTCATGCGCGCGGTCAACCTGCGCAAAAGCGCCGGCGAGCTGTACAACGCCTCGTCGCCGCGCCTCAAGCGCTTCTTTGAAGTGTATGCGCGCGGGGTCAACGCCTACCTGTTCCGCTACCGCGACAAGCTGCCGCCAGACCTGGCCCAGAGCGGCTACAAGCCTGAATACTGGAAGCCGGAAGATTCGGCGCTGCTGTTCTGCCTGCTGAATTTCAGCGAGTCGACCAACCTGCAGGAAGAGTTGTCCTCATTGGTGCTGGCGCAGAAAGTCGGCGCCGACAAACTCGCCTGGCTGACCCCAAGCTACCCGGATGAACCGTTGCCAGTGGCCGAGTCCGACAAGCTCAAGGGCATCAACCTGAGCCAGATCCCGGGCCTCGCCGCGTTGACTAGCCTCAGCGAGCACCTCGGCACCTTGAACACCCTGGGCACTTCCAGCTCCAGCAACTGGGCGATCGGCCCGCAGCGCAGCCGCAGCAACAAGAGCCTGCTGGCCAATGACCTGTCGACCTCGATGCAGGCCCCGTCGCTGTGGAACTACGTGCAGATCCGTTCGCCGAAATACCAGGCCGCCGGCGTTTCGATTGCTGGCCTGCCAACCCTGCTTTCCGGCTTCAACGGCAAGGTGGCGTGGAGCATGAGCCAGGTCTCGGGCGACACCCAGGACGTATTCCTGGAGAAGGTCAAGCGCCAGGGCAACGCGCTGTACTACGAAAACAACGGCAAATGGCTGCCGGCCATCGTGCGTAACGAAACCTACTTCGCCAAGGGCCAGCGGCCGATTCGCGAAGCGGTGTACGAAACCCGCCACGGGCCACTGCTCAACAGTGCCCAATCGCTGAACAGCGGCTACGGCCTGGCCTTGCAGACCGCCGATTTCAAGGACGACAAGAGCCTGGACGCGTTCTTCGACCTGTCCCGTGCGCAAACCGCCGGTAAAGCCTCTGATGCCACCCGGGAAATTCGCGCGATTGCCTTGAACATGGTCTTCGCCGACGCCAGCAGCATCGGTTGGCAAGTGACCGGGCGCTTCCCGAACCGCCGTGAAGGCGAAGGCCTGGTGCCATCGCCGGGCTGGGACGGGCGTTTCGACTGGGATGGCTACGCCGACGCGATGCTGCACCCATACGATCAGGACCCGGCCCAAGGCTGGATCGGCACCGCCAACCAGCGCACCATTCCGCGCGGCTACGGCATGCAGTTGTCCAACTCGTGGGCGGCGCCGGAGCGCGCCGAACGTATCGCGCAGTTGGCCGGCAGCGGCAAGCATGACAGCCGCAGCATGATCGCCATGCAGTACGACCAGACCACCACGTTCGCCGCCAAGCTCAAGAGCATGTTCCAGGCGCCGGGCATGGCCCAGCCGCTGAAACAGGCGATCGACGCATTGCCAGCGGCCGAACAGGCCAAGGCGCGGGAAGCCCTGGGTCGCCTCATGGCCTTCGATGGCAGGCTGGCCTCCACCTCCGCCGACGCGGCGATTTATGAGTTGTTCCTGCAGGAAAGCGCCAAGCAGATTTTCCTCGACGAACTCGGTCCGGAAAACAGCGCCACCTGGAAAGCCTTTATCGGCAACGCCAACCTGTCGTACTCAGCGGTGGCCGACCACCTGCTGGGGCGCGAAGACAGCCCGTTCTGGAATGACACCCGCACTGGGCAGAAAACCGACAAGCCGGCGATCCTCGCCCGCAGCCTGGCCGCCGCGATCACCGCCGGCGATAGCGCACTGGGCGCCGATCACAAGGCCTGGCAGTGGGGCAAATTGCACAGCTACACCTGGAAGAACAGCAGCGGCAAGACCCTTCGCGGGCCACTGGCGGCGGGCGGCGATCACAACACGCTGAACAGCGCACCGTATAGCTGGGGCCAGAGTTTCGACACGACCCAGGTGCCGGCACTGCGGATGATTGTCGACTTCGGCCAGGTGGAACCGATGATGGGCCAGAGCGGCATCGGCCAATCCGGCAACCCGGCCAGCCCGAACTATGCCAATGGCATCGACCCATGGTTGAAAGCGCAATACCTGAGCTTCCCGATGCAGCCGCAGAACTTTGACGGGGTGTATGGGAAGACCCGGTTGACGTTGGTGCCGGGTAAATAACCCGGTTTCCCTGACGCAACCGGATCAAAATGTGGGAGCGGGCTTGCTCGCGAAAGCGGCGGATCAGTCACCAGATCTTTTGACTGACACACCGCATTCGCGAGCAAGCCCGCTCCCACATTTGATTGCATGCATTCCGATAGAACTTCTCCACCCGCCCCCGCCTCATAATTAACAAGCCCACTTCCACGGCACGCCCATGGACCTTGTTATCGCCCGGCCCGAAGGCCTCTACTGCCCCGCCGGGGATTTCTACATCGACCCCTGGCGCCCGGTGGAACGCTCCGTCATTACCCATGCCCACGGCGACCACGCCCGCAACGGCAATCAACACTATCTGGCCGCCGCTCCCGGCGAAGGCATCCTGCGCTCGCGCCTGGGCCAGGACATCAACCTGCAAACCCTGGCCTACGGCGAAACCCTGCGCCACCACGGCGTCAACGTGAGTTTCCATCCCGCCGGCCATGTCCTCGGTTCGGCCCAGGTGCGCCTGGAATACCAGGGTGAAGTCTGGGTCGCCTCCGGTGACTATAAAGTCGAGCCCGACGGCACCTGCGCACCGTTCGAACCCGTGCGTTGCCATACCTTTATTACCGAATCGACCTTCGGCCTGCCGATCTACCGCTGGCAGCCCCAGGCGCAGATTTTTGCCGGGATCAACGACTGGTGGCAGGCGAATATCGCGGCCGGCAAGGCCAGCGTGCTGTTCTGTTATTCCTTCGGCAAGGCTCAGCGGATTCTCCACGGCATTGACGCCAGCATCGGCCCGATCCTCAGCCACGGCGCGGTCGAACCCCTGAACCGGGTGTACCGCGAAGCGGGCATCTATATCCCCGAAACCCTCTACGCCGGCGACTTCAAAAAGACCGACCCTTTGTTGCGCCAGGCCTTGATCATCGCCCCGCCCTCGGCCGGCGGCAGCACCTGGATACGCCGCTTCGGCGACTACAGCGACGCCTTCGCCAGCGGGTGGATGCGCCTGCGCGGCACTCGGCGGCGGCGCGGGGTGGATCGCGGCTTTGTGCTCTCGGACCACGCCGATTGGCCCGGGCTGTTGTGGGCCATCGAGCAAACCGGCGCCGAGCGGGTGATGGTCACCCACGGTTCTGTGGGCGTCTTGGTCCGGCACCTGCGGGAAAAGGGCCTCGACGCGCAAGGATTCACCACCGAATACGGCGATGACGAAGAGGAAGCCGCGTCATGAAAGCCTTCGCCGAGCTGTACGCCAACCTCGACGCAACCACTTCCAGCAATGCCAAGCTCGCCGCCTTGCAGGCCTATTTCCTGCAGGCGCCTGCGGAAGATGCTGCATGGGCGGTGTACTTTCTATCCGGCGGGCGGCCCCGGCAACTGGTGCCCACGCGGTTGCTGCGGGACATGGCCACAGAAGCCGCCGGCATTGAGCCGTGGTTGTTCGAAGAGAGTTATCAGTCGGTAGGCGACCTGGCAGAAACCATTTCCCTGCTGTTACCGGAATCGCCCCACACCTCGGACGACGGCTTGGCGGTGTGGCTGGAAGAAAAACTCCTGCCCCTGCGTGGCCTGCCGCCAGAAGAATTGGCCGAGCGCCTGCCCGCCCTGTGGACCCAACTGGATCAACCGAGCCTGATGCTGTGCATCAAGCTGATCACCGGCAGTTTCCGGGTGGGCGTGTCGAAGTTGCTCGTCACCCGCGCCCTTGCGGCCATGGCCGGTCTCGACAGCAAACGCGTGGCCCAGCGCCTGGTGGGTTATACCGACCTGTCCAACCGTCCGACCGCCGAAGGCTATTCGAAACTGATCGCTGCCGAATCGTCCGACGAGCATGCGCAACGTGGCGGGCAGCCTTATCCGTTTTTTCTCGCCCATGGCCTGGCCCAACCCGTGGAGCAATTCGAGGCCCTGCTCGGCTCTCCCGCGGACTGGCAAGTGGAATGGAAGTGGGACGGCATCCGCGCACAGTTAGTCAAGCGCGAAGGCCGACTGTGGATCTGGTCCCGGGGCGAAGAACTGGTCACCGAGCGCTTTCCGGAACTTCATGAGCTGGAAAACAGCCTGCCGGATGGCACGGTGATCGACGGCGAAATCGTGGTGTGGAAGGGCGCGGTGCAACCCTTCGCCCTGCTGCAACAGCGCATCGGCCGCAAAACCCTGAGCAAGAAGATCCTCGAAGACGCCCCCGTCGCAATGCTGGCCTACGACCTGCTGGAACACCACGGCGACGATTGGCGCAACCACACCCAGGCCGAGCGTCGGGCACAACTGGAACAGGTGATCAGCGACTGCGGCCAACCCACGTTGCGGGCATCGCCGTTGCTGACCGGCGACAGCTGGCAGGCCTTGGCGGAGCAACGTGAAGCTTCCCGCAGCCTGGGTGTGGAAGGGATGATGCTCAAGGCCCGGGATGGCCTCTACGGCGTGGGCCGCACCAAGGACATGGGCGTGTGGTGGAAGTGGAAAGTCGACCCGTTCAGTGTCGATGCCGTGCTGATCTATGCCCAGCGCGGCCATGGCCGGCGCGCCAGCCTGTACAGCGACTACACCTTCGCCGTATGGGACGGACCGCCCGGCAGCGAACGCACGCTGGTGCCGTTCGCCAAGGCGTATTCGGGGCTGACCGATGAAGAAATGCGCAAGGTCGACGCCATCGTGCGCAAGACCACCGTGGAGAAGTTCGGCCCGGTCAGCAGCGTCACGCCGAGCATGGTGTTTGAACTGGGTTTTGAAGGGATTGCCCTGTCCAAGCGGCATAAGAGCGGAATTGCCGTGCGTTTTCCGCGGATGTTGCGCTGGCGCCAGGATAAATCCGTCGAGGAAGCCGACAACCTGGCGACCCTGCAGGATTTACTGGCCTGACACATCTCTCACGAACGCCACCGATCAATGTGGGAGCGGGCTTGCTCGCGAAGGCGGTGGATCAGTCACCAGATGTATTGACTGACCCACCGCCTTCGCGAGCAAGCCCGCTCCCACATTTGAAAACCTCACACGCCCCAAAATAATGCATAGATTTATCAGTGCCCATTTTCGGGCATTTCCTACCCACACAACTCCTTAATCTCACCTTTTAAAACGACCATTCGGAACTATGGTGCAGAAATTGCTACTTGAGTCCGGTCTGATACCGTTCAGTAACAGTCCTAACCGCGCCACAAGCGCTTATCTTGGTTTCCAGGGATTACATAATGAAAAAAGCATTGCTGACCCTTTCTGCACTGGCTCTGTGCATGGCCGCCGGTTCCGCGCTGGCCAAGGAATACAAGGAATTGCGTTTTGGTGTCGATCCGTCCTACGCGCCGTTTGAGTCAAAAGCCGCCGATGGCAGCCTGGTGGGCTTCGATATCGACCTGGGCAATGCCATCTGTGCCGAGCTGAAGGTCAAGTGCAAGTGGGTCGAAAGTGATTTCGACGGCATGATTCCAGGCCTCAACGCCAACAAGTTTGATGGCGTGATTTCCTCGATGACCGTGACCGAAGCCCGTGAAAAGGCGATCGACTTCTCCAACGAGCTGTTCTCCGGCCCGACTTCCCTGGTGTTCAAAAAGGGCGCGAACTACTCCACGCCTGAGTCGCTCAAGGGCAAAAGTGTTGGCTACGAGCAAGGCACCATCCAGGAAGCCTACGCCAAGGCCGTACTGGACAAGGCCGGTGTGACCACCAAGGCCTACGCCAACCAGGACCAGGTGTACGCCGACCTGACATCCGGTCGCCTGGACGCTTCCGTACAAGACATGCTGCAAGCCGAACTGGGCTTTTTGAAGTCGCCAGCCGGTGCTGACTACGAAGTCAGCAAGGCCATCGACGATCCACTGCTGCCGTCCAAAACTGCGGTCGGTATCAAAAAAGGTAACAAAGACCTCAAGGCCTTGTTGGATAAAGGTATCAAAGCGTTACACGATGATGGCACCTACGCCACCATCCAGAAGAAACACTTTGGCGATCTGAACCTGTACAGCGGCAAATAATGCCTGGGGCGCCCTTCCTCTGGAGGGGCGCTTTTTTATCGCCATAGGTCCTGATTTATGTTCGAAGATCTTTTGCAAACCCTGGGGCTCAGTGCCTTTAGCTTGAAGGGTTTCGGCCCGCTGTTGCTGCAAGGCACCTGGATGACCGTCAAGTTGTCAGTGTTTTCCCTGGCCGTCAGCGTGCTGCTGGGCTTGCTCGGCGCCACTGCCAAACTGTCCAGCCTGCCGTTCCTGCGGATTCCCGCACAGATCTACACCACCTTGATTCGCGGCGTGCCCGACCTGGTGCTGATGCTCCTGATTTTCTACAGCCTGCAAATCTGGCTGACCGGCTTTACCGACTTTATGGAATGGGACTACATCGAGATCGACCCATTCAGCGCCGGGGTGATCACCCTGGGCTTTATCTACGGTGCGTATTTCACCGAGACCTTTCGCGGCGCGATCCTCGCCGTGCCCCGTGGCCAATTGGAGGCTGCCACGGCCTACGGGCTCACGCGCGGGCAGCGGTTTCGCTTCGTGACCTTCCCGCAGATGATGCGCTTCGCCCTGCCGGGCATCGGCAATAACTGGATGGTGATGCTCAAGGCCACGGCACTGGTGTCGATCATCGGCCTGGCCGACCTGGTCAAGGCCGCTCAGGATGCGGGCAAGAGCACCTATCAGTTGTTCTATTTCCTGGTGATCGCCGCGTTTATCTACCTGTTGATCACCAGCGCGTCCAACTTCGTCCTGCGCCGCCTCGAACGGCGCTACTCCGCAGGCTCCCGGGAGGCAGTGCGATGATCGAACTGATCCAGCAATACTGGCGCCCCTTCCTTTATAGCGACGGCCAGCACATCACCGGCCTGGCCATGACCATGTGGCTGCTCAGCGCCTCGATCTTCATCGGCTTCCTGGTCTCGATCCCACTGTCCATTGCCCGGGTGTCGCGCAACCGCTGGGTACGCTGGCCGGTGCAGTTCTACACCTACCTGTTTCGCGGCACGCCGCTGTATATCCAGCTGCTGATTTGCTACACCGGGATCTACAGCATCGCGGCGGTTCGCGCGCAGCCGGTACTGGATGCGTTCTTTCGCGATGCGATGAACTGCACCATCCTCGCCTTCGCCCTCAACACCTGCGCCTACACCACGGAGATTTTTGCCGGAGCGATCCGCAGCATGGCCCACGGCGAAGTCGAAGCGGCGAAAGCCTATGGCCTGAGCGGCTGGAAGCTGTATGCCTACGTGATCATGCCGTCGGCCCTGCGCCGCTCGCTGCCGTACTACAGTAATGAAGTGATCCTGATGCTGCACTCGACGACGGTGGCCTTCACCGCGACGATCCCGGATATCCTGAAAGTCGCCCGGGACGCCAACTCGGCCACCTACATGACCTTTCAATCATTCGGTATCGCTGCGCTGATCTACCTGACCGTGACCTTTGCCCTGGTCGGTCTGTTTCGTCTGGCGGAGCGTCGCTGGCTGGCCTTTCTCGGCCCCAGCCACTAAGGAGCCTTCATGCGTCATCAGATTCATCCACTCGTGGCGCCGGTGCCAGGCACGGCGCGGCAGATCCACAGCTTCCACTTCGGACCCGAACACGCGCAAGGCAAGATCTACATCCAGTCGTCGCTGCACGCTGACGAGTTGCCGGGCATGTTGGTGGCCTGGCATCTCAAGGCGCGTCTGGCACAACTGAACGCGGCTGGCCGCCTGCGCAGCGAGATCGTACTGGTGCCCATCGCCAACCCCACCGGCCTGGAACAGGTGTTGATGGACATCCCCCTGGGCCGCTATGAGCTGGAAAGCGGGCAGAATTTCAATCGCCTGTTTGTCGACCTGAGCGACGAAGTCGGCAATCAGGTCGAAGAACTGCTGGGGGATGATCCACAGCACAACGTCGAACTGATTCGCGACGCACTCACCATGGCGCTTGCGGCGCAGACACCCGCCACGCAGCTGGAATCCCAGCGCCTGGTGCTGCAACGCCTGGCGTGCGATGCCGACATGGTGCTGGATCTGCACTGCGACTTCGAAGCCGTGGCGCACCTGTACACCACCCCCGAAGCGTGGCCCCGGGTAGAGCCGTTGGCGCGCTATATCGGTTCGGAGGCCAGCCTGTTGGCTACCGACTCCGGAGGGCAGTCGTTCGATGAATGCTTCACCCTGGTCTGGTGGCAACTGCAGCAACGGTTTGGCGAGCGCTTCCCGATCCCGATGGGCAGCTTTTCCGTGACCGTCGAACTGCGCGGCCAGGGCGACGTCAACCACGGCCTGGCCAGCCTCGACTGCCAGGCGATCATCGATTACCTGATTCACTTCGGCGCGATCAGCGGCGACCCTGCACCTTTGCCGGACTTGCCCTACCCCGCCACACCGCTGGCGGGCGTTGAACCGGTGGCTACACCGGTGGGTGGCTTGCTGGTATTCAGTGTGCTGCCCGGCGAATACCTGGAAGCCGGGCAACTGATCGCCGAAATCATCGACCCCATTTCTGACCGCGTAACGCCGGTGCATTGCCGCCATGCCGGGCTGCTTTACGCTCGTTCGCTGCGACGCATGGCCACTGCCGGGATGGTCATTGCCCATGTCGCCGGCACTGAAGCCTATCGCAGCGGCTATCTACTTTCGCCTTGAGGATGCACGCCCCATGTACAAATTGACCGTTGAAGGCCTGCATAAAAGCTATGGCGACAATGAGGTGCTCAGAGGTGTCTCGCTCAAGGCCAAGACCGGTGATGTGATCAGTTTGATCGGCGCCAGTGGCTCGGGTAAAAGCACCTTTTTGCGCTGCATCAACTTTCTTGAACAGCCCAATGACGGCGCCATGACCCTGGATGGGCAGCAGATTCGGATGGTCAGCGACCGCCATGGGATGCGCGTGGCGGATGATGCGGAGTTGCAGCGCCTGCGTACGCGGTTGGCGATGGTGTTTCAGCATTTCAACCTGTGGAGCCATATGAGTGTGCTGGAGAACATCACCATGGCGCCGCGCCGGGTGCTGGGTTGCAGCAAGAAAGACGCCGAGGACCGGGCTCGCCGGTATCTGGACAAGGTTGGGCTGCCGGCGCGGGTGGCGGATCAATATCCGGCGTTTTTGTCGGGTGGCCAGCAGCAACGGGTGGCGATTGCCCGGGCGTTGGCGATGGAGCCGGAGGTGATGCTGTTTGATGAGCCGACTTCGGCGTTGGATCCGGAGTTGGTGGGTGAGGTGTTGAAGGTGATCCAGGGGTTGGCTGAGGAAGGCCGGACGATGATCATGGTGACCCATGAGATGAGCTTTGCCCGCAAGGTGTCGAGCCAGGTGCTGTTTTTGCACAAGGGGTTGGTAGAGGAACAGGGGGCGCCGGAGGATGTGCTGGGTAATCCGAAGAGCGAGCGGTTGCAGCAGTTTTTGAGTGGGAATTTGAAGTAGCCGGTCGGGGTGGGGTGGGGTGGGGTGTATATCCGTTATTTAGGTAACGGCCACTTATGGTTCCGCTCTTACAGCGGGTCACTTTTGGCAAACGCCCCAAAAGTAACCAAAAGGTCTTTGCCCCACCACTCGGTGCCTCGCCTAGGCTCGGCATGCCCGCACTCCGGCCCGGTTCCGCGGGCCGCCGCGACGGGCCATCCATGGCCCGACGCGGCTAAACCGGCGTCCTGCCGATTTACCCGCTCCACCGTGCCTACTTGCGGCCATCGTGGTTAACGGGCCCGCAGATCAAAATCAAAAGCAAGAGCACAGCGGCCTACCGGCCGGCTTGAGTGTTAAAAGCAGGGGCAAGATCCAGAGCGAAAACCGATCTGCTTTTCTGTGGGAGCGGGCTTGCTCGCGAAAAACCTGAGAGCGCCGCGTTGAATCAGGATGCCCACGTCATCGTTAACGACCTTCGCGAGCAAGCCCGCTCCCACATTTTTTGGACCGTGCCCGCTTTAGCTTTTGATTTTGCTCTTCAACACTCAAGCCGGCCGGGAGGCCGCTGTGCTCTTGCTGTTGATCTTGATCTTGATCTTAGGCGCCCCGTTAAACCACGCTGGCCGAACGCAGGCTTTGGAGCGTGGGTAACCCGGCAGGACGCCGGGTTAGCCGCGCTGGGCCAAGGATGGCCCATCGCGGCGGCCCACGGTCCAAAGCCGGAGTGAGGGCACTCCGAGCCTAGGCGAGGAGCCGAGTGGTGGGGCAAGAGCGTTTTGCTTACTTTTACGCTCTTCAAAAGTGAGCCGCTGTAAGAGCGGAACCATAAGTGGCCGTTACCTAAATAACGGATATACACCCGAAAACCCAGCAATCGCAGTTAAACCTTTCCCCCACCCCACAGGTCTCTGAATTACACCCCCAGAGCCCAAAGCATGGCCAAATCCCGCAATTTCGCCAAAGATTGGTTCACCGCCAAAAACTGGAACCCATTCGCCTTCCAGAAACAGGTATGGAAGGCCGTGAAGGAAGGCCAATCAGGACTGCTCCACGCCAGCACCGGCGCCGGCAAAACCTACGCCCTGTGGTTCGCCGCCCTCAACCGCTTCGCCATCACCAAAGACACTCTCCGCAAACGCAAGGCCCCAGCCGAACCGCTGACAGTCCTGTGGATCACCCCAATGCGCGCCCTGGCCGCCGACACCGCCCGCGCCCTTGAAGCCCCGCTGGAATCCCTGAACATCCCCTGGACCATCGGCCTGCGCACCGGCGACACCAGCAGCAGCGAGCGCGCCCGCCAGAGCCGCCGCCTGCCCACCACCCTGATCACCACCCCGGAAAGCCTCACGCTGATGCTGGCTCGCGCCGACAGCCAGACCAGCCTGTCACACCTGCGCATGGTGGTAGTGGACGAATGGCACGAACTGATCGGCAACAAACGCGGCGTGCAACTGCAACTGGCCCTCGCCCGCCTGCGGCAATGGCATCCAGAGCTGATTGTGTGGGGCATTTCCGCGACCCTGGGTAATCAGGCCCACGCACTGGAGGTGTTGATCCCACAAGGCGGCGGGATCAACGTCCAAGGCCAAACCCCCAAACAGTTGCAAGTGGACACCCTGTTGCCACCGGTTATCGAGCGCTTTCCATGGGCCGGCCATATCGGTCTGAAAATGCTCCCGCAGGTGGTGGCCGAAGTCGATGCCAGCAGCAGTTGCCTGGTGTTTACCAACACGCGAGCGCAATCGGAAATCTGGTACCAGGCCCTGCTCGACGCTCGCCCCGAATGGGCCGGAGTGATTGCCCTGCACCACGGTTCGCTGTCCAGGGAAACCCGGGACTGGGTGGAGCGAGCCCTGAAGGAGGGGCAACTGAAGGCCGTGGTGTGTACGTCGAGCCTGGACCTGGGGGTGGATTTCCTGCCGGTGGAACGGGTGCTGCAGATTGGCTCGGCCAAGGGCGTGGCGCGGCTGATGCAGCGCGCCGGGCGCTCCGGTCATGCGCCGGGCAGGCCGTCGCGGGTCACGCTGGTGCCTACCCACAGCCTGGAGCTGGTGGAGGCCGCCGCCGCGCAGGACGCTATCGCTGAACGACGTATCGAAGCCCGCCAGTCGCCCCACAAGCCTTTGGATGTGCTGGTGCAACATCTGGTGAGCATGGCGCTGGGCGGCGGTTTTGTGCCGGATGAGCTGCTGGCGGAGGTGCGTACCGCATGGGCCTATCGTGACTTGAGCGAAGCAGATTGGACATGGGCCCTGGGTTTCGTGCGCCATGGCGGGCTGTCGCTGACGGCCTACCCGGATTATCGGCGGGTCGAACCGGACGAACACGGCATCTGGCGCGTCCCCGACGCACGACTGGCGCGGCGCCATCGCATGAGCGTGGGCACCATCGTCAGCGACGCCAGCATCCAGCTGAAATTCTGGAGCAAAGGCGGCGGTGGCAAGACCCTGGGCAGTGTCGAGGAAGGCTTTATTGCACGGCTGAAGCCGGGAGATGGTTTCTTGTTCGCCGGGCGCTTGCTGGAGTTGGTGCGAGTAGAAAACATGACCGCATACGTGCGGCGCAGTACCGCGAAAAAGGCTGCCGTGCCGCGCTGGAACGGCGGGCGCATGCCGCTTTCCAACGAGCTGGCCCAGGCAGTGGTCGAGCGCTTTGATGCGGCCGCCCACGGGCAATTCCTCGGCCCGGAGATGCAGGCGGTGCAATCGTTGCTGGACACCCAGTTGCGCTGGTCCGGGCTGCCAACCCGCGAGCATTTGCTGGCCGAGGCCCTCAAGTCCCGGGAAGGCTGGCATCTGTTCCTGTATCCGTTCGCCGGGCGCCAGGTGCATCTGGGGCTGGCGAGCCTGCTGGCCTGGCGCGTCAGTCGGCAGCAGGCGGTGACGTTCTCGATTGCGGTCAATGACTACGGGCTGGAACTGCTGAGCGCGACCGAGGTGGACTGGCCTGAGTTACTGAGCGGGGAGTTGCTGAGTGCGGATGATCTGCTGGATGACGTGGTAGCGAGCCTGAATGCCGGTGAGCTGGCCCTGCGGCGCTTTCGCGAGATTGCGCGGATCGCCGGGCTGGTGTTTGCCGGCTACCCCGGTGCGCCGAAAAGTACGCGCCAGGTTCAGGCGTCCAGCGGTTTGTTCTTTGAAGTGTTCAAGCAATATGACCCGCAGAACCTGTTGCTGACCCAGGCCGGAGAAGAAGTCCTGCGGGAAGAGCTGGATATTCGTCGGCTGGAAGAGACGTTGCGCCACTTGTCGGGGTTGAAATTGGACCTGCATCGGATAAAACGGCCTACGCCGCTGGCGTTCCCTTTACTGGTGGAACGTTTTCGGGAGAGCCTGAGCTCGGAAAAACTATCGGAGCGGATTGCGCGGATGGTCAAGGATCTGGAAAAAGTCGCCGATAACGGGAAACCCTGATGCCCGCTCATTACCCGATACACCTGGCGGAAGAAGCGCTGTGGTTGCTGGCGGACAAGGCTGTGTATTGGCCCGCGAGAAAGTGCCTGCTGATCGCCGACGCGCATTTTGGCAAGGCGTCGGCCTATCGCAGCCTGGGCCAGCCAGTGCCCCGGGGCACGACGACAGACAACCTGCAGCGCCTGGACCGGCTGTTGGCGGCTTTCCCTGGCGCGCAGGTGATCTTTCTCGGCGACTTTCTCCACGGGCCCGGCTCTCACGCCAGCGGCACCCTGAACGCCCTGAGAGCCTGGCGTGAGCGTCATGCAGGCGTGGGGCTCACGCTGATTCGCGGCAACCACGACAAACGCGCTGGCGACCCGCCTGGTGATCTGAACATTGAGGTGGTGACCGAACCCCTGCTGATGGGCCCGTTTGCGTTGCAGCACGAGCCCGACGCCCACGCCAGCCACCATGTGCTGGCCGGGCACGTGCACCCGGTATATCGCCTGCGGGGCAAGGGCCGGCAAAGTTTGCGCCTGCCATGCTTCCTGCTCGGCAACCAGGTCAGCCTGTTGCCGGCGTTTGGCGCATTTACCGGGGGTTATTCAGTGACGCAGCAGGAAGAAGGCAGCCGGATCTTCGTGATCGGGGACCATGAAGTATGGCCAGTGCGCTGAGCAACTGACCATTGGCGACACGTCCAGGAAATCAAGCCACAGGGGCGGGAGGCGGTTCGTCAGGGAGCGTGGGTTCGCCAGGCTCTTCAGGCTGGTTGGGCCAGGGATCATCCGGGCCGGGCTGGCCGGGAATGCCGCCTGCGGCGGGATCGGCCATCAAGGACCAGGCCATCACACCAATCTGATTGGGTTCAAGCCGGGCGAGTTCGGCGCTGATTCGCGGATCGAGCTTCATAGGGGACTCCTCAAGCGTGGCCCGGCGCGTTGTGCACGCGTCGGGGCAGTACACCCAATAGAGTGCATGCCCGCTGACAAATTCCCTTAGCCTGTAAGACGATTCGATCAGGTGCGTGGGAGAGTAACGCCGCGCTGGCCCTGATACTTGCCGCCACGGTCCTTGTAGGACACTTCGCACTCTTCGTCGGATTCGAAGAACAGCATCTGTGCCACGCCTTCGTTGGCGTAGATTTTTGCGGGCAACGTGGTGGTGTTGGAGAACTCCAGGGTGACGTGCCCTTCCCATTCAGGCTCCAGCGGCGTCACGTTGACGATGATGCCGCAGCGCGCGTAGGTGCTCTTGCCCAGGCAGATGGTCAGGACGTTGCGCGGGATACGGAAGAATTCGACGGTGCGCGCCAGGGCGAAGGAGTTTGGCGGGATGATGCAGACGTCGCTCTTGACGTCGACGAAGCTTTTTTCGTCGAAGTTTTTCGGATCGACGGTTGCCGAGTTGATGTTGGTGAACACCTTGAACTCATCGGCACAGCGTACATCGTAGCCGTAGCTGGAAACCCCGAACGAAATCAGCCGCTCAGCGCCTTCGCCGCGCATCTGGCGCTCCACGAACGGCTCGATCATGCCGTGCTCTTGCGCCATGCGGCGAATCCACTTGTCCGATTTGATGCTCATGGCGGGTGTCCTGAATAGCGAGGTGAAAAAATTCTGTTGGGCATCTTACCGGGGCTGGCCCCGTGGTTCAAAGGGGCGGCTGTTTTTCTTGGTGCGGCGCAGCCCCTGCTGGGCGGGACGCACCTTCAATGGCGGGGTATTGGTGCGGTATCAGGCTGCCGCCAGTCACGAAAATAGAGAAACCTTCGGAAATACCATTGGCACGTTCCGGAAAAAGGGTTAAGGTGGCGCCACTGTGCTGCTTGTGTCACTGAGAATCTCTACACGATATGTTGAATTTCGATCCAACCATCTCCAAGAATTTTTCCTGCTCTTTGCACTCAGTCTCGGCCAGGGCTTTTCCTGAGTCGCAGTTAACTTTGTCCAAGGAGATACACCATGTCTAATCGCCAAACTGGTACCGTTAAGTGGTTCAACGATGAAAAAGGCTTCGGCTTCATCACTCCACAATCCGGTGACGACTTGTTCGTTCACTTCAAAGCTATCCAATCCGACGGCTTCAAAAGCCTGAAAGAAGGCCAACAGGTTTCTTTCATCGCTACCCGCGGTCAGAAAGGCATGCAAGCTGAAGAAGTTCAAGTTATCTAACTTGTACTGATTTAGTCGAAAAGCCCCGCCCTCAAAAGCGGGGCTTTTTTGTGCCCGCTCGTTACTACGCTCTGCGCGGAAATGCCTCTTGTGACGCTCTGCGTCACGCCTTGGGACGCGGAGCGTCCTGGGCTGCGTTCCCACGCAGAGCGTGGGAACGAGCAATCACACGATGTAATTCCATGCACAAAAAAATGTGGGAGCCCGCCTATGTGGGAGCCGGGCTTGCCCGGCTCCCACATAGGCGGGCTCCCACATTTCGTCCTGCGTCGTTTACTGGAACAACGACTCACTCGACAAGCCATTCTTCTCCAGGATCTCGCGCAAGCGCTTGAGGCCCTCTACCTGGATCTGCCGCACCCGCTCACGGGTCAAGCCAATCTCCAGGCCAACATCCTCCAGGGTGCTGCTTTCGTGGCCGCGCAGCCCGAAGCGGCGAATCACCACCTCACGCTGTTTGTCCGTCAGCTCCGAAAGCCACTGGTCGATGCTTTGCGACAAATCATCGTCCTGCAGCAACTCACAAGGGTCCGTAGGACGATCATCAGTCAGGGTGTCCAGCAGGGTTTTATCCGAATCCGGACCCAGCGAGACATCGACTGAAGACACCCGCTCATTGAGACCGAGCATGCGCTTGACCTCTCCCACCGGTTTTTCCAGCAGGTTGGCGATTTCTTCAGGCGAAGGTTCATGATCGAGTTTTTGTGTCAGCTCACGCGCCGCCCGCAGGTAGACGTTGAGCTCCTTGACCACATGGATCGGCAACCGGATCGTGCGGGTCTGGTTCATGATCGCCCGTTCGATGGTCTGACGAATCCACCAGGTGGCATAGGTTGAAAAGCGGAAACCCCGCTCAGGATCAAACTTTTCCACAGCCCGGATCAGGCCGAGATTGCCCTCCTCGATCAAGTCCAACAGGGACAGCCCACGATTGACGTAGCGTCGGGCGATTTTCACCACCAGCCGCAGGTTGCTTTCAATCATGCGCTTGCGCCCGGCCGGATCGCCTTTTTGCGACAAGCGCGCAAAAAAGACTTCTTCTTCGGGAGTGAGCAGAGGGGAAAAGCCGATTTCATTGAGGTACAGCTGGGTCGCATCGAGCGCCCGCGTGTAGTCAATGTATTTGTGTTGCTTTAACGCAGCGGAGTTCTTGGATTTGGTGCGAACTGAAGGTACAGCAGGTCCCTCATTCGACATCGAATCCGTATCGATGACAGTCTCCATAAGGAGAACCTCATCGCCGATGTCAAACTCCGGCGCTTCTTTACTGAGAGCCATTGTTTTATAGTCCTTTGGTGAGTTCGACCTCAAGCTCAAGCGACGCCTTTATCCTTGGCAGCGCTGGAGCCTGTTCCTTCTACGTGAGGGAACAGGCTGTGCAACATATCAACGACGGGGAAGGAATTGCAGCGGATCAACAGGTTTCCCTTGGCGGCGAATCTCAAAGTGCAGTTTCACCCGGTCTGTACCAGTTGACCCCATTTCGGCAATTGTCTGTCCGACTTTGACCTGCTGCCCCTCCCGAACCAACAGCCTGCGGTTATGACCGTAGGCACTGACGTAGGTATCGCTGTGTTTGATGATGACCAGCTCGCCGTAGCCCCGTAAACCACTCCCGGCGTACACCACTGTCCCATCAGACGCAGCTAAAACAGGCTGTCCCAAATCTCCGGCGATATCAATGCCTTTATTCAAACTACCGTTTGAAGAGAATTTTCCAATAAGAATGCCATTTGAGGGCCATCCCCAACCGGTAGGAGCAGGCCCTGCAGGCGGCATCGGCGCAGGTGCTGGTTTGCTCGCAACGCTAGGCGCGGCGCTGCCTGCAGGCCGGGTGATGATTGTGGTTTTGCTCGAAGACGACGGCGAAGAAGCCGTGTTTGTGACGACGGCGGTCGGTGTTGAACCGGTACGGCCATCGAAACGAATGGTCTGACCTGGATGTATCGTATATGGCACAGGAATGTTGTTACGGGCGGCCAGCGCCTTGTAATCCCACCCATAACGGAAGGCAATCGAGAACATCGTATCGCCCTTGCGCACGACATATTGCCCGGTGGTAACCGTAGGCTTTTGCGGCACCGCATTATTGCGGTCGACCACCCGGGCACCACCGGATGGCGTGCTTGAGCAAGCCGCCAGCAAGGAACTCAAGACAAGGCCAATCACCAGTCGCTGAAAGCTTGTTTGACTCATACGCTGTGCAATGACCGTGAGACTCACCCGCCGCTCCCTTTGTGGTGGCTGACTATGAACGCCTGTATCAGGCTTGAAATATGACGCAAGTATAACTGGCCATTGGGTTTTTACTGGAAACACGATTCTAAAGAAATTTTCATCATGTTTAATTCCCACGGCGGATCATGTTGACTCAATAGACCCCGCTGTAAGACACATACCCAGCAATAGAATTCAGTACGCAGGAATAATTGATCAGGCCAGCGGACCGTTAAGCAGCGGGACAAAACGCACCGCCCCGAGCACATGCCGGGAAAAGCCTTCTTCCTCGCGAATGATCAACATTAATTGTTGCACTTCGCCGGAGCCCACCGGGATCACCAGGCGGCCGCCGGGAGCCAGCTGATCGAGCAAGGCCTGGGGCACGTCGGTGGCCACGGCGGTGACGATAATGCCGTTATACGGCGCCAGCGCCGGCCAGCCTTCCCAACCGTCGCCCCAACGAAACACCACGTTGCGCAGGTTCAGCTCCACCAGGCGCTCCTTGGCCCGGTCCTGCAACACCTTGATGCGCTCGACCGAAAACACCCGCTCAACCAGTTGCGACAACACGGCCGTCTGGTAGCCGGAGCCGGTGCCGATTTCCAGCACCTTGTCCAGGGGGCCCGCCGCCAGCAACAGCTCACTCATCCGCGCCACCATATAAGGCTGGGAAATGGTCTGGTTGTGGCCGATGGGCAGCGCGGTGTCTTCATAGGCACGATGCGCCAGGGCTTCATCGACAAACAGATGTCGCGGGGTACGCCGGATGACTTCCAGCACCTGGGCGTTGGACAGCCCTTCTTCATACAGGCGCTGGATCAATCGCTCGCGGGTGCGCTGGGAAGTCATCCCAATGCCCCGTCGCAACAGGTCGTCTTGTTCGCGCGCCATCAGAGCACTCCCTCCAGCCAGCCATCGAGGCTACTGAAGGCATCACTGAAGGTGCGATCAAGTTGCAACGGAGTAATCGAAATATAACCTTGCATCACCGCATGAAAGTCCGTGCCTTCGCCGCCGTCTTCGGCATCGCCGGCAGCGGCAATCCAGTAACCTTCCTTGCCACGCGGGTCCACCACCTTCAGCGGTGCCGCGGCGCGGGAGCGATGGCCAAGGCGGGTCAGCTTGAAGCCGCGAATATGCTCAAGAGGCAGGTTCGGAAAATTGACGTTCAGCACCGTACGCGGCGGCAAATCCAGGGTGTGATGGGCTTCCACCAGCTTGCGGGCGAAGTAGGCCGCCGTCTCCAGGTTGTCCAACTGACGCGACGCCAGCGAAAACGCGAACGAGGTCCGGCCCAGGAAACGCCCTTCAAGGGCCGCCGCCACCGTACCGGAATACAGCACGTCGTCGCCGAGGTTGGCGCCCAGGTTAATCCCGGAAACCACCAGGTCCGGCTCGCGGTCCAGCAGGCTGTTGATCGCCAGGTGCACGCAATCGGTCGGCGTGCCATTCACGCTGATAAAGCCGTTGGGCAACGTCTGTATGTGCAACGGACGGTCGAGCGTCAGCGAGCTGCTGGCGCCGCTTTTGTCCTGGTCCGGGGCAACCACCACGCACTCGGCATAATCCGCCAGCGCAGCATGAAGCGCGGCAAGGCCGGGTGCGGTGACCCCGTCGTCGTTAGATATCAGAATACGCATGGGCTGTCCGTCTGCCCCACCGGCACCAGATCTACAAGCTCGCGCACCAAGACAGTGGCGAAGCATCCGGCCGGCAGGACGAATTCCAATTGCAGAATGTCAGGTTCGGGATAATGCCACGTCAACCCGCCAATGGGCAGTCGAAGAATGCGACGTTCCTGGCTCATGCCGGCATTCACCAGCCAATCCCGCAGGTCGGCTTCACCCTCGGCGATCGCCTGTTCCAGAGCGAAAGTTGCCCCCGACGCCGGCGAATCACCTTCGCCCCACTGTGGGCCGGTGGGATGCAAGTCGAGAATCGCCAGGCGCGGGTCGCTGCATTCAGCCTCCCCCGCCGGAAAAAAACTGCGACTGTCGGTAAACGCCAGCAGATCGCCGACCTGGGCGCGCTGCCAGGAACCGTCGGCCACCCGTGCCGCCAGCACTTTATTGAACAGGAAGCTGCGGGCCGTGGAGAGCAGGCGCGAACGCACGTTGCGCTGCTCCGGCAAGGCCTTGCGCGCGGCCCAGTCGCGGGCATCGACGACGTTGCCGCCGTTATGGCCGAAACGCTGGGCGCCGAAATAGTTGGGAATGCCTTGCTTGGCGATCAGTTGCAGGCGTGCGTCGATGGCCGCGGCATCACCGGCAAACTGGGTCAGGCGCAAGGTAAAGCCATTGGCCGAATGCGCGCCGCGCTGCAGCTTGCGCTTGTGACGAGCGATCTTGAGGATCTTCAGGGTCTCGTTTTCCGCACCGCTGAGGTCCGGATCAGCCTTGCCCGGCAACTGCACGCTGAACCATTGGCGGGTCAACGCCTGGCGGTCCTTGAGCCCGGCGTAGCTGACGGTGCGCAACGGCACACCCGCCGCCTTGGCAATCCGCCGCGCCGCTTCTTCGGTATTCAGGCCGCGCTTTTCCACCCACAACCACAGGTGTTCACCCTCGCCGGTCAGCGGGATATCCAGCACTTCATCCACTTGGAAGTCTTCAGCGGTAGCCTTCAGAACAGCGCTGCCCAAGGCTTCGCCATAGGCACGCGGGCCCAGCAGTTGCAGATCATTCATGCGCGCAGCAACAAGGCAACGGAGTGCACGGCAATGCCCTCTTCGCGACCGGTAAACCCGAGCTTTTCGGTGGTGGTGGCCTTTACGTTCACTTGATCCAACTCAACTTGAAGATCCGCGGCAATCAGCGCGCGCATCGATTCGATATGCGGGGCCATCTTGGGCGCCTGGGCGACGATGGTGTTGTCGACGTTGCCGACCTTCCAGCCCTTGGCATGGATCAAGCCGACCACGTGACGCAACAGCACACGGCTGTCCGCACCCTTGAAGGTGGGGTCGGTGTCCGGAAAGTGCTTGCCGATGTCACCCAACGCGGCGGCGCCGAGCAAGGCATCGCTCAAGGCATGCAGCACCACGTCGCCGTCGGAATGAGCCAGCAACCCGTGGTGGTGCGCGATCCGCACGCCGCCCAGGGTGATGAAATCGCCTTCGGCGAAACGGTGCACATCATAGCCATGGCCAATACGCATAAAAAAACGCCCCGATTTAATTCAGGGCGTGATTCTACCTACTTTTGCCTCACATTAACCGAGCAAAGCGCTCGCGTGATGGCGTAAATGGTCTTCGATAAAGCTGGCAATAAAGAAGTAGCTGTGGTCATAGCCAGGTTGCAGGCGCAGCTCCAGCGGATGGTTCGCCGCCCTGGCTGCTTGCTGCAAGGCCTCAGGCTTGAGCTGCACCGCAAGAAAATCGTCGCGATCGCCCTGATCCACCAGCAGTGGCAGCTTTTCCGAGGCTTCGCTGATCAATACGCAGGCATCCCATTCGCGCCACTTCGAGCGCTCTTCCCCGAGGTAGCGGGAGAACGCCTTCTGGCCCCACGGGCAATCCATCGGATTGTTGATCGGCGAGAACGCCGACACCGACTGATAACGCCCCGGATTGCGCAAGGCACACACCAGTGCGCCGTGGCCGCCCATGGAGTGGCCGCTGATCCCGCGTTTGGCCGACGCCGGGAAATGCGCCTCGACCAATGCCGGCAATTCCTGCACCACGTAGTCATGCATCCGATAGTGCTGGGCCCAGGGTTCCTGGGTGGCGTTCAGGTAGAAGCCGGCGCCCAGGCCAAAGTCCCAGGCGTTGTCCGGATCACCCGGCACACCGGGACCGCGGGGGCTGGTGTCCGGCGCAACAATGATCAACCCCAGTTCGGCCGCCATGCGCTGGGCGCCGGCCTTCTGCATGAAGTTCTCATCGGTGCAGGTCAGCCCCGACAGCCAGTACAGCACCGGCAATTTGCCGCCCTGCTCCGCTTGCGGCGGCAGGTACACGGCGAAGGTCATGTCGCAACCCAGCACATCGGAATGGTGCTTGTAGCGTTTATGCCAGCCGCCGAAGCTTTTCTGGCACGACAGGTTTTCCAGACTCATGGCCGACCTCAGAAGTGAATGACGGTGCGGATGCTCTTGCCTTCATGCATCAGGTCAAACGCCTTGTTGATATCTTCCAGGCCCATGGTGTGGGTGATGAAGGTATCCAGCGGGATTTCGCCGGTCTGGGCCATCTCCACGTAGCTTGGCAATTCGCTGCGCCCCCGCACGCCACCAAACGCCGAACCGCGCCAGACGCGACCGGTCACCAGTTGGAACGGACGGGTAGCAATTTCCTGGCCCGCGCCGGCCACGCCGATGATCACCGACTCGCCCCAGCCTTTGTGGCAGCACTCAAGGGCCGCACGCATCAGTTGGACATTGCCGATGCACTCGAAGGAAAAGTCGACGCCGCCATCGGTCAAATCGACAATCACGTCCTGGATCGGGCGATCGTAGTCTTTCGGGTTGATGCAGTCGGTGGCGCCCAGTTGCTTGGCGATTTCGAACTTGGCCGGGTTGATGTCGATGGCAATGATGCGACCGGCCTTGGCTTTCACCGCACCGATCACTGCCGACAGGCCGATACCACCCAGGCCGAAGATGGCCACGGTGTCGCCCGGCTTGACCTTGGCGGTGTTGATCACTGCACCGATACCGGTGGTGACGCCACAGCCCAACAGGCAGACCTTTTCCAGTGGCGCCTCTTTAGGAATCTTCGCTACGGAGATTTCCGGCAGCACGGTGTATTCGGAGAAGGTCGAAGTCCCCATGTAGTGGAAAATCGGCTGGCCCTTGTAGGAAAAGCGCGAGGTGCCATCTGGCATCAGGCCCTTGCCCTGGGTGGCGCGAATCGCCTGGCAGAGGTTGGTCTTGCCCGAGAGGCAGAATTTGCACTTGCCGCATTCCGGGGTGTACAGCGGAATCACGTGGTCGCCTACCGCCACCGAGGTTACGCCTTCGCCGATGGCTTCCACCACGGCGCCGCCTTCGTGGCCGAGGATCGACGGAAAGATACCTTCCGGGTCCGCGCCCGACAGGGTGTAGGCATCGGTATGGCACACACCGGACGCTACCACCCGCAGCAGCACCTCGCCGGCCTTGGGCATGGCCACATCCACTTCAACGATCTCGAGGGGTTTCTTGGCTTCGAAGGCTACGGCCGCGCGGGACTTGATCATCCGGTTTCTCCATCGGGTTAAAAACGTAAGGCCGGCAGTGTAAAACATGCCCATCTGATTAATAATCCAGACAAAAGCAAAACATTATTGCCACACAGGGATAATCAGCATGCTAGAAAACCGCTGGGAAGGCATCGACGAGTTCGTCGCCGTGGCCGAATGCAGCCAATTCACTGCCGCCGCCGAGCGCCTGGGCGTGTCGTCGTCCCATATCAGCCGCCAGGTAGCGCGGCTGGAAGAGCGGCTGCAAACGCGCTTGCTGTATCGCAGTACGCGCAAGGTGACGCTGACGGAAGCCGGCCAGACCTTCCTGCAACATTGCCAGCGCTTGCAGGACGGTCGCGAAGAGGCCTTGCGCGCCGTAGGCGACCTGGCCAGCGAGCCTAAAGGGATGTTACGCATGACCTGCGCAGTGGCTTACGGCGAGCGCTTTATCGTGCCGCTGGTGACGCGGTTCATGGCGCTTTACCCGCAATTGCGGGTGGACGTGGAATTGACCAACCGCCAACTGGACCTGGTGCACGAAGGCCTGGACCTGGCGATTCGCCTCGGGCGCCTGGCGGATTCGCGCATGGTTGCCAGCCGCCTTGCGCCACGGCGTATGTATTTATGCGCGTCACCGTCCTACCTGGCCAGGTACGGCCGGCCACATAGCTTGTCGGAATTAAGTCGGCATAACTGCCTGATCGGCAGCTCGGATATTTGGCAACTGGCCCAGGACGGGCGCGAGTTTTCGCAGCGAGTTCAGGGAAACTGGCGCTGCAACAGTGGGCAAGCGGTGCTCGATGCCGCACTGCAAGGGGTCGGCCTTTGCCAATTGCCGGACTATTACGTGCTGGAGCATTTGCACAGCGGCGCACTGGTGTCGTTACTCGAAGCCCATCAACCGCCCAACACCGCGGTTTGGGCGCTGTACCCGCAACAACGCCACCTATCGCCCAAAGTGCGAAAGCTGGTGGATTTTCTCAAGGAGGGCCTGGGTAACCATCCCGTCTACCTGAGATAGACGGCCACGGCCCGGCGGACTGACCGTCAGGAAGGCTGGAAAGCCCGGCGCTGGCGCAGCCATTCAAGGTCCTCCGGGCGGGTGACCTTGAGGTTGTCGCTGCGGCCTTCGATCAGGCGTGGCGCGTGCCCGGCCCATTCCATGGCCGAGGCTTCGTCGGTGATAACCACGTCCGAGACCAGGCTGTCGGCCAACGCCCGATGCAGCGCGCCAAGGCGGAACATCTGCGGGGTGTAGGCCTGCCAGATCGGCGTGCGATCGACCGTTTCCAGTACGCGCCCATGCTTGTCGGCACGCTTGAGGGTGTCCCGTGCCGGCACGGCCAGCAGCCCACCCACGGTGTCGTCGGCCAGTTCAAACAGCAACTTGTCCAGGTCATCGCGGCTGAGGTTCGGTCGGGCGGCATCATGCACCAGCACCCAATCGTCATCGCTGGCGCCCTGGCTGTGCAGGTAAAGCAAGGCATTGAGGACAGAGCCCGAGCGCTCGTCGCCGCCATCCACCCGCGTAATGCGGGGGTCGGTGGCGCAAGCCAGGTTCGGCCAATAAGGGTCGTCGACAGCAAGACTGACCACCAGCCCCTTGAGGCCCGGATGATCGAGGAAACAGCCAAGGCTGTGTTCGAGAATAGTGCGCCCGCCCAGTTGCAAGTACTGCTTGGGACGGTCCGCGGCCATACGGGCACCCACGCCCGCGGCAGGAATCACGGCCCAGAAGGCCGGTGACGAAAGGCTCATTGGGCCAACTGGTAGAGGGTCTCGCCCTCCTTGACCATGCCCAACTCATGGCGAGCCCGTTCTTCAACGGTCTCCATGCCTTTTTTCAGTTCAAGCACTTCGGCATCGAGCACGCGATTGCGCTCCAGCAACACCTCGTTTTCGGCGTGCTGTGCGGCAATTTGCTGGGTCAGTTCGGTGACCTGCGCCAAGCTGCCATTCCCCACCCATAGGCGGTACTGCAGGCCAGCCAGCAGCAAGAGCAAGACGAGGAACAACCAATTGGGACTGCGCATCGAATATCGGGTATCCAGTGAAAAAAGACAGCCATGCAAAACTTTTGAAGCAACTGATAGCACGAAGCCTGGAATAACCAGGCTTGTGCTTGATAGCCAAGAGATTAGCGCCGAAATTCACACTGTCGTGATTTTTCCGACGTAATCCGCTGACCTTTTACCATTTAACAATCAGCCGCGAAACTCGCTGCGACCGTTGTACTTGGCTTTGCCGCCCAGTTGCTCTTCGATACGCAGCAATTGGTTGTACTTGGAAACGCGGTCGGAACGGCACAGGGAACCGGTCTTGATCTGCCCTGCCGAAGTGCCCACAGCCAGGTCGGCAATGGTCGAATCTTCGGTTTCGCCGGAGCGGTGGGAGATCACGGCGGTGTAGCCCGCAGCCTTGGCCATCTGGATGGCTTCCAGGGTTTCGGTCAGGGTGCCGATCTGGTTGAACTTGATCAGGATCGAGTTGGCGATCTTCTTGTCGATGCCTTCTTTCAGGATCTTGGTGTTGGTCACGAACAGGTCGTCGCCTACCAGCTGGATCTTCTCGCCGATCTTGTCGGTCAGCACTTTCCAGCCAGCCCAGTCGGACTCGTCCAGGCCGTCTTCGATCGAGATGATCGGGTAGCGCTCGGTCAGGCCCTTGAGGTAATCAGCAAAACCTTCGGAGGTGAACACGTGGCCTTCACCGGACAGGTTGTACTTGCCGTCTTCGTAGAATTCACTGGCCGCGCAGTCCAGGGCCAGGGTCACGTCAGTGCCCAGCTTGTAGCCAGCGTTGGCCACGGCTTCGGAGATCACTTTCAGTGCATCTTCGTTGGACGCCAGGTTCGGTGCGAAACCACCTTCGTCACCCACGGCAGTGCTCAGGCCACGGGCCTTCAATACAGCCTTGAGGTGGTGGAAAATCTCGGTGCCCATGCGCAGGCCTTCGGAGAAGGTCTTGGCGCCAACCGGCTGCACCATGAATTCCTGGATGTCGACGTTGTTATCCGCGTGCTCGCCACCGTTGATGATGTTCATCATCGGAACCGGCATCGAGTAAACACCCGGGGTGCCGTTCAGGTTGGCGATGTGGGCGTACAGCGGCAGGTCCTGATCCTGTGCAGCAGCCTTGGCGGCAGCCAGGGACACGGCCAGGATGGCGTTGGCGCCGAGGCTGCCTTTGTTTTCAGTACCGTCGAGCTTGATCATCGCGTGATCGAGGGCTTTCTGGTCCAGCGGATCCTTGCCCAGCAGCAGGTCGCGGATGGGGCCATTGATGTTGGCAACTGCCTTGAGTACGCCCTTGCCCAGGTAACGGCTCTTGTCGCCATCACGCAGTTCCAGTGCTTCGCGGGAACCTGTGGAAGCACCGGACGGCGCGCAGGCGCTACCGATGATGCCGTTATCGAGAAGCACGTCGGCTTCGACGGTAGGGTTGCCACGGGAGTCGAGAACTTCACGACCTTTGATGTCGACGATTTTTGCCATTGTTGTAAACACTCCAAAGTTGACGAAAACGACGCAGCTGAAGGAAATCTTTTGACCGACCGCAAGGGTGGAACAACGGGCAGGCTTGCAGGCGACAAGGCTCAGGCCCGGGGGCCTGAGCGTAAAGCGAGGGAAAGTCTACCGGAGAAATGGCGCTTACGCGGTCTCTACCGTCGGAAAACTCTTGACCAGGTCGTCCAACTGCTTCAACTGGGCCAGGAATGGCTCCAGCTTGTCCAGGCGCAGGGCGCATGGGCCGTCGCACTTGGCGTTGTCCGGGTCAGGGTGAGCTTCCAGGAACAGGCCTGCCAGGGACTGGCTGATGCCGGCCTTGGCCAGGTCCAATACCTGGGCACGGCGCCCGCCAGCGGAATCAGCGCGACCACCGGGCATTTGCAGCGCGTGGGTCACGTCGAAGAACACCGGGTATTCGAACTGCTTCATGATGCCGAAACCGAGCATGTCCACTACGAGGTTGTTGTAGCCGAAGCTTGAACCGCGCTCGCAGAGGATCAACTGGTCGTTACCCGCTTCCACGCACTTGTTCAGGATGTGTTTCATTTCCTGGGGTGCGAGGAACTGGGCTTTCTTGATGTTGATCACCGCGCCGGTCTTGGCCATGGCGACGACAAGGTCGGTCTGGCGCGACAGGAAGGCCGGCAGCTGGATGATGTCGCACACCTCGGCGACCACGGCAGCCTGTTCAGGCTCGTGGACGTCGGTGATGATCGGCACGCCGAAGGCTTGCTTGATGTCCTGGAAGATCCGCAGGCCTTCTTCAAGGCCCGGGCCGCGATAGGAGGTCACGGACGAACGGTTGGCCTTGTCGAAACTGGCCTTGAACACGTAAGGGATACCGAGTTTCTCGGTCACCTTCACGTACTCTTCACAGACCTGCATCGCCATGTCGCGGCTTTCCAGCACGTTCATGCCGCCGAACAGCACCATGGGCTTGTCGTTGGCAATCTCGATGTCGCCTACGCGAATGATCTTCTGGGCCATCAGGTTTACGCCTTCTTCTGATGTTGCGTCAGTGCTGCTTTAACGAAGCCGCTGAACAACGGGTGGCCGTCGCGCGGGGTCGATGTGAACTCCGGGTGGAACTGGCAAGCCACGAACCATGGATGATCCGGTGCTTCAACCACTTCAACCAGTGCGCCATCACCGGAACGACCGGAGATTTTCAGGCCGGCTTCCATGATTTTCGGCAGCAGGTTGTTGTTCACTTCGTAGCGGTGACGGTGACGCTCGACGATCACGTCCTTGCCGTAGCAATCGTGAACCAGCGAACCCGGCTCCAGCAGGCAATCCTGCGCGCCAAGGCGCATGGTGCCGCCCAGGTCGGACGCTTCGGTACGGGTTTCGACGGCGCCGGTGGCATCTTCCCACTCGGTGATCAGGCCCACGACCGGGTGACCACTGGTGCGATCGAACTCGGTGGAGTTGGCGTCTTTCCAGCCCATTACGTTACGAGCGAACTCGATGACCGCCACTTGCATGCCCAGGCAGATACCCAGGTAAGGCACCTTGTTCTCACGAGCGTACTGGACGGCAGTGATCTTGCCTTCCACGCCACGCAGACCGAAGCCGCCCGGAACCAGGATGGCGTCAACGCCTTCCAGCAACGCAGTGCCCTGGTTCTCGATGTCTTCGGAGTCGATGTAGCGCAGGTTGACCTTGGTACGGTTGCTGATGCCCGCATGGCTCATCGCTTCGATCAGCGACTTGTAAGCGTCCAGCAGCTCCATGTACTTGCCGACCATGGCGATGGTGACTTCATGCTCAGGGTTGAGCTTGGCATCGACCACGGCTTCCCACTCGGACAGATCGGCGCCGCCACACTGCAGGCCGAAACGCTCGACGACAAAATCATCCAGGCCCTGGGAATGCAGGATGCCCGGGATCTTGTAGATGGTGTCGGCGTCTTCCAGGGCGATCACCGCACGTTCTTCAACGTTTGTGAACTGGGCGATCTTGCGACGGGACGCGATGTCGATCGCGTGATCGGAGCGGCAGACCAGCACGTCCGGCTGCAGGCCGATGGAACGCAGTTCCTTGACCGAGTGCTGGGTAGGCTTGGTTTTGGTTTCGCCTGCGGTGGCGATGTAGGGCACCAGTGTCAGGTGCATCAGCATCGCGCGCTTGGCGCCGACTTCGAAACGCAACTGGCGGATGGCTTCGAGGAACGGTTGGGACTCGATGTCACCTACGGTGCCACCGATCTCGACCATCGCCACGTCGGCATCGCCTGCACCCTTGATGATGCGGCGCTTGATTTCGTCGGTGATGTGCGGGATCACCTGGATGGTTGCACCCAGGTAGTCACCACGGCGCTCCTTGCGCAGCACGTGCTCGTAGACACGGCCGGTGGTGAAGTTGTTGTTCTGGGTCATGGTCGTGCGGATGAACCGCTCGTAGTGGCCCAGGTCCAGGTCGGTCTCGGCGCCGTCGTGAGTGACGAACACTTCACCGTGCTGGAACGGGCTCATGGTGCCCGGGTCAACGTTGATGTACGGGTCCAGCTTGAGCATGGTGACCTTAAGTCCCCGCGCCTCCAGGATGGCCGCCAATGAAGCGGAGGCAATGCCTTTCCCCAATGAAGAAACAACACCGCCCGTGACGAATATGTAGCGCGTCATGAAAAACCCTAGAAGTCTGCGTTAAAGCGGTCCGAGCCGCCGGGGAAAGCGAAGGAAGGCCGAAGCCCCCGATCACCTGCATTAATCACAGTGCACCTTTCAAAAAAACCGCCGCGTTGTGACAGACCAGCAATGAAACACCGGTACGTTGATCGCTACACATTTTTTGGAATCGCCCAGCAAAGACTGCTTGGTAATCGGCAACTGCTGCGATTCAGGCGAATCCACAGAAGTTGTATCAAGAAGGGAGCGTAGTCTACCGGAAAGGCTCTATCAGCTCAAACCTTGATCGCAGGTTGGTGGCATCCAATGTAATTGCCAGTCGGTACCGCCACCTGCCGCAAGCCCCGGCAGGCTGGCCACAGCCAGCAATTGTTGGCCCTGATACAGCAGCGGCAATCTGCCACGGATGAAGCCTGGCACGGCACTTTCGTTAAGCAACCGCTTCAGGTCACGCCGGCCCCGGCCTGGCAATTCCATGATTTCGCCGCCTTGACGATAACGGACGCTCAAGGGACCTTCGGGTGCGCTGCCGCTGAAGTGCAGTTGGCCGTTACCGGGTAACTGTAGTGGGTTTTGCGGCTGTGACCAGCTCACCGATGCGTCAGAAAAATCCGACCAGCTGGCGGGTAACCACCAGATAAGCCCACCGCAACGGTGCAATTGACCGTCAGCCAGACACCACAGCGGCTGTGCGTCTTCCTTGGCATCGCGCAGGTTCGCCCAGCCGGCCCAGTGCTCGCTGTCGGGCAAGCGTGTCAGCGGTGTCAGCCAGTGCATGAGTGCGTTGCGCTGGCGGGCCTCGGAGAGCGCGGCAAGCGGTTCAAGGGTCAGCGAGGGCAATACGAGCCAGGGAAACGCCGAGGGCTGGCTGGCGGTCAGCAGGTCCATTTGTGCCAGTTCGTCGAGCAAGCCTTGGGCCTCGCTCAAATGTTCGGCGCTGCGGGCCATGGTGCTGACGGCTTGGGGCCAACGTTCGGTCAGGCGCGGGAAAACCTGGTGGCGCAGGTAGTTGCGGGAGAAACGCGGGTCGGCGTTGGAGGGGTCTTCGATCCAGGTCAATTGATGCTCGCGGGCGTAGGCTTCAAGCTCGGCGCGAGACACATCCAGCAAGGGCCGCACCAGGTAGCCACCCGCCAATGGACGCTGCACAGGCATCGCCGCCAGTCCACGTACGCCGGCCCCACGCAACAAGCGAAACAGCAAGGTTTCAGCCTGATCGTCGCGGTGCTGGCCCGTAATCAGCAACTCCCCTGCCCCGATGACCTCGGCAAACGCCTGATACCGCGCTTCACGGGCCGCGCGCTCCAGGCTTGCGCCTTGTTGCACTTGCACGCGGATCACCCGCAGAGGCACGCCCAAGGCGTCGCACACGGACTGGCAATGGGCCGGCCACGCATCAGCCGCAGCTTGCAGCCCATGATGAACATGGATAGCGCTGAGTGGCGGAAGCTTGTCGATTTTGGCCAGCGTGGCCAGGAGGTGCAGCAGGACGGTGGAGTCGAGGCCGCCGGAGAAGGCGATATGCCAGGCCGGGGCGTTGCGCCAGGGGGCGAGGATTTGCAGGAGCTTGGCGGTCAAGTTGGGCTTCATAGCAAAGTACGCCATCAAACTGGAATGCGGTAACCAGCATACACAAGGCAAATGTGGGAGCGGGCTTGCTCGCGAATGCAGTGTGTCAGTCGCCAACTATATTGACTGAATCACCGCCTTCGCGAGCAAGCCCGCCCCCACATTCAGTAACGCGTCGGCTTAGAGACCGTAGCTCATCAGTCGCTCGTAACGACGGGCCAGCAGCGCCTCGTTGTCGAACTTCTTGAGCATCGCCAGTTGCGAGCTGAGTTCAGCACGAATGGTCGCGGCAGCGGCAGCCGGGTCACGGTGGGCGCCGCCCAATGGCTCGGCGATCACTTTGTCCACGATACCCAGGCCTTTCAGGCGATCTGCGGTGATGCCCATGGCTTCAGCGGCATCCGGCGCTTTCTCGGCGGTTTTCCACAGGATCGAGGCGCAACCTTCCGGCGAGATCACCGCGTAGGTCGAATATTGCAGCATGTTCAGTTGGTCGCAGACGCCAATGGCCAGCGCACCGCCGGAACCGCCTTCGCCGATCACGGTAGCGATGATCGGGGTCTTCAGGCGAGCCATCACCCGCAGGTTCCAGGCAATCGCTTCGCTCTGGTTGCGCTCTTCAGCGTCGATACCCGGGTAGGCGCCCGGGGTGTCGATGAAGGTCAGGATCGGCATCTTGAAGCGCTCGGCCATTTCCATCAGGCGGCAAGCCTTGCGGTAGCCTTCAGGACGCGGCATGCCGAAGTTGCGACGGACTTTCTCGCGCACTTCACGGCCTTTCTGGTGACCGATCACCATCACTGGCTGGTCGTCCAGGCGAGCGATACCGCCCACGATGGCGGCGTCGTCGGAGAAGTGACGGTCGCCGTGCAGTTCATCGAACTCGGTGAAGATGTGCTCGATGTAGTCCAGGGTGTACGGACGGCGCGGGTGGCGGGCCAGGCGCGCGATCTGCCAGCTGGTCAGCTTGCCGAAGATGTCTTCGGTAAGCGTGCTGCTCTTGTCTTGCAGGCGAGCGATTTCATCGCCGATATTCAGCGAATTGTCATTGCCGACCAGGCGCAGCTCTTCGATCTTGGCTTGCAGGTCAGCGATCGGCTGTTCGAAATCAAGAAAATTCGGGTTCATAAGCGTCCGTCTTGGGTCGACGGCCAAGGGGTGCCTGGCCAGCCGGTTGTCTATTCGCGCCCTACCTTAAGGGAGAGGCGCGGTTAGGTCGAGATTAAATGTTCGGTCGAGATCAGGCGTTCTTTGTACGGCCTGACCGTCAACGGTATTGGAGGAAGACGTTGTCACGCCCGAACTGGTCACGCAATGCTTGAATCAAGCCATCAGCGGGATCAATTCGCCACGTCTCACCAAACTGCAACATCGCCTTGGCATCGTCGCGGGTGTACTCCATGGTCACCGGGCAGGCGCCACGGTGGCGTTTAAGCAAGTCACCCAACCAGCGTAGCTGATCGCCTTTGAGCGCATCGGTCTTGACCTTCAAGCGCAGGCTTTCGGCCAGGTTGGTGCGAGCATCTTCCATGCTCATCACGCGCTTGATCCGCAGGCGCAGGCCGCCGGAGAAGTCGTCGTTGCTGACCTCCCCTTCCACCACCACCATCGCGTCGGTCTGCAACAGCGACTGGGCGGAGTGGAATGCATCGGCAAACAGCGACGCTTCGATCCGGCCCGAGCGGTCGTCGAGGGTAATGAACCCCATCTTGTCGCCCTTTTTATTCTTCATCACCCGCAGCGCGATGATCATGCCCGCGACGGTCTGGGTATCCCGCGCCGGCTTCAGGTCGATGATGCGCTGGCGGGCGAAACGCCGGATTTCACCTTCGTATTCGTCAATCGGGTGACCGGTGAGGTACAGGCCCAAGGTGTCCTTCTCGCCCTTGAGGCGCTCCTTGAGGGTCAGGTCCTTGGCCTTGCGATGGTTGGCGTAGACGTCAGCGTCGTCTTCGACGAACAGCCCGCCAAACAGGTCGGCGTGGCCGCTGTCGTGGGTGCGCGCGGTCTGTTCGGCGGCCTTGATCGCTTCTTCCATGGCGGTCAGCAATACCGCGCGATTGCGGTCGATGTTGGCCTGGTAAGCCTTTGGCTCATCATGGAAGTACGGACCCAGACGATCCAGGGCACCGCTTCGGATCAAGCCATCCAGGGTACGTTTGTTGATGCGCTTGAGGTCGACCCGGGCGCAGAAGTCGAACAGGTCCTTGAACGGCCCGTCCTGACGCGCTTCGGTAATCGCCTCCACCGGGCCTTCGCCCACGCCCTTGATCGCACCGAGGCCATAAATGATGCGGCCTTCGTCGTTGACCGTGAACTTGAACTCGGAGGTGTTCACGTCCGGCGCGTCGAGGCGCAGCTTCATGGTCCGCACTTCTTCGATCAAGGTCACGACCTTGTCGGTGTTGTGCATATCCGCAGACAGTACCGCGGCCATGAACGGCGCCGGGTAGTGAGCCTTCAGCCAGGCCGTCTGGTACGACACCAGGCCGTAGGCGGCGGAGTGGGATTTGTTGAAGCCGTAACCGGCGAATTTCTCTACCAGGTCGAAGATGTTACCGGCCAGGTCGGCGTCGATGTTGTTGGTGGCGCAGCCCTCAATGAAGCCACCGCGCTGCTTGGCCATCTCCTCGGGCTTTTTCTTACCCATGGCTCGACGCAGCATATCCGCGCCGCCGAGGGTATAGCCAGCCATGACCTGAGCAATCTGCATCACCTGTTCTTGATACAGGATGATGCCGTAGGTCGGTGCCAGTACTGGCTTGAGGCCTTCGTACTGGTAGTCGGAGTGCGGGTAAGCCAGCTCGGCACGTCCGTGCTTACGGTTGATGAAGTCATCCACCATGCCTGATTGCAGCGGGCCCGGACGGAACAGGGCCACCAGCGCGATCAAGTCTTCCAGGCAGTCGGGCTTGAGCTTTTTGATCAGCTCTTTCATGCCGCGGGATTCAAGCTGGAACACGGCCGTGGTTTCAGCCTTTTGCAGCAGGCTGTAGGTCGGTTTGTCGTCCAGCGGGATAAACGCGATATCCAGCGGTGGCTCGTTGACCTTGGCGCGGTCGCGGTTGATGGTCTTCAGCGCCCAGTCGATGATCGTCAGGGTCCGCAGGCCGAGGAAGTCGAACTTCACCAGGCCGGCCGCCTCCACGTCATCCTTGTCGAACTGGGTTACCAGGCCGTCGCCTTCTTCGTCGCAATAGATCGGCGAAAAGTCAGTCAGCTTGGTAGGCGCGATAACCACACCACCGGCGTGTTTACCGACGTTACGCACCACGCCTTCGAGCTTGCGCGCCATGTCCCAGATTTCGGCCGCCTCTTCATCGACCTTGATGAAGTCCCGCAGGATTTCTTCCTGCTCGTAGGCTTTTTCCAGGGTCATGCCGACTTCGAATGGAATCATCTTCGACAGTCGGTCAGCCAGGCCGTAGGACTTGCCCTGCACCCGGGCCACGTCGCGGATTACCGCTTTCGCCGCCATGGAACCGAAGGTGATGATCTGGCTTACGGCGTTGCGGCCGTATTTCTCGGCCACGTATTCAATAACCCGGTCGCGACCATCCATGCAGAAGTCGACGTCGAAGTCGGGCATCGATACCCGTTCCGGGTTAAGGAAACGTTCGAACAGCAGGTCATATTCCAGCGGGTCGAGGTCAGTGATCTTCTGCACATAGGCCACCAGCGACCCGGCACCCGATCCACGGCCTGGGCCCACCGGCACGCCGTTGCTTTTGGCCCACTGGATAAAGTCCATTACGATCAGGAAGTAACCGGGGAACCCCATCTGGATAATGATATCCAGCTCGAAATTCAGCCGGTCGACGTAGACCTGGCGCTTGGCTTCATAATCTTCAGTGGTGTCCTTGGGCAGCAGGACACTCAGGCGTTCCTCCAAACCGTCGAACGAGACCTTGCGGAAATACTCGTCGATGGTCATGCCATCAGGAATCGGGAAGTTGGGCAGGAAGTGCTTGCCCAGCTTCACTTCAATATTGCAGCGCTTGGCAATTTCGACGGAGTTTTCCAGGGCCTCGGGCAGGTCACTGAACAGCTCGGCCATTTCATCGGCGCTTTTGAGGTACTGCTCTTCGCTGTAGTTTTTCGAGCGACGCGGATCGTCCAGCGCCCGGCCTTCGCCGATGCATACGCGGGTTTCGTGGGCCTCGAAGTCTTCCTTCTTGATAAAGCGCACATCGTTGGTCGCCACCAGCGGCGCGCCAAGCTTTTCAGCCAGGGCTACGGCGGCGTGCAACTGCTCTTCATCGTTGGGGCGGTTGGTGCGCTGGATTTCCAGATAGAAACGGTTGGGGAACACCGCCATCCACTCACGGGCGAGTACTTCTGCCTCGTGAGGATTGCCGCCCAACAGCGCAATACCAATCTCACCTTCTTTGGCCGCCGAGAGCATGATCAGCCCTTCGCTGGCCTCGGCCACCCATTCGCGCTCGATGATGATCGAGCCGTTGCGCTGGCCATCGATGAAGCCACGGGAAATCAGTTCGGTGAGGTTGCGATAACCCACGCCGTTCATCGCCAACAGGCTGATGCGGCTCAATGGGTTATCCGGGTCTTTGTTCGACAGCCACAGGTCGGCGCCGCAGATCGGCTTGATGCCGGCGCCCATGGCGGCCTTGTAGAACTTGACCAGGGAGCACATGTTGTTCTGGTCAGTCACCGCCACGGCAGGCATGTTCATGCCCACCAGGGTTTTGACCAGGGGTTTGATCCGTACCAGGCCGTCGACCAGGGAGTATTCAGTGTGCAGGCGCAGGTGAACGAATGAAGCCGGCATAGTGATCCTGTCTAAAAACGTGGAGACAACAAGGCCCGGATTGTACCGGGCCTTGAGCAAAACATCAGCCTCGCGACTAAACCTCGATGAGACTCTCCCGCGCTTCGTAAGCCTGGCGAACCGGGGCGAACGAGCGGCGGTGGATCGGGGTCGGGCCCAGCCGCGCCAAAGCTTCCAGATGAACGGGCGTTGGATAACCTTTGTGCCCGCCGATGCCGTAGCCCGGGTAGATCAATTCAAAAGCCGCCATCTCACGGTCACGGCTGACCTTGGCCAGGATCGATGCAGCGGCAATCGCCGGCACCTTGCTATCACCCTTGACCACCGCTTCAGCCGGCATCGTCAGCTTCGGGCAGCGGTTGCCGTCAATCATCGCCATTTTGGGCGTGATGTGCAGGCCTTCAATAGCGCGCTGCATGGCCAGCATGGTGGCGTGCAGGATGTTCAGTTCGTCGATTTCTTCAACCTCAGCCCGAGCGATGTGCCAGCTCAGGGCTTTCTCACAGATCTCGTCGTAGAGTTTTTCTCGACGGGCTTCGGTGAGCTTCTTCGAATCGTTCAGGCCGAGGATCGGGCGGTTCGGGTCGAGAATCACTGCGGCGGTGACGACTGCGCCACACAGCGGGCCGCGACCGACTTCGTCAACACCGGCTACCAGATCAAGGGCATCGGCGACCAGGCTGAAATCCAGGCCCATTTGCGTCTTCATAGGGTTTCCTGTTTATGGCCGATCAAGGTCAGCACAGCATCTGCCGCCTGGTTCGACGCATCACGACGCAAGGTGCGGTGGATTTCGTCGAAACCACGGGTCTGCTCTTCGCCGCCATCGATCAACGGAAGCATGGTTTGCGCCAACGCCTCAGGCGTCGCTTCGTCCTGCAACAACTCGGGCACCAACAGACGCTGGGCCAGCAAATTGGGCAGGGAGATGTAGGGGCTTTTGACCATACGCTTGAGAATCCAGTAGGTCAGCGGCGCCAGGCGATAGGCCACGACCATCGGCCGTTTGTAGAGCAAGGCTTCCAGGGTCGCAGTGCCGGACGCGATCAGCACCGCATCGCAGGCAGCCAGGGCCAGGTGCGAGCCGCCGTCGAGCAGGGTCAACGGCAAGTTGCGCCCCACCAGCAATTCTTCAATTTGTGCACGGCGCTGAGGACTGGCGCATGGCAATACGAAGCGCACACCCGGCTTAAGCGCCTGCAGACGTTCGGCAGCATCAAAAAACAGCGCGCCGAGACGACCGACTTCGCCACCACGGCTACCCGGCATCAGCGCCACCAACGGCCCGTCAGCCAAGCCCAGTTCGGCACGCGCCGCACCACGATCCGCCTGAAGCGGGATAGTGTCGGCCAGGGTGTGGCCGACAAACCGCACCGGCACGCCCTTCTCTTCGTAGAACCGGGCCTCGAACGGCAGCAGGGTCAGCATCAGGTCGCAGCCTTCGCGAATCTTCAGCACGCGCTTTTGCCGCCACGCCCACACGGACGGGCTGACGTAATGCACGGTCTTGATCCCGGCCTGACGCAACTTGAGTTCGATATTGAGGGTGAAGTCCGGAGCGTCGATTCCGATAAAGACGTCGGGCTTTTCTTCGATCAGGGTCTGGATCAGCTTTTTGCGCCGAGCCAGCAGCTCACGCAACCGACCCAACACTTCCACCAGGCCCATGACCGACAAGCGCTCCATGGGAAAGTAGGACGTGAGGCCTTCAGCCTGCATCAGTGGACCGCCGACACCGATGAATTCAACCGCAGGATGCTGGAGCTTGAGGGCCCGCATCAGGCCTGCACCGAGAATATCGCCGGAAGCTTCTCCGGCCACCAACGCTATACGCAGCTTGGCCATGATCAGCGGGTGATGCCGCGAGTCGACGACTGGATCGAATCACGGAATATCGCGACTTCCGGAAACAATGCGGCGGGCTCCGTCAGTTCGATCAACGCCTGGTCAACCGTCAACCCCTGGCGGTAAACCACCTTGTAGGCGCGGCGCAGGGCGTGGATGGCGTCTTCGCTGAAGCCCCGACGGCGCATGCCTTCGAAGTTCATGCTGCGGGCTTCGGCCGGGTTGCCGAATACCGTGACGAATGCCGGAACATCCTTGCCAATGGCGGTACCCATGCCGGAAAAGCTGTGGGCGCCGATATGGCAGTACTGATGCACCAGGGTGAAGCCGGACAGAATCGCCCAATCGTCAACGTGCACGTGGCCGGCCAACGCGGTGTTGTTGACCAGGATGCAGTGGTTGCCGATGACGCTGTCATGGCCGATGTGCGCGTAGGCCATCACCAGATTGTGATCACCCAGGGTGGTCTCGGCGCGGTCCTGAACGGTACCGCGGTGAATGGTCACGCCTTCACGGATGATGTTGTGATCACCGATTACCAGACGCGTTTCTTCACCCTTGTACTTCATGTCCGGGGTGTCTTCGCCTATCGATGAGAACTGATAGATGCGGTTGTGTTTGCCAATGCGCGTCGGGCCTTTGAGGATCACATGCGGCCCGATGACTGTTCCCTCGCCGATTTCCACACCTGCGCCGACGATCGACCAAGGGCCGACCTCAACGTCGGCGGCCAGTACGGCCGTCGGATCGATGATTGCGCGAGGGTCAATCAAACTCATAGTTTGCGTTCCGCACAGATGATTTCAGCCGAGCACACCGGCTTGCCGTCGACCGACGCCTGGCATTCGAACTTCCAGATCTGGCGCTTGCAGCTGATGAACTTGGCTTCCAGGATCAACTGGTCACCCGGGGTAACCGGGTTGCGGAAGCGCAGTTTGTCGGAGCCCACGAAATAGTAGAGCGTGCCATCGGCAGGCTTCAGGTCGAGCATTTTGAAACCAAGGATACCGGCAGCCTGGGCCATCGCTTCGATGATCAATACGCCTGGCATGATGGGATGCGCAGGGAAGTGACCGTTGAAGAACGGTTCGTTGATGCTGACATTCTTGTAGGCACGAATGCGCTTTTCCTCAACATTGAGGTCCACTACACGGTCCACCAGCAGGAACGGGTAACGGTGAGGCAGGTATTCGCGAATCTCGTTGATGTCCATCATTTCGGGGGGAAGCCTGTAATAAAGATTGGGAGCGTGCGGACTAAGGCACGCCCCTCTAGCAAATCAAGGAGGCAGTCTAGCGGCTGTGCACACTTGATATGGAAATGGTATCAGCCATCTGATGAAGCATTACCGCCAGGGGTCACGTCCCCAACACGCTTTTCCAGATGTTTCAGGCGCCGAGCGATATCGTCGAGCTGCCTCAGACGCGCCGCGCTCTTGCGCCATTCGGCCGCAGGCTGCATGGCCGTACCGGATGAATAGGACCCAGGTTCGGTAATCGAATGGGTCACCATGGTCATGCCGGTGATGAATACGTTGTCGCACACTTCGATATGGCCCACCAGGCCAACACCGCCGGCGAGCATGCAATGCTTGCCGATCTTGGTGCTGCCGGAGATCCCCACGCAGGCGGCCATAGCGGTGTGATCGCCAATCTGCACGTTGTGGGCGATCTGAATCTGGTTATCCAGTTTCACGCCGTTACCAATGACGGTATCGGCCAATGCCCCGCGGTCAACAGCGGTGTTGACGCCAATTTCAACGTCATCGCCGATCAACACACCGCCCACTTGGGCAATCTTGTGCCAGACACCCTTCGAGTTAGCAAAGCCGAAGCCCTCGCCGCCGATCACGGCACCTGACTGAATCACCACACGCTCACCAATACGCACGTCGTGGTACAGGGTCACACGCGGGGCCAGCCAGCCACCGGCACCAATCTCGCTGCGGGCGCCGATAAAACACTGAGCACCCACCGTTACGCCCGGTCCGATACGGGCGCCGCTTTCGATCACCACAAAAGCACCGATGCTCGCGGCAGGATCAACCTGCGCGTCATCCGCGATCACCGCCGAAGGATGGATACCGGCGGCTGCCTTGGGTTTTGGATCGAACAGGTGCGATGCCCGGGCATACGCCAGGTACGGATCGGCAACAACCAGCGCATCCCCGGCAAACCCTTCGGCATCAGCAGCCTTCAGCAACACGGCCGCGGCGTGGCTGTCGCCCAGGTATTTACGGTATTGAGGATTTGCCAGGAAGCTCAACTGAGCTGGGCCAGCCTCCTGCAAGGTGGCTAGCCCAGTGATTTCCTTCTCCGGAGAGCCACGCAAGGTGGCCCCCAGGAACTCGGCCAATTGACCGAGCTTGATAGTCGCAGTCATGGCTTACTTCAGCTGATTCATGCGCTCGATCACCTGACGGGTGATGTCGTACTGAGGTTTAACGTCGATGACTGCACCGCGTTCGAATACCAGATCAAAGGCACCTTTCTTGATGACTTCTTCCACAGCGCTGTCGAGTTTCGGCTTGAGCTGCTTGAGCATTTCGCGGTCAGCAACAGCCTTGGCTTCGTTCAGTTCCTTGGACTGGAACTGGTAGTCACGGGCCTTTTGCTTGAATTCAAGCTCCAGACGCTCGCGCTCGCCTTGCTGCATCTTGTCGCCACCGGCTACCAGACGATCCTGGATGCCCTTGGCGCTGCTTTCCAGCGTCTTCAGCTTGGTCAGCTGAGGACCGAATTTCTTCTCGGCATCCACGGCGTATTTCTTGGCCGCATCGGATTCCAGCAGGGCCATCTGATAGTTCAGAACAGCAATCTTCATTTCGGCAAAGGCCGGGGTCGCTACCAGGACAGTCGCCAGGAGAACCAATTGAGTCAACTTACGCACGATGCACTCCTACAGAATCCGTTGTCATTATCTTGGGTCAGACGCTTAGAACGTCTGGCCGAGGGAGAATTGGAAAATCTGGGTTTCAGCGTTATCCGGTTTCTTGACCGGCATGGCCAGAGCAAAGCTCAACGGGCCAAGAGCGGTAACCCAAGTCACACCGACACCGACAGAGCTTGCCAGGTTGCTGAAGCTCACATCGTTACACTGGGTGTTGGACTTCGAGCCATTCGGGTTGGTGACCTGTTCACACTTGGAGTCGAACACGTTACCCACATCCCAGAAAACAGAAGTACGCAGGGAACGTTGATCCTTGACGAATGGCAGCGGGAACAATATTTCCGCACCACCTTGAATCAGCACGTTACCACCGAACGGCAGCGCGCTGGTGTCAGTATCGGCAATAGTACCCTGGTTACCGGTCACGTCCGCGCCACGGCTTGGAGTACCACGAGGCCCCAATGTGCTGTCCTTGAAACCACGTACCGAGTTGAAACCACCCGCATAGTAGTTCTCATAGAACGGCAAGCCGCTGGTCGAACCATAACCGTCGCCATAACCCAACTCGGTGTGCAGGCGCATGGTGTAGTTTTCGCTCAATGGCTGGAACAACTGGCCACGGTAGTCGAGTTTAAAGAACGACAGGTCGCTGCCCGGCGTGGTGGCTTCCAGAGTCAAGCTCTGGGAATGGCCACGGGTTGCCAGGACACCTTTGTTCAGAGTCGATTCCGACCAGCCGGCCGAAGCCTTGAAGTTCAGGAACTGGTCGCCTTCTTTGCGCACGAAGTTGAAGATCTCATCCACGGTGTACACACCGGTCTTGATCTTGTCCTGTTGCGCGGTCAGGCCGAAGGTCAGACGCGAGGTCTCACTGATCGGGTAACCAATGTTGGCACCCACACCGAAGCTGTCGATGGCATAGCTTGCAACGTCGACGTCGAGGTCTTTGTAGTCGGTGGTGCGGTAGAAGGCGTTGTAGCCCAGGCTCACACCGTCAGCAGTCCAGTAGGGGTCGACATAACCGAAGTTATAGCGGCTCTGGTATTCGCTTCGGGTCAGGCCGATGGAAACCTTGTTACCGGTACCGAGGAAGTTGTTCTGGGTGATCGAACCACCGAGGATCAGACCGGCACTCTGGGCGAAACCGACGCTGGCGGTAATCGAACCGGAGGCTTGCTCTTCTACGGCGTAGTTCACGTCAACCTGGTCATCCACGCCCGGTACAGCCGGGGTTTCAACGTTGACTTCCTTAAAGAAGCCCAGGCGCTCGAGGCGAACCTTGGACTGGTCGATCAGGTAAGTCGACGCCCAGCCACCTTCCATCTGACGCATTTCGCGACGCAGCACTTCGTCAGCCGACTTGGTGTTGCCACGGAAGTTGATGCGGTTCACGTAGGCACGCTTGCCCGGGTCTACAACGAAGGTGATGTCTACGGTATGGTCTTCGTCGTGCGGGGTCGGTACGCCGTTGACGTTGGCGAAGGTATAGCCTTCGTTACCCAGACGACGGGTGATCAGTTCGGACGTGGTGGTCATCAGCTTGCGCGAGAACACCTGGTCTTTCTGCACCAGCAACAGGGACTTGACCTGGTCTTCAGGCACTTTCAAGTCACCGCTGAGCTTGACGTCACGAACCTTGTACTTCTCGCCTTCGTTGACGTTGACGGTGATATAGACGTGCTTCTTGTCCGGGGTGATGGACACCTGGGTCGAAGCGATATCCATGTTGATATAGCCACGGTCCAGGTAGTAGGAACGCAGGCGCTCCAGGTCACCGGACAGTTTTTCGCGGGCGTACTTGTCATCGTTCTTGAAGAACGACAGCCAGTTGGTGGTCTTGAGCTCGAACAGGTCGATCAGGTCATCATCGGAGAACTTGGTGTTACCCACCACGTTGATGTGCTGGATCGCCGCCACGGTGCCTTCGTTGATGTTGACCTTCAGGCCGACGCGGTTACGCGGCTGCGGTACCACTTCGGTCTCGACGGTTGCCGAGTAACGGCCCTGGGCAACGTACTGGCGTTGCAGCTCGTTACGCACGCCTTCGAGGGTGGCACGCTGGAAGATCTCGCCTTCGGCAAGGCCCGATTGCTTGAGGCCTTTCATCAGGTCTTCAGTGGAGATCGCCTTGTTGCCTTCGATCTCGATACTGGCGACAGAAGGCCGCTCGACGACGGTGATGACGAGGACGTTACCTTCGCGACCCAGTTGGATATCTTGAAAGAACCCGGTTTTGAACAGCGCACGAGTGGATTCCACCAGGCGACGGTCATCAGCCTGTTCCCCGACGTTCAACGGCAAGGCACCAAAGACGCTACCCGCGGAAACCCGCTGGAGGCCGTTGACGCGAATATCGGAGATGGTGAAGGACTCGGCGTGAACTTCGGCGATCATCAATACGGTGAGAACCGCAGTTAGCAGCAGACGTTTCATGAAGTCCTTTCTTATTCCAACTGGCAATAAACAAACTGCCGCAAAATGCGGCAGATTCGCAATTCAGCGAAGCGTTACAGTCGTCCCAGATCGTTGACCAGAGCTAACAACATCACCCCGACCACCAAACTGATACCGATCTGTATCCCCCAACCCTGCACCCGATCCGACAAGGGGCGACCACGCGCCCACTCGACCAGATAAAACAACAGATGCCCCCCATCCAATACTGGAATGGGCAACAAATTCAGAACCCCAAGGCTAATACTCAGATAAGCCAGGAAATTCAGGAAATCTACAACGCCCGACTGGGCAGAAGCGCCCGCCACTTTAGCAATGGTTATCGGTCCACTCAAGTTTTTTACCGAGAGCTCGCCGAACAACATTTTCTTGAGGGAATCTAGGGTCAGCACACTCATGGTCCAGGTGCGTCTCGCCCCCTCGCCAATGGCCGCCAACGGCCCGTAGCTGACCTCTCGCACCATCGAGGGTGGCCACTCGACACCTTTCACCCCGGCGCCCAGGTAACCCCCGGCGGCCTTGGCTTCCCCGCGAACCGCCAGGGTCACAGGGACGTCGATTTGAGCACCATCGCGCTCAACTTTCAGCACAATTTTGGTATCTGGACGCACACGCACCAGATCGACCACCTGCTGCCAGTCATTCAGTGCCTGGCCATCGAGGGCCAACAGGCGATCGCCGGTTTTCAGACCTGCGGCCTGGGCCGGCCCCTTCGGATCCAGCTCTGCCAGCACCGGCGGCAACGCCGGGCGCCATGGACGGATGCCCAGGGATTTGATCGGATCAGGCTCATCGGAGCCTTTCAGCCAGTGGTCCAGGGTCAGCTCGCGCGGCGTTTCAGTGGTGGAGTCCTGCTCGCGTACCACCAACTTCACGATGCCGCTTTCACCCAGGCGACGCACCAACTGCAAATTGACCGCCCCCCAGCCGGTAGTGGGTTCGCCATCAACTGCAACAATTTCTTGCCCGGCGGTCAGGCCAGCCTTAGCCGCCATGCTGTCTGCCTCGACCGCACCAATGACCGGACGCACCTGCTGGCTACCCAGCATCGCCAGGACCCAGAAAAACACCATCGCCAACAGGAAGTTGGCGATCGGGCCTGCCGCGACGATGGCAATGCGCTGACGAACGGTCTTGCGATTGAAGGATTGGTCCAACTGATCAGCCGGCACTTCACCTTCGCGCTCATCGAGCATCTTGACGTAGCCGCCCAACGGGATGGCCGCAATCACAAACTCGGTGCCACGACGGTCGTGCCAGCGCAGCAACGGCATGCCGAAGCCTACGGAGAAGCGCAGCACCTTGACGCCGCAACGACGCGCGACCCAGAAATGGCCGAACTCGTGGAAGGTGACCAGCACACCCAGAGCAACCAGGGTGCCGACAATCATGTAGAGCGCACTCATCTAATTTCTCCGCCTTTCAATCCAGTGCCTGAAGGCTCAAACACGCCTAAAGACTAACGCGCATTGCGGTTCAACCACTGCTCAGCCAAGGCCCGGGCCTTTGCATCCGCTTCGAACACCGCGCCCAGATCATTCACGGCGACGACGGGTTCAAGGTTTAAAACGTCCTCGATCATACTCGCGATCTGCGGAAAGCGGATGCGCCGGTCCAGAAACGCCGCCACCGCCACTTCATTGGCCGCATTCAGCATCGCCGGGGCGCTGTTACCTGCCTCGGCAGCTTGCCGCGCAAGACGCAGGCAAGGGAAGCGTTGCTCGTCGGGCGCTTCGAAGTCCAGACGGGCAATGGCAAACAGATCCAACGGCGCAACACCCGAATCAATCCGCTCCGGCCACGCCAGGGCATTGGCAATCGGCGTGCGCATGTCCGGATTGCCCAACTGGGCCAATACCGAGCCATCCACGTAATCAACCAGGGAATGAATCACACTTTGCGGGTGGATCACCACCTCGACCTGATCCGGCCGGGCATCGAACAGCCAGCAGGCCTCGATCAGCTCCAGGCCCTTGTTCATCATGCTCGCCGAGTCCACCGAGATCTTGCGCCCCATGGACCAGTTCGGATGAGCACATGCCTGGTCGGGAGAAACATGCTCCAGATCGGCCAACGGTGTCTGCCGGAAAGGACCGCCAGAAGCTGTCAGCAGAATCCGGCGTACACCGACCTGGCTCAGCCCACGGGCAAAATCACCGGGCATGCATTGGAAAATCGCGTTGTGTTCGCTGTCCAGCGGCAGCAGCACGGCGCCGCTCTTGCGCACCGCCTGCATAAAGAGCGCACCGGACATCACCAGCGCTTCTTTATTGGCCAGCAGAATCTTCTTGCCTGCATCAACGGCGGCCAGGGTCGGACGCAAGCCGGCAGCGCCGACAATCGCCGCGACGACGGTGTCGACATCAGGGTCAGCCGAAACCTGGCACAACCCCTCCTCCCCCACCAACACCTGAGTCGCCAGGCCCGCAGCGCGCAGATCATCCTGCAAACCACGTGCAACTGCCGCTTCGGGCACCACTGCGTATTGCGGTGCGTGCCGTATACACAGTGCCAGCAGTTCGCTCAGGCGACTGAAGCCGGTCAATGCGAATACTTGATAACGCTCGGGATGACGGGCAATCACATCCAGGGTGCTTAGCCCCACCGAGCCGGTAGCGCCCAGCACGGTCACCTGTTGCAGGCGGCTCACGAGGCAGCCATCCACAGCAGTACGGCAAAGATCGGGATCGCGGCGGTCAGGCTGTCGATACGGTCCAGAACACCACCGTGACCCGGCAGCAGGTTACTGCTGTCCTTGATCCCGGCCTGGCGCTTGAACATGCTTTCAGTCAGGTCACCGACCACCGAGATGAACACGACCACGGCCGCCCCCACCAGGGACAGGAGCATTTCCTTGACGGTCCAGCCACGCACCACACCGACCACCAGAGTAATCACCAGGGTCAGCGCCAGGCCGCCATACACGCCTTCCCAGCTTTTACCCGGGCTGACAGCCGGCGCCAGCTTGCGCTTGCCGAAGGCACGACCAGAGAAGTAGGCGCCGATATCAGCCCCCCACACCAACACCATCACCGCCATGATCAGCCAGTTACCCAACTGCATCTGCTTGATGTAGACCAGACCCTGCCAGGCAGGCAGCAAAATCAAAAGACCGATCACCAGTTTGCAGGCGACACTGGACCAGTGGCCGCTGGTGCCCGGATACGTCAGCACCAGATAGGTCGCCAACGCCCACCACAACACCGCCGCACCCAGTACCCAGGGTGCCAAGTCCGGCAGGATGTACATCAGGAACATCAACAGCGCCACGACAGCGGCGTACACCACGCGCGGCAACTGCGCGGCGAAACCCGCCAGGCGCGCCCATTCCCAGGCACCCAGCGTCACCACCAGGCCAATGAACAGTGCGAAGTTTGCACCTTCAAGCAGGAAAAACCCGCACAGGGCAATAGGCAGCAGGATCAGCGCCGTGATGATTCGTTGTTTAAGCATTAAACCCGGGCTCCAGCTTCGATCTGCTCGCTCGTTTTACCGAAGCGACGCTGACGGGAAGCGAAATCGGCCAGCGCATTGCGCATGGCATCGTGTTTGAAGTCCGGCCAGAACAGGTCGGAGAAGTACAGTTCGGTATAGGCCAACTGCCACAACAGGAAGTTGCTGATGCGATGGTCGCCACCGGTACGAATACACAGGTCGGGCAATGGCAGGTCGCCGGTCACCAGACAGGTTTGTAACAGCTCGGGCGTGATGTCTTCCGGGCGCAGATGGCCGGCCTGCACTTCCCGCGCCAGGCGCTGCGCTGCCTGGGCAATATCCCACTGGCCGCCGTAGTTGGCTGCGATCTGCAGCACAAAACGGTTGCTGCCGGCAGTGATCGCCTCAGCTTCGCGCATGGCCGCTTGCAGTTCCGGATGGAACCGCGAACGGTCGCCGATGATGCGCAGGCTGATGTTGTTCTCGTTCAGGCGCTTGGCTTCACGACGCAATGCCTTGAAGAACAGGTCCATCAAGGCACTGACCTCCTCGGCCGGGCGCTGCCAGTTTTCACTGGAGAACGCGAACAGGGTCAACACCTCGACCTTGGCCTCGGCACACACCTCGATCACGGCACGCACAGCATCGACACCCGCTTTATGCCCGGCAACGCCTGGCATAAAGCGCTTCTTCGCCCAGCGATTATTCCCGTCCATGATGATCGCGACATGGCGCGGCACCACGGAGGGCACAGTCTGCTTGGTCTTTTCCATGAAGGCGTCCTGACCCCTTATACGGCCATCAGGTCCTTTTCTTTATCTTCCGTGGCCTTGGTGATCTGGGCCTCGGCATCTTTAGTCAGCTTATCGATATCGGCGACGGCACGACGCTCTTCGTCTTCGCTGATTTCCTTGTCCTTGACCAGCTTCTTCAGGTCACCCAAGGCATCACGACGAATGTTGCGCACGGCAACGCGCGCATCTTCTGCGGCGCTACGTGCCTGCTTGGTGAAGCCCTTGCGGGTTTCTTCGGTCAGGGCAGGCATGGAGATCAGCAGCAATTCGCCCAGGTTGGTCGGATTGAGGTTCAGGCCGGCGCTCTGGATCGCCTTGTCGACGGCGCCAAGCATGTTGCGCTCAAAAGCCACGACCTGCAGGGTGCGCGAATCTTTAACAGTGATGTTGGCCACTTGGGTGATGGAGGTATCAGCGCCGTAGTACGGCACCATCACGCTGCCCAGAATGCTTGGGTGGGCCTTGCCGGTACGAATCTGACCAAATGCATGGTTCAGAGACTCCAGGGATTTGTGCATGCGCTCTTGAGCGTCTTTCTTGATTTCGTTGATCATTGTTCGATTTCCTCGATCAGAGTCCCTTCCGCGCCGCCATGTACGATGTTCAGCAGGGCACCGGGCTTGTTCATGTTAAATACGCGCAGCGGCATCTTGTGGTCGCGGCACAAGCAAATAGCCGTCAGGTCCATCACACCCAGCTTGCGATCCAGTACTTCATCATAAGTCAGATGATCGAACTTCTCGGCATGCGGGTCTTTGAATGGGTCTGCAGTGTAAACACCGTCAACCTTGGTGGCCTTGAGCACCACGTCCGCGTTGATCTCGATACCACGCAGGCAGGCTGCCGAATCGGTGGTAAAGAACGGGTTGCCAGTACCGGCAGCAAAAATCACTACCTCCTTGGCATCCAGGTGGCGCATGGCTTTGCGACGATCATAGTGATCCGTTACGCCAACCATGGAAATAGCCGACATTACGATAGCGGTGATATTGGCGCGCTCGAGGGCGTCACGCATCGCCAGGGCGTTCATCACAGTGGCCAGCATGCCCATGTGGTCGCCTGTCACCCGATCCATGCCGGCAGCGCTCAGCGCCGCACCGCGGAACAGGTTGCCGCCGCCGATCACCAGACCGACCTGAACACCGATACCGACCAACTGGCCGACTTCCAGCGCCATGCGATCGAGTACCTTGGGATCGATCCCAAACTCTTCCGAGCCCATCAGGGCCTCGCCGCTAAGCTTGAGTAGAATGCGTTTATAGCGAGCCTGATGACCACTGCCCTGCTGAGCCATTGCGAATCTCTCCTGCGGCGTATTTTTTGAAAATTCTTGGCAAGCCGTTTACGGCCTGCGTTCACTCTAGCTTGACGCTGTCACAGCGCCATCGGAACACGGCTTTGTAAGCCAGTTCCAAAGGGAAACCAATAAAATTGATCACCCCATTTGAAAAGAGGCTGCGCGCGTAAGCGGGCAGCCTCTTTTGGGCGACAGTTAAAAACCGTCTTACTTCTTGGTGGCAGCCAGCTGGGCAGCAACTTCTTCAGCGAAGTTGTCGACCGGCTTCTCGATGCCGTCGCCTACTTTGTAGTAGGTGAAGGAAACGATTTCAGCACCGGCTTTCTTGGCCAGTTCGCCAACCTTGATTTCAGGGTTCTTGACGAACGCCTGCTCAACCAGGGAAGCCTCAGCCAGGAACTTGCTGATGCGGCCTTTAACCATGTTTTCAACGATGTTTTCAGGCTTGCCTTTGATTTTTTCTTCGTTCAGCTGCAGGAACACGGCTTTCTCGCGTTCGATGGCTTCAGCAGAAACTTCCGATGGCAGCAGGAATTCAGGGTTGCTGGCCGCTACGTGCATAGCGATGTCTTTGGCCAGTTCAACGTTGCCGCCTTTCAGGGCAACCACAACACCGATCTTGTTGCCGTGCAGGTAAGCACCCACAACATCGCCTTCAACGCGGGTCAGACGACGAATGTTAACGTTCTCGCCTACTTTACCCACCAGAACCAGACGATCAGCTTCTTGAGCTTCGATCAGCGGAGCGGCGTCGGTCAGTTTGTCAGCGAACGCTTTTTCAACGCTGGCAGCGACGAAGTTTTTGAAGTCGTCTTGCAGGGCCAGGAAGTCGGTCTGCGAGTTAACTTCCAGGATAACGGCGGATTTGCCGTCTTCCTTGATTGCGATAGCGCCTTCAGCAGCGACGTTGCCTGCTTTCTTGGCAGCCTTGATGGCGCCCGAAGCACGCATGTCATCAATGGCTTTTTCGATGTCGCCGCCGGCCTTGGTCAAGGCCTTTTTGCAATCCATCATGCCTTCGCCGGTACGCTCACGCAGTTCTTTAACCAACGCTGCAGTAATCTCTGCCATTTTCAAAATCCTCTTGGATAGGTTTTCAACCATTCCACCCGATTGAACGGGCGATCAATTCTTCCCGAACCACCCTTGTAGGCCGCTGCACGTTACAGATGTTGTAGCTGCGCTGCCGACAAATGGTTTTCGAGGTGGCAAAAAGGGGGCCAAGCCCCCTTTTTGCTTACTGAGTCAACGCCAAGGCGTCAGTTACTCAGCTGCTGCTACCGGAGCTTCTTCAACGAACTGCTCGGTGCCGCCAGCAACGTGGTTGCGACCACGGATTACAGCGTCAGCCATCGAACCCATGTACAGCTGGATAGCGCGGATTGCGTCATCGTTGCCTGGGATGATGTAGTCAACGCCTTCCGGGCTGCTGTTGGTATCGACTACGCCGATAACCGGGATACCCAGCTTGTTAGCTTCGGTGATCGCGATGCGCTCGTGATCAACGTCGATAACGAACAGTGCGTCAGGCAGACCGCCCATGTCCTTGATACCACCCAGGGAACGATCGAGCTTTTCCAGGTCGCGAGTGCGCATCAGCGCCTCTTTCTTGGTCAGCTTGGCGAAAGTACCGTCTTCGGCTTGCACTTCAAGGTCACGCAGACGCTTGATGGAAGCACGGATGGTTTTGAAGTTGGTCAGCATGCCGCCCAACCAGCGGTGATCGACGTACGGCGAACCGCAACGTGCTGCTTCTTCAGCAACGATCTTGCCAGCGGAACGCTTGGTGCCGACGAACAGAATCTTGTTTTTGCCCTGTGCCAGGCGCTCTACGAAAGTCAGAGCTTCGTTGAACATTGGCAGGGTTTTTTCAAGGTTGATGATGTGGATCTTGTTACGCGCGCCGAAAATGTACTTACCCATTTTCGGGTTCCAGTAACGGGTCTGGTGACCGAAGTGCACACCGGCCTTCAGCATATCGCGCATGTTGACTTGGGACATGATAGTTCCTTAATAAGTCGGGTTTGGCCTCCACGTATCCCAATGACCAACCAGTGGCATTCGCCTCCGGCACCCAGGTCATCGTGTCGACACGTGTGTGGATTTAAGCTTTGCGGGGTATCCCCGGAAAGCGGCGCATTTTATACCACAGAGCTTGCAAAAACGAAACCCGCAATCACATTTGCCGTCAGTCGCTTTTGCCTAAGCCTTTGAATAGAGCCAGAATGCCCCCAACCTTATAGACAGAAGCGATCGCCAGACGCTCATGGTTTCACCCCTGCGTCTGCTAGAATCGCGTTTTTTGGGCTTGTGTGAATTCTGCAACCTTTTGTCGCACACCCGTAAACCGTATTGATTTCAGCGCGTCGCGCTAGAGAGAGCCTGTATGACCGTCACCCTCAAAACCGCCGAAGATATCGCTGGCATGCGTGTTGCCGGCAAGCTGGCTGCCGACGTGCTGGAAATGATTGCTGAACACGTCAAGCCCGGCGTCACCACCGAAGCGCTGGACCGCATTTGCCACGACTATATCGTTGACGTGCAAAAAGCCATCCCTGCCCCACTGAACTACAAGGGCTTCCCCAAGTCGATCTGCACCTCGATCAACCACGTGGTGTGCCACGGGATTCCCGGCGACAAGCCGTTGAAAGACGGTGACACCCTGAACATCGACGTCACCGTGATCAAGGACGGCTACCACGGCGACACCAGCCGCATGTTCCACGTCGGCAACGTGCCGGTCTGGGCCGAGCGCCTGTCGCAAGTCACCCAGGAATGCATGTACAAGGCCATCGAGATCGTCAAGCCTGGCTGCCGCCTGGGCGACATCGGTGAAGTCATCCAGAAGCACGCTGAAAAGAACGGCTTCTCGGTGGTGCGCGAATTCTGCGGCCACGGCATCGGCAAGGTATTCCACGAAGAGCCACAGATCCTGCACTACGGCCGCGCCGGCACCGGCATGGAGCTGAAGGCAGGCATGACCTTCACCATCGAACCGATGATCAACCAGGGCAAGGCCGACACCAAGGTGCTTGGCGACGGCTGGACCGCCATCACCAAGGACCGCAAGCTCTCGGCCCAGTGGGAACACACCCTGCTGGTCACCGACACCGGCTACGAGATCTTCACGCTGCGGGCCGACGACACGATTCCCCGCGTTTCGGCGTAATGTTTGCACCGGTTTTCTAATTAGCAACGCTGTGACCCATAGATAGAAAGGAAAACCGATCGATGCCCCAGGTGGATCCCGAACTCTTCGACCGCGGCCAGTTCCAGGCGGAACTGGCGCTGAAGGCCAGCCCCATCGCCGCCTTCAAGAAGGCCATTCGTCAGGCCCGCGAGGTGCTCGACGCGCGCTTTCGTACGGGCCGGGATATCCGACGGCTGATCGAGGACCGCGCCTGGTTCGTCGACAACATCCTGCAAAAGGCCTGGGAACAGTTCAGCTGGAGTGAAGACGCCGATATCGCCCTGGTGGCGGTCGGCGGCTACGGCCGTGGTGAACTGCACCCCTACTCCGATATCGACCTGCTGATTTTGCTGGACAGCGCCGATCACGAAATTTTCCGCGACTCCATCGAGCGTTTTCTGACGTTGCTGTGGGACATCGGCCTGGAAGTCGGCCAAAGCGTGCGCTCGGTGGACGAATGCGCCCAGGAAGCCCGCGCCGACCTGACGGTGATCACCAACCTGATGGAAAGCCGCACCATCGCCGGCCCCGAGCGCCTGCGCCAGCGCATGCTGGAAGTCACCAGTACCGCGCACATGTGGCCGAGCAAGGACTTCTTCCTGGCCAAACGCGCCGAGCAGAAGGCCCGGCACCACAAGTACAACGACACCGAATACAACCTGGAACCCAACGTCAAAGGCTCACCGGGCGGGCTGCGGGATATCCAGACGATTTTGTGGGTCGCCCGCCGTCAATACGGCACCCTGAACCTGCGCGCCCTGGCCGGGGAAGGCTTCCTGGTTGAGAGCGAAAACGCCTTGCTGGCCTCCTCCCAGGAATTCCTGTGGAAAGTGCGCTACGCGTTGCACATGCTGGCCGGTCGCTCCGAAGACCGCCTGCTGTTCGACCACCAGCGCTCCATTGCGACCCTGCTGGGGTTTGAAGGCGAAGACGCGAAGACCAGCATCGAAAGCTTCATGCAGCAGTACTACCGGGTGGTAATGAGCATTGCCCAGCTCAGCGACCTGATCATCCAGCACTTCGAAGAAGTGATCCTGGCTCCGGAAGACGAAGCACCGCCGCAGCCGATCAACTCGCGCTTCCAGTTGCACGATGGCTACATCGAGGCGCGCAACGACAACGTGTTCAAACGCACGCCGTTCGCCATGCTGGAAATCTTCGTGTTGATGGCCCAACAGCCGGAAATCAAGGGCGTGCGCGCCGACACCATTCGCTTGCTGCGGGAAAACCGTCACCTGATCGACGACGATTTCCGTAACGACATCCGCAACACCAGCCTGTTTATCGAGCTGTTCAAGTGCAAGATCGGCATCCACCGCAACCTGCGGCGCATGAATCGCTACGGGATCCTGGGGCGCTACCTGCCGGAGTTCGGCTTTATCGTCGGGCAGATGCAGCACGACCTGTTCCACATCTATACGGTGGACGCCCACACCCTGAACCTGATCAAGCACCTGCGTAAGTTGCAGTACACCCAGGTATCAGAGAAATTCCCGCTGGCCAGTAAGCTCATGGCGCGCCTGCCCAAGCCGGAATTGATCTACCTCGCCGGCCTGTACCACGACATCGGCAAGGGCCGCCACGGTGACCACTCGGAAATTGGCGCGGTGGACGCCGAGGCGTTCTGCCAGCGCCATCAGTTGCCACTGTGGGACAGCCGGCTGATTGTGTGGCTGGTGCAAAACCACCTGGTGATGTCCACCACCGCCCAGCGCAAGGACTTGTCCGACCCGCAGGTGATCCATGATTTCGCCCAGGCCGTCGGCGACGAAACCCGTCTCGACTACCTGTACGTGCTCACCGTGTCCGACATCAACGCCACCAACCCGACGCTATGGAATTCCTGGCGCGCCAGCCTGTTGCGCCAGCTCTACACCGAGACCAAGCGCGCGCTGCGTCGCGGCCTGGAGAACCCGGTGGACCGTGAAGAGCAGATCCGGCGCACCCAAAGCGCGGCCCTGGATATTCTGGTGCGTGGCGGCAACGACCCGGACGACGTCGAGCAACTCTGGTCGCAACTGGGGGACGACTACTTCCTGCGCCACACCGCCGGCGACGTGGCCTGGCACAGCGACGCGATCCTGCAGCAGCCGGCCGATGGCGGGCCGCTGGTGCTGATCAAGGAAACCACCCAGCGCGAGTTCGAAGGCGGTACGCAGATCTTCATCTACGCACCCGACCAGCACGACTTCTTCGCCGTGACCGTGGCCGCGATGGACCAGCTCAACTTGAACATTCACGACGCCCGGGTCATCACCTCCAGCAGCCAGTTCACCCTCGACACCTACATCGTGCTCGACACGGAAGGCGAGTCCATCGGCGACAACCCGGAGCGAGTGAAAAAGATCCGCAAAGGCCTCACCGACGCGCTGCGCAACCCTGACGACTACCCGACCATCATCCAGCGCCGGGTACCGCGCCAGCTCAAGCACTTTGCGTTTGCCCCCGAGGTGACCATTCACAACGATGCCCAACGCCCGGTGACGGTGCTGGAACTCAGCGCGCCGGACCGGCCTGGCCTGTTGGCGCGGATCGGCACGATCTTCCTGGAGTTCGACCTGTCGTTGCAGAACGCCAAGATTGCGACCCTGGGCGAACGGGTGGAAGACGTGTTCTTCATTACCGATGCCGACAACCAGCCGCTTTCCGACCCTGAACTGTGCCAACGCTTGCAGGAAGCCATCGTCCAGCAGTTGAGCGTCAATCAGGAGACCGGCGTCGAGATGTCACGCTTGAGCATCTGACCGACCGACCATTTTCAGCTTCCAATGAATTGAACGAGATTTATCGATGAACAATGCCCTGAACCAGTTGCAGCCCTACCCGTTCGAGAAATTGCGCGTCCTGCTGGGCAGCGTCACGCCGAACCCGGACAAGCGTCCGATCGCCCTGTCCATCGGCGAGCCGAAGCATAAATCTCCGCAGTTCGTCGCCGACGCGCTGGCCAACAACCTGGACCAGATGGCGGTGTACCCCACCACCCTGGGCATTCCCGCCCTGCGAGAAGCCATCGGCGCCTGGTGCGAACGCCGTTTCAGCGTGCCCAAGGGCTGGTTGGACCCGGCGCGCAACATCCTGCCGGTGAACGGCACCCGTGAAGCGCTGTTCGCCTTCACCCAGACCGTGGTCAACCGTGGTGACGACGCGCTGGTGGTCAGCCCGAACCCGTTCTACCAGATCTACGAAGGCGCTGCGTTCCTCGCCGGGGCCAAGCCGCACTACCTGCCGTGCCTGGATGAAAACGGCTTCAACCCGGATTTCGACGCCGTATCACCGGACATCTGGAAACGCTGCCAGATCCTGTTCCTGTGCTCGCCAGGCAACCCGACCGGCGCATTGATCCCCGTCGACACCCTGAAAAAGCTGATCGCCCTGGCCGACGAATACGACTTCGTAATCGCCGCCGACGAGTGCTACAGCGAGTTGTACTTCGACGAACAAACCCCGCCGCCGGGCCTGCTCAGCGCCTGCGTCGAACTGGGTCGCCAGGACTTCAAGCGCTGCGTGGTGTTCCACAGCCTGTCCAAACGCTCCAACCTGCCGGGCCTGCGTTCGGGTTTCGTGGCCGGCGATGCGCAGATTCTCAAGGGTTTCCTGCTGTACCGCACTTACCACGGCTGCGCGATGCCGGTGCAAACCCAACTGGCGAGTATCGCCGCCTGGCAGGACGAAGCCCACGTGCAGGCCAACCGCGACCTGTACCGGGAGAAGTTCGATGCCGTACTGGCGATCCTGAAGCCGGTGCTGGACGTGCAAAACCCCGACGGTGGCTTCTACCTGTGGCCGAACGTGAAGGGCGACGATGCCGCGTTCTGCCGTGATTTGTTCGTGGAAGAACACGTGACCGTGGTACCGGGCTCGTACCTGTCGCGGGAAGTGGACGGGGTCAACCCGGGCGCCGGGCGTGTGCGCCTGGCACTGGTTGCGCCGTTGGCAGAGTGTGTGGAAGCGGCCGAGCGGATTCGCTCATTTATCATCCGCAACCGCTGAGCTGAGTGCTGCCCGCCCCGGGGCGGGCAGCACCTATTGAAAATGTAGAAACACAAGGCCAGGAACACCCGCCGCCTCGGCACCACTCAGGGAGACCCTCAACCTGCGTGGAAAAAATCATGCTCAACCCCACCCCCAATGGTACCCTGCCCCTCACTTTTCCGTACAGCGACACCTCCCCCTCCCACGACGAGGCACAGACCTCCAGCCCGATCAGGGCCACGCGCAACGTGCTGGACACTACCAAACTGTGGCCCAACGGCTCGACCCTCAAGATCGCGCTGTACGATGCCAACGAAGCCGATACCAGTTTGATCAAGGATGCGATCAACAAATGGCAGCCCTACGTCAATCTCAAGTTTGAGTTTTTGTCCGGCGGTGAGGGTGATATCCGAATTCGCCTTTCCCACCGTGTAAATGGCGGGTTCACGGTGCCAGGAACCGATGCAAAAAATATCCCGCTCGGGCAACCCACCATGGTCGTGCAGTCGGATACCCAATCTGCGCGGTTCCCCTTTGTGGTCACCCATGAGTTCGGGCATGCGCTGGGGGCATTGCATGCGCACCAGCATCCCGACGCAGACATCCCTTATGACCCGGAAAAAACCTACCGCTACGTCGCCGATCACTGGGGCTGGACGGAGGAAGACTTGCTCAACAACCTATACCCGCTTCCTCCTGAGGACCAGAACCGATACCTGCCGTACGACAGACGCTCAGTGATGCACTACCGGATTCGCCCCGAGTGGACGACCGATGGCGTTGACCGCCCGGAAAACTGGAAAATCAGCAGAGGCGATATCAGACAAATGCGCAAAGCCTACCCCAAGACGCGCCAGATGCCTTCGCCAGCCAATGCCACACAGGGGACACTGAATTTTTTACGAGACATCCTGGGTGTTCCGACGCTGATCCGCCCGGGCGCTTAAGGGCTATGCAGGTGAATGAGGGATGCCCCCGCCGTCATCTATTTCATTTTGCCCAGATTGGCTTCGCTCATATCCAGATCCGCCAGTATTTCGCGCAGTACATCGTCACCAATTGCGTGATGCCGACTCAGGCTGTAAAGCTCAAGGCGCTGCGCCCTCAACGCCTTGAGCCGCAGCTTGCGTTCCAGTTGGTCCATCTGCTACGCCAGCAACTGGGCTTCAGCCGAGTCGTTGAGCACCTCCAACTGATGCCGATACTCCGACATCAGCCTTGCCTTCAGCTCGGTAGCCAGTGCAGCCTGGGCGGCGTCCTGGGTTTCAGTTTCCACGGGATCTTCCGCTTCCAGCGCATGGATCGCCGCCACAGCGGTCTTTTTCCAGGCCTCGCGCACTTCATTGTGACGCTTGTCGTCCGGGCTCTTTTCGATCCCCCGCAGCAGAAGCGGCAAGGCGATACAGGCAACAGCCAGTGAATGAAGTAACCGGCACCGACTACAGTGAACAGCACCAGGCCCACCGCCAGCGTCAGGATCGGCCCGCGCAGGCGCCATAATTCACGCTTGGGAGGTACCGGGCTCGTACCTGTCGCGGGAAGTGGACGGGGTCAACCCGGGCGCCGGGCGTGCACGCCTGGCAATGGTTGCGCCGCTGGCGGAGTGTGTGGGAGCGGCCGAGCGGATTCGCGCATTCATTCAGCGACGGAAATAGTCGCTTTCAATATGACGGGGGAGCCAGGGTGAATCATGAGCTCTCCCGCAAACTCCCTCCCCTTCCCCCAGAAAAAGCCTGCACCTGACCACGCAGAATACCGCCCAATATTTCCAGTTGGCTGCCTTCCCCTCCCAAGATACGCCTCACTCATAGCCGCCCCCTTAATCTTATCTAATCGCGCAACCACCGCCTTCTCGAAACTAAATTTCCACTCGCCACGCTGCCTGACAGGCGCTATCAATATATTTCCTGCAACATCGTCACGAAACTAAAAGTTGCCGTCCTCCCACACAGAAACGCACACAACCCTACGCAAAATTAACCTTAACTCACAAAAAATATCCAATTAAGGCAGGAGATTTTATAAACCTTAGTTCCCTCTTCAACAATTGCCAGGCCCCCCTTTATTGAGAATTCACAACCCATGAATACGCTCAACAGTAGTTACTCCCCTGCCAGTATTCACATCGCGAACTCGGCGACTATTCCAACCGATGAAGAGGCGCAGGTGCGGCCTACTCCTCGCACTCGATCCAAACGCGGCATCGGAGCGACCCATCGAAGATGGCCACAAAACTCAACCGTCACCATAGGCTTTCAGGAAGTAAAAAAAGAGCAAGAAGATCTTATAAAAGCTGCGTTCAGTAAAATCTCACCACACGTCAATCTGAAATTTAAATTTGTCGCAGGCCCTGATGCAGAAATCCGTGTAGGCCCTAACACCGTAAAGGGTCAAAATGGCTCTTCGTGGGTGGGGATTCAAGCAAAAACGGCTCCTGCTACTGAACCCACCCTGTCAATAGACTTCGATCGACCTGCGGAAAAAGTAATTGCCACAGCCCTACATGAAGGTATGCACGCAATTGGAGTATTACACGAGCACCAACATCCCGACCGCACGATAGAATTTGATGAAAAAGAACTCGACAAGACTTTCAAAGACGCTGCTGCCCCCAAAAAACTTGCAAAAGAAACAGTATTGGACACGATAAAACGGCAAAAAAACGGCCCCACTTTCACGCCTTACGATCAAAAGTCGATCATGCATTATGAATTCACTTCGAAGGAGTTGAATGGTGGCGCCGCCGTCCTTAAAAGCAATGAGCTCTCTGACGGCGATATCGCATTATTACGGTTGATGTACCCTCCACGGCCTCTTCCCTCTATTGATGACAGCATCAAAAAACTACAAGCCACCGTGGCAACAACCAAGCTTTGGCCAGACCTTTCAACGGTAACCGTATCGCTGCTCGGCATGAATGACGAACAGAAGAAACTGGTGATACACAATATCGAAAAACTACAACCTTACGTAAATACATCTATTAAATTCACTGACAACGCCGATGGTGATATCCGAATTTCGCTTACCGATGGCGGCAAGTCCTGGTCGGAGATCGGAACAGACGCCAAAAATAAAGCGCCTTCGGACCCCACCATGGGCATTCACTGGGACGCCAATAAAAAGAAAACCGCCCGCGACATCAAACATATGTTCGCTAAAGCCTTGGGGTTTACCAATATTACCCTTCCTAAAAAATCTGGCTGAATCCCCCCTCACGATGATCGAAATGTGAAATTGCGTATTCGAGAATGGGTGCAACGTCCAGATGACGGGGAAGCAATGCACTACCCGGTTTTCCCCAAGATAGCCTCGCTCATATCCAGATCCGCCAACACCTCCCGTAGCACGTCATCACCAATCTGGTGGTGACGGCTCAGGCTATACAGCTCCAGACGCTGCGCCCGCAGGGCCTTGAGGCGCAACTTGCGCTCCAGTTGGTCCATCTGAAACGCCAGCGCCTGGGCTTCGGCCGAATCATTGAACACCTCCAATTGATGACGATACTCCGACATCAACCGCGCTTTGAGCTCGGTGGCCAAGGCTGCCTGGGCGGCATGCAGAGGTGCAGCTTCAGCAGGCTCTTCGGTTTCGAGTGCATGAATAGCTGCCACGGCGGTCTTCTTCCAAGCCTCGCGCACTTCATTGTGACGCTTGTCGTCCGGGCTCTTTTCGATCCCCCGCAGCAGAAGCGGCAAGGCGATACAGGCAGCAACCAGTGACAGCAGGATTACCCCGGCGGCAATAAAAATCAGCAGGTCACGCTCCGGAAACGCCTCACCGGGCGCCAGCAGCAATGGCACCGACATCACACCCGCCAGGGTCACCGCCCCACGTACCCCGCCCACGGTCAACAGCCAGCAGGAACGAGCGGTAGGCACCAGCGTCAGCTCACTTTTCCCACGCAGGCGCCGCAGTAACCCCGACAGGCGCCAGATGCTCTGCACCCAGATAAACCGCAACACCACCAGCACCAGGAAAATCGCGATCACGTCCAGGCAGCGATACAACAAGGTCGGCCACAACGTCGGCTCGTGACTGACCACCGCCTTGATGATGTCCGGCAATTGCAGGCCCAGCAGCAGGAAGATCAAGCCGTTAAACGCAAACTCCAGCAGCGACCAGACACTGCGGTTGAGTAACCGGGTGCTGGTCTGGCGCGGCAGCAGGTCGAGCCAGCTTTGCATCATCCCCGCAGCCACCGCCGACAAGATGCCCGAGGCGCCAAGGCGTTCGGCCAGCACGTAGGCAGCAAACGGCAGCAGCAACATGAACACCACATGCGTCGCCGGGTCATCCCAGCCTCGGGCGATCATCCAGGACCGCAAGCGGCCCACCAGCCAGCTCAAGGCCACGCCAATGGCCAGGCCACCGACGGCCACCAGCACAAACGTCAGGCTGGCATTCGCCAGGGAAAATACCCCGGTCACCGCCGCCACCAGGGCGAACTTGAAGGTCACCAGGCCCGAGGCGTCATTCATCAGCGCCTCGCCCTGAAGCATATGCATCAAAGGCGTCGGCAAACGATTCTGGGAAATGGCCGACACCGCCACGGCATCCGTCGGCGACAACACCGCCGCCAGGGCGAAGGCCACCGGCAGTGGGATACTCGGCAACAGCCAGTGAATGAAGTAACCGGCACCGACTACAGTGAACAGCACCAGGCCCACCGCCAGCGTCAGGATCGGCCCGCGCAGGCGCCACAATTCACGCTTGGGCATACGCCAGCCATCGGAGAACAGCAGCGGCGGCAGAAACAGGAAAAGAAACAACTCAGGGTCAAGGGCCACGTGCAGCCCGAGGGTCGGCCAGGCCAGCAAGGCGCCGGCGGCAATCTGCACCAGAGGCAACGGCAGTGGGATGATGCGCCCGACCAGGCGCGAAACGCTGACCAGCATTAGCAGGATAAGTACGGTGTAGGCGGTTTGCATAACGCGGGATTCCCAGACAATCAACTTGCAACAACACACATCAGGCAACAACTCGCCGTTGAAGTGCCATATTAGCCGCCTATGCTGCGCGATGGCCTTTGCACAAAAGTCGCACGCGAGCAAAACGTAAGTGTGACGAGCGGCGCCGAAAGCCGCTGGTCATGGCATAATCCTAGACCTTTCATCTGCGTCAGCCCAAAGGGGGGCAATTCCTTGACCGCTTCAAGCAAAACGTTGCACCTTTTCGGCATCAAAGCCTGCGACACCATGAAAAAGGCGCGCACCTGGCTCGATGAGCACGCTATCCAGTATGAGTTTCATGACTACAAAACGGCCGGTATCGACCGCGAACACTTGACCCAATGGTGCAATGAGCACGGTTGGCAGGTGGTTTTGAACCGTGCGGGCACCACCTTTCGCAAACTCGAAGACGAACGCAAAGCCGATCTCGACCAAGCGAAAGCCATTGAATTGATGCTCGCGCAACCCTCGATGATCAAGCGTCCCGTGCTTGATCTCGGTGACAAAACCCTGATTGGCTTCAAGCCAGATAGTTATTCGGCGGCCCTCAAGTAGGCCAGCCCACTCCATTTTTGTAGAGGTAACAGCATGTCCAATTCCCTGTTCAGCCTGGGCTTCGGCGTCGGCACTCAGAACCGCCAAGGTGCTTGGCTGGAAGTGTTTTACGCACAACCGCTGCTCAATCCATCGGCTGAAATCATCGCTGCCATCACCCCGATCCTCGGTTACACCGAAGGCAACCAGGCGATCACTTTCACCGTCACCCAGGCCCTGCAACTGGCTGACGCGCTCAAAGGCGTCGACGCTGCCCAAGCCGCCCTGTTGAGCCGCCTGGCTGAAAGCCATACACCGCTGGTCGCCACCCTGCTGGCCGAAGACGCCGCGCTGACTTCCACGCCTGAGGCCTACCTCAAGCTGCACCTGCTGTCCCATCGCCTGGTCAAGCCCCACGGCCTGAACCTGGCCGGTGTGTTCCCGCAGTTGCCGAACGTGGCCTGGACCAGCCAGGGCGCAATCGACATCGCCGAGCTGGCCGAGCGTCAGCTGGAAGCGCGCCTGCGTGGCGAGCTGCTGGAAGTGTTCTCGGTGGACAAGTTCCCGAAAATGACCGACTACGTGGTGCCGAGCGGCGTGCGTATCGCTGATGCCGCGCGCATCCGCCTGGGTGCCTACGTGGGCGAAGGCACCACCGTGATGCACGAAGGTTTCGTCAACTTCAACGCCGGCACCGAAGGCCCGGGCATGATCGAAGGCCGTGTGTCGGCTGGCGTATTCGTCGGCAAGGGTTCGGACCTGGGCGGCGGCTGCTCCACCATGGGCACCCTGTCGGGCGGCGGCAACATCGTGATCAAGGTCGGCGAAGGCTGCCTGATCGGCGCCAACGCCGGTATCGGTATCCCGTTGGGCGACCGCAACACCGTTGAGTCGGGCCTGTACGTTACCGCCGGCACCAAGGTTGCACTGTTGGATGAAGCAAACCAGCTGGTCAAAGTGGTCAAGGCCCGTGAACTGGCCGGCCAACCGGACCTGCTGTTCCGCCGCAACTCCGAGACCGGTGCCGTGGAGTGCAAAACCCACAAATCGGCCATCGAACTGAACGCAGCGCTGCACGCTCACAACTAAGCAGCGACTCGATGCCACTAACGGCCTGCCTCTTCCGGATGCGGGCCGTTTATACGAGTCTTGATCACCATGCTTGTGCCCTCTCCCTGGCGCGCCGATTTTCCGGCCATCGCCACCCTGCAACGGCAAGACCAGACCTACCTGGACAACGCCGCCACCACGCAAAAACCTCAAGCCTTGCTGGACGCCATCAGCCATTACTACGCCAATGGCGCAGCCAATGTGCACCGTGCCCAGCATTTGCCGGGCGCCCATGCGACCCAGGCCTTCGAGGACAGTCGCAACAAGGTGGCGCAGTGGCTGAACGTCGGTGACAACGGGCAAATCATCTTCACCCACGGCGCGACGTCAGCGCTGAACCTCCTGGCTTATGGCCTTGAGCACCTATTCAACCCGGGCGACGAGATTGTCATCAGCGCCCTGGAGCACCACGCCAACCTGCTGCCGTGGCAGCAACTGGCCAAACGTCGAGAGCTGGCGCTGGTGGTCTTGCCGCTCGCTGAAGACGGCTTGATCGACCTGCAAGCCGCCGCCCAACTGATCGGCCCGCGCACCCGCCTGCTGGCGGTGAGCCAACTGTCCAACGTGCTCGGTGCCTGGCAGCCGTTGCCGCAATTGCTGGCGCTGGCCAAGGCCCACGACGCACTGACGGTGGTCGATGGCGCCCAGGGCATCGTCCATGGTCGCCACGACATGCAGGCCCTGGGCTGCGACTTCTACGTGTTTTCCAGCCACAAGCTCTACGGCCCGGATGGCGTCGGCGTGCTTTACGGTCGCACCGAAGCCCTGCATCACCTGCGCCATTGGCAGTTTGGCGGCGAGATGGTGCAGCAGGCTGACTACCAAAGTGCCAGCTTTCGCCCCGCGCCCCTTGGCTTCGAAGCCGGAACACCGCCGATCGCCAGCGTGATCGGCCTGGGCGCAACCCTGGATTACCTGAGTTCCCTGGACCAGCAGGCAGTGACGGCCCACGAAGCCGCCCTGCACGACTACCTGCTGCGTGGCCTGCAAGCCCGCAACGGCGTGCGCCTGCTGGGTTCGCCGCAAGTAGCCCTGGCCAGTTTTGTAGTGGAAGGCGTGCACAACGCCGACCTTGCCCACTTGCTGACTGAACAAGGGATTGCCGTACGCGCGGGCCATCATTGTGCGATGCCATTGCTCAAGCAGATGGGATTGTCGGGGGCGATTCGGGTGTCGCTGGCGCTGTACAACGACTCCGACGACCTGGAGCGTTTTTTTGAAGCGCTGGATCAAGCCCTGGATATGTTGCGATGAGTTTGCCGCCGGAGGCCGTTATCGCGCTGGAAGCATTCCAGGCGGTCGGCAGTTGGGAGCAACGGGCCCGCCTGCTGATGCAATGGGGCGAACGTCTTCCCGCCTTGCCGGATGAAGACAAGGTCGACGCCAACCTGGTGCAGGGCTGTGAAAGCCTGGTGTGGCTGGTGGGGCGCTTGCAGGATGACCACTGGCAGTTTGCCGCCAGCAGCGATGCACGGCTGATACGCGGGCTGGTTGCGCTGTTGCTGGCACGGGTCAACGGCTTGTCTGCCGCCGAACTGCACGCCGTCGACTTGCCCGGCTGGTTTGAACAACTGGGCCTGTCGCGGCAGTTATCGCCGTCGCGCAGCAATGGATTGAACGCGGTGTTGCAGCGGATGCGGCAGCTGAGCCTCCCACATTTTGATCTTCATTCCAGACTGAGATCTAAGGGGCCTTGACCCTGTCAGCAGGCCGGCGCACCCCGGCCACTATCTTGTCTACCGCCTTGGTCGCCGCCACCATGCCGAAGCTCGCGGTAACCATCATCACCGCGCCAAACCCACCAGCGCAGTCCAGTTTCACCCCATCCCCGACAAAACTCTTCTGCAAACAGATGCTGCCGTCCGGCTTCGGATAACGCAGCTGTTCGGTGGAAAACACGCAGGGCACGCTGTAATGGCGGGTCACGGTACGGGAGAAGCCATAGTCGCGGCGCAGGGTGGAGCGCACTTTCGACGCCAGCGGGTCATTGAACGTGCGGTTCAAATCACACACCTGAATCAGCGTCGGATCAATCTGCCCGCCCGCGCCACCAGTGGTGATGATCTGGATCTTGCGCCGCTTGCACCAGGCGATCAGCGCGGCCTTGGCGTTCACACTGTCGATGCAGTCGATCACGCAATCGATATTGGGCGTGATGTACTCGGCCATGGTCTCGCGGGTGACGAAATCCGCCACCGCGTGCACGGTGCAGTCCGGGTTGATGCCCTTCAGGCGCTCGGCCATGACCTCGACCTTGGCCTTGCCCACCGTGCTGTCCAGCGCATGCAACTGGCGGTTGCTGTTGCTGACGCACACATCATCCAGGTCAAACAGCGAAATCTCGCCCACCCCACAACGGGCGATGGCTTCCGCCGCCCACGAGCCCACACCGCCCACACCGACGATGGCCACGTGGGCCGCCTTCAAGCGTTCCAGCCCTTCAATGCCATACAAGCGGGCGACGCCGGCAAACCGTGGATCTTCTGCACTCATGACCATTACCCCAAAAACCGGCGCGCATTATAGGGCGTTGCCGCGACAAGTTCGACGCATCCAGCTACAAGTAAAGAACTTAGATGAACTTTCGCTGCCCAATGTCCGGTTTTTCTCGGCTTGCTGTACGGTCAGTGAAAGGCCGGTGTAGGATGCGCGCCGTTCGGCGCAGGCCGACACCTCTTTTCGTTCCACACCTTTTGGAACCCGAAATAGCCATGTCATCGCGTAAATTTGGACTCAACCTGGTGGTAGTGCTGGCAATTGCCGCGCTGTTCACCGGCTTCTGGGCGCTGATCAACCGCCCGGTCACTGCCCCTAACTGGCCTGAACAGATCTCCGGTTTTTCCTACTCGCCGTTCCAGCAAGGCCAGTTCCCACAGAAAGACCAGTATCCGACTGACGATCAAATGCGTCAGGACCTTGCGATCATGAGCAAGATGACGGACAACATCCGTACCTACTCGGTCGACGGCACCCTGGGGGATATCCCCAAGCTGGCGGAAGAGTTCGGTCTGCGGGTGACCCTGGGAATCTGGATCAGCCCGGACCTCGAGCGCAACGAGCGCGAGATCCAGCGTGCCATCGAAATCGCCAACACCTCCCGCAGCGTCGTTCGGGTGGTGGTAGGTAACGAAGCCCTGTTCCGTGAAGAAATCACACCGGAAGCGCTGATCGTGCTGCTGGACCGGGTGCGCGCCGCCGTGAAAGTACCGGTGACGACTTCCGAGCAATGGCACATCTGGGAAAAGAACCCGCAACTGGCCAAGCACGTCGACCTGATCGCCGCGCACATCCTGCCGTTCTGGGAGTTCATCCCGATGGACAAGGCCGGCCAGTACGTACTCGACCGCGCCCGGGACCTGAAGAAATTGTTCCCGAAAAAGCCGCTGCTGCTGTCGGAGGTTGGCTGGCCGAGTAACGGCCGCATGCGTGGTGGCAATGAAACGTCCCCGGCCGACCAGGCGATTTACCTGCGCACACTGGTGAACAAGCTCAATCGCCAGGGCTACAACTACTTCGTGATCGAGGCTTTCGACCAACCGTGGAAAGTCAGCGATGAAGGCTCGGCGGGCGCCTACTGGGGCGTGTTCAACGCCGCGCGCCAGCAGAAATTCAATTTCGATGGCCCGGTGGTCGCGATTCCACAATGGCGAGTGCTGGCGATCGGCTCGGTGGTGCTTGCGCTGCTGTCCCTGACCCTGCTGATGATCGACGGCTCGGCCCTGCGCCAGCGAGGCCGGACCTTCCTGACCTTCATCGCGTTCCTGTGCGGTTCGGTGCTGGTGTGGATCGGTTACGACTACAGCCAGCAATACAGCACCTGGTTCAGCGTTACCGTGGGCATCCTCCTGGCCCTCGGCGCCCTGGGCGTATTCATTGTGCTGCTGACCGAAGCCCACGAACTGGCAGAAGCGGTCTGGACTCACAAACGCCGGCGTGAATTCCTGCCGGTTGAAGGGGATTCGGACTACCGCCCGAAAGTCTCGATCCACGTGCCGTGCTACAACGAGCCGCCGGAGATGGTCAAACAGACCCTCGACGCCCTGGCCGCCCTCGACTATCCGGACTACGAAGTCCTGATCATCGACAACAACACCAAGGACCCGGCCGTGTGGGAGCCGGTGCGCGACTACTGTGAAACCCTGGGCCCGCGCTTCAAGTTCTTCCACGTCTCGCCCCTGGCCGGTTTCAAGGGCGGCGCGCTGAACTACCTGATCCCGCATACCGCCAAGGATGCCGAAGTGATCGCGGTGATCGACTCCGATTACTGCGTGTCGCCGAACTGGCTCAAGCACATGGTGCCGCACTTCGCCGACCCGAAAATCGCTGTGGTGCAGTCGCCACAGGATTATCGCGACCAGAACGAAAGCACCTTCAAGAAGCTCTGCTACGCGGAATACAAAGGCTTCTTCCACATCGGCATGGTCACCCGCAACGACCGCGACGCGATCATCCAGCACGGCACCATGACTATGACCCGTCGCTCGGTGCTTGAAGAACTGGGCTGGGCCGACTGGTGCATCTGTGAAGATGCCGAGTTGGGCCTGCGGGTATTCGAGAAAGGCCTGTCGGCGGCGTACTACCACGACAGCTACGGCAAGGGCCTGATGCCCGATACCTTTATCGACTTCAAGAAACAGCGTTTCCGCTGGGCCTACGGGGCGATCCAGATCATCAAGCGTCACACCGCGAGCCTCTTGCGCGGCAAGGACACCGAGCTGACCCGTGGCCAGCGCTACCACTTCCTCGCGGGCTGGTTGCCGTGGGTGGCCGACGGCATGAACATCTTCTTCACCGTGGGCGCCCTGTTGTGGTCGGCCGCGATGATTATCGTGCCGACGCGGGTTGACCCGCCGCTGCTGATTTTCGCGATTCCGCCATTGGCGCTGTTCGTGTTCAAGGTCGGCAAGATCATCTTCCTCTACCGTCGTGCGGTGGGTGTGAACCTGAAAGATGCGTTCTGCGCGGCATTGGCCGGGTTGGCGTTGTCCCACACCATCGCCAAGGCCGTGCTGTACGGCTTCTTCACCACCAGCATTCCGTTCTTTCGTACACCGAAGAACGCCGATAACCACGGTTTCTGGGTCGCGATTTCCGAAGCCCGGGAAGAGATGTTCATCATGATGCTGTTGTGGGGCGCGGCACTGGGGATTTACCTGGTGCAGGGCCTGCCGAGCAATGACATGCGCTTCTGGGTGGTGATGTTGCTGGTGCAGTCGCTGCCGTATGTGGCGGCGCTGATCATGGCGTTCCTGTCGTCGCTGCCGAAACCGGCACCGAAGCAAGAGCCTGTGGCCGCCGCTTAAAATCCTGCGCAATGCACTAAACGGCGGCCTCTGGCCGCCGTTTTGCTATAAGATAACGGCCATTTTGTGAGACTTGGCCCAGGCCATTGCTTTGTGTGGGAGCGGGCTTGCTCGCGAATGCGCCGGGTCAGTTCATACGTTGTTGACTGACACTCCGTATTCGCGAGCAAGCCCGCTCCCACACGAGCCTCCTCCCACATAAGCCTTGCGCCCTGACATGCTTCTGGAGTTTTTACATGACGGCCCACGCCGACCTTTCGCCGACCCTCCAACTCGCTATCGACCTGATCCGTCGCCCGTCGGTGACGCCGATCGATGCCGATTGCCAGAAGCTGATGATGCAGCGCCTGGGCGACGCCGGTTTTGCGCTTGAGCCGATGCGCATCGAGGATGTGGATAACTTCTGGGCCACCCACGGCAAACACGAGGGCCCGGTATTGTGCTTCGCCGGCCACACCGACGTGGTGCCGACCGGTCCGGTCAAGGCCTGGCAGAACGACCCTTTCGACGCGCTGATCGACGAAAACGGCATGCTCTGTGGCCGTGGCGCCGCCGACATGAAAGGCAGCCTGGCCGCGATGCTGGTCGCTTCCGAGCGCTTCGTGACCGACTACCCGGACCACAAGGGTTCGGTGGCTTTCCTGATCACCAGTGACGAAGAAGGCCCGGCGCACCACGGCACCAAGGCTGTGATCGAACGCCTGGCAGCCCGCAAGGAGCGCCTGGACTGGTGCATCGTCGGCGAACCGTCGAGCACCACCCTGGTGGGCGACGTGGTCAAGAACGGCCGTCGCGGCTCCCTCGGCGCCACCCTGGCCGTGCGCGGCGTGCAAGGCCACGTAGCCTACCCGCACCTGGCGAAGAACCCGATCCACCTGGCCGCTCCGGCCCTGGCCGAACTGGCCGCCGAGCATTGGGACGACGGCAACACCTTCTTCCCGCCCACCAGCTTCCAGATTTCCAACCTCAATTCCGGCACCGGCGCCACCAACGTGATCCCGGGTGACCTGACGGCGGTGTTCAACTTCCGCTTCTCCACCGAGTCCACCGTCGAATGCCTGCAGCAGCGGGTCGCGGCGATTCTCGACAAGCATGGCCTGGACTGGCATGTGGAGTGGGCGCTGTCGGGCCTGCCGTTCCTCACCGAACCAGGCGCGTTGCTCGATGCCGTCTCCGCCAGCATCAAGGCCGTCACCGGCCGCGAGACCAAGGCGTCCACCAGCGGCGGCACTTCCGACGGGCGCTTCATTGCGACCCTCGGCACTCAGGTTGTAGAGCTGGGCCCGGTCAACGCGACCATCCATCAGGTCAACGAGCGCATTCTCGCCAGCGATCTCGATGTGCTGACCGAAATCTACTACCAGACCCTGATCAAGTTGCTCGCCTGATGCTCGCTTGCCCCATTTGCAGCGCACCGCTCCATGAAGTGGACAATGGCGTGGCCTGCCCGGTCGGGCACCGTTTCGACCGCGCGCGCCAGGGTTACCTGAACCTGTTGCCGGTGCAGCACAAGAACAGTCGGGACCCGGGCGACAACCTGGCAATGGTGGAAGCGCGCCGCGACTTCCTCAACGCCGGGCACTACGCCCCGGTGGCCAGGCGCCTGGCCGAACTGGCCGCAGAACGCAAACCCCAGCGCTGGCTGGATATCGGCTGTGGCGAGGGTTACTACACCGCGCAAATCGCCGACACCCTGCTGCGCGCCGACGGCTACGCGCTGGATATTTCCAAGGAAGCGGTCAAGCGTGCCTGCAAGCGCAACCCCACGGTGACCTGGTTGATCGCCAGCATGGCCCGGGTGCCGTTGGCCGATGCCAGTTGCCAGTTCCTGGCCAGCGTGTTCAGCCCGCTGGACTGGCTGGAGGCCAAGCGCCTGCTCAGCCCGGGCGGTGGCTTGATGAAAGTCGGCCCCACCAGCGGCCACCTGATGGAACTGCGTGAGCGTTTGTACGACGAAGTGCGCGAGTACACCGATGACAAGCACCTGGCGCTGGTACCGGACGGCATGAGCCTGCAACACAGTGAAACCCTGGAGTTCAAGCTCAGTCTGGCCGATCCCAAGGACCGCGCCAATCTGCTGGCGATGACACCCCACGGCTGGCGCGCCAATGCCGAGCGCCGCGCCCAGGTGATCGAGGCGGCCGAACCGCTGCTGGTCACTGTGTCGATGCGCTACGACTATTTCGTGCTTCAATAACCCATTATTTGCAGGCCTCTCGGGGCCTGCGCTGAATCCGCGAATGGATTTTCAGAATCCCGCAATGAGGAACATCCATGCGCCAACCCGATATCGAGATTTACCTCAAGGACGCCGACGTCGACCACAAGGCCATCGCCGCCTGGCTGGGCGCTGCCCTGGGCCCGTGCACCGATTGGGTCCAGCGTGGCCAGACCTACAAGTGCACAGCCGGCAGCGTGCCGGTCACCTGGCTGCCGAAAGCCGTAGGCAAATGGAACAGCCTGTACCTGGAAAGCGACCAGACCCCGTGGGAAGACGACATCGCCTGCGCCCGTGCGGCCTTTGCTGCACTGAACGTCGAAGTGCGTTGCGCGCCAGGCAGCTGGGTTGAGGAAGAAGGTGAAGAAAGCGCGGATACCTGGATTCGTATCAGCGAAGACGGTGAAGAGCAGATCACCTGGAAAACGGCCTGAGGGATCGTTCCCACGCTCTGCGTGGGAATGCAGCCTGTGACGCTCCGCGTCACGATTAAAAGCAGACGCGGAGCGTCCAAAGAAGCATTCCCACGCAGAGCGTGGGAACGATCACGCAAAGGTTACAGGCCCACCACATCCTCAGCCTGCAAGCCCTTCTCGCCTGTCACCACGGCGTACTCCACCTGCTGGCCTTCAGACAATGAGCGATGCCCTTCACCGCGAATGGCGCGATAGTGCACAAACACATCCTTGCCATCTTCCCGCTGTATAAAGCCGTAACCCTTGGCGTCATTGAACCACTTCACATTGCCGGTTTCGCGCGTTGCCATCTGTTTTGCTCCCACATGCTTTTTATAAGTACGTTTATTGTTGAGTCGTCGCAGTTGAACTGCCGAGTATAAGACAGGCTCAAAAAGCTTCAACTCAAGATTACTTCGCCGCTTTTTTGCCGATTTTCGGTGAATACGGCACACTATCGGCCCGAGCATCTGCTCGGTTTTTCCCACTCAAAGCAGAAGCCGTATGACCCGCTCTCCCTTTCGCCGTCTGGTATTTGGCACCTTGCGTCGGCTGTTGTACCTCTGGGTTCGCTCAGAGACGATCAACCAGTCGTCCCTTACCCTCAACCTCGACCGCAGTCGTCCGGTGTTTTACGTCCTGCAATCCCCGTCCCTCACCGAATTGGCGGTGGTTGATACCGAATGTACCAAGGCCGGCCTGCCGCGCCCGGTGCTGCCGGTATCGGTCGGCCCATTGATGGAACCGGCGGCCTTCTTCTACCTGACGCCCGACCCCGACTGGCTCGGCCGCCAGGACAAGCGTGGCGCACCGCCCACCCTGACCCGCCTGGTGGACGTACTCACCGAACACGCCGAAGAGAATGCACAGATCATTCCAGTCAGCGTGTTCTGGGGCCAGTCGCCCGACAGCGAGTCCAGCCCGTGGAAGCTGCTGTTCGCCGACAGCTGGGCCGTCACCGGCCGCCTGCGCCGGCTGCTGAGCATCCTGATCCTGGGCCGCAAGACCCGGGTGCAATTCTCCGCGCCTATCAATCTGCGTGAATTGATCGAGCACAATAAAGGCCACGAACGCACCGTGCGCATGGCCCAACGCATCCTGCGGGTGCACTTTCGCAACCTGAAAACCGCCGTGATCGGCCCCGACCTGTCCCACCGGCGCAACCTGGTGAAAGGCCTGGTCAACATGCCGCTGGTGCGCCAGGCGATCCTCGATGAAGCCGAGCGCGAGAAAATCACCCCCGAAAAAGCCAAGGCCCAGGCCCTGCGCTACGGCAACGAAATTGCCTCGGACTACACCTACACCGCCATCCGCTTCCTGGAAGTGGTGCTGAGCTGGTTCTGGAACAAGATCTACGACGGCATCAAGGTCAACAACATCGAGGGCGTGCAAAAGGTCGCCCAGGGTTACGAGGTGATCTATGTGCCGTGCCATCGCAGCCATATCGACTACCTGCTGCTGTCGTACCTGCTGTTCAAGAATGGCCTGACCCCGCCGCACATTGCCGCCGGGATCAACCTGAACATGCCGGTGATCGGCAGCCTGTTGCGCCGTGGCGGGGCGTTTTTCATGCGCCGTACTTTCAAGGGCAACCCGCTGTACACCTCGGTGTTCAACGAATACCTGCACACCTTGTTCACCAAGGGTTTCCCGGTGGAGTACTTCGTCGAAGGTGGACGTTCGCGCACCGGGCGCATGCTGCAACCGAAGACCGGGATGCTGGCGATCACTCTGCGCAGCTTCCTGCGCTCCTCGCGCATGCCCATCGTGTTTGTTCCGGTTTACATCGGCTATGAGCGAGTGCTGGAAGGCCGGACTTACCTCGGCGAACTGCGCGGCGCGAGCAAGAAGAAAGAGTCGATTTTCGATATTTTCAAAGTGGTCGGCGCCCTCAAGCAGCGCTTTGGCCAGGTCGCAGTCAACTTTGGTGAACCGATCAAGCTGGCCGAATTCCTCGACAGCGAGCAGCCCGACTGGCGCGCCCAGGAGCTGGGCCCGAACTACAAGCCGGCGTGGCTCAACGAAACCACCAACCGCCTCGGCGAGCGGGTGGCGCAACACCTGAACGAAGCAGCGGCGATCAATCCGGTGAATCTGGTGGCGTTGGCGCTGCTGTCCACCACCCGCCTGGCCCTGGACGAACAGGCCATGGCGCGCCAGCTTGATCTGTACCTGGCACTGCTGCGCAAGGTGCCCTACTCGCCCCACACCACCTTGCCCGAAGGTGACGGCCTGGCGCTGATCAAACACGTCAAGGACATGGACCTGCTGTCGGAACAGAGCGATGCGCTGGGCAAGATCCTCTACCTGGACGAGCAAAACGCCGTCCTGATGACCTACTACCGCAACAACGTGCTGCACATCTTCGCCCTGCCGGCGCTGCTGGCGAGTTTCTTCCAGAGCAGCTCGCGCATGAGCCGCGAACAGATCCTGCGCTACACCCGCGCGCTCTACCCGTACCTGCAATCGGAGTTGTTTATCCGTTGGTCCCTGGACGAGCTGGACGCGGTGGTCGACCAATGGCTGGACGCCTTCGTCGAACAAGGCCTGCTGCGCTTCGAGAATGAGGTGTACCTGCGCCCGGCCCCAAGTTCGCGCCACTTTGTACTGCTGACGCTGCTGTCCAAGAGCATCGCCCAGACCCTGCAACGCTTCTACATGGCCATCTCGCTGCTGCTCAACAGCGGCCAGAACAGCATCAGCGCCGAAGAGCTGGAAGACCTGTGCACCGTCATGGCCCAGCGCCTGTCGATCCTCCATGGACTGAATGCCCCGGAGTTCTTCGACAAGAGCCTTTTCCGACATTTCATCCAGACGTTGCTGGAGCAGGATGTGCTGCGCCGCGACGAGGCCGGCAAGCTGAGCTATCACCCACTGCTGGGCGAGCTGGCCGAAGGCGCGGCCAAGCGCGTATTGCCGGCAGAGATTCGCCTGTCAATTCGCCAGGTGGCCCTGCATCGCAGCGAAGACGCGGCAGACAAGCCCGTCGTCCCCGAAGAAACACACTAGAGTGACCGAGGCGCCAGGGTGTTTCTGGCGCCGCTGACAAGGAGCTGTACCATGAAAAAAATCATCCTCCTGGGCCTCACCGCCCTGCTGGGAGCCTGCCAGACCATGAGCCCCGCCCCCAAAGCCAGCCTCGACGGCGAAGTGTTCTACCTGCAACGCATCGCCCTGCCGCCCGCCGCCACCTTGAGTGTGACCCTGCAAGACGTGTCCTTGATGGACGCCCCGGCGGTGACCCTGGCCGAGCAGAAAGGCCCGGTGAAAGGCCAGGTGCCGCTACCCTTCCACCTGAGCTACGACCCGGCCCAGGTCAAGCCTGGCCACAGTTACTCGGTCAGCGCTCGCATCGAACTGGATGGCAAGCTACTGTTTATCACCACCGAACGGCACTCTGTGCAGTTGAATGGCCAGGATCCACAACCGCTGCGCGTACGCGTGGATGCGGTTGCACACTGATTAAAAATTCGAACATAAGGAAGCGTCCATGCTCCGTAACTCCCTTCGCCTAACGGCCCTGTGCGCCGGCCTGCTGCTTGGTGCCAACGCCATGGCCTTGTCCCTTGGCAGTCTGTCCCAGGGCGACGCCACCGGCGGCCTCAAGGATGCACTGACCCAAGGCGCGCAGATTGCCGTGAAACAACTGGGCGTGCCCGGCGGTTTCAGCAATAACCCCGAAGTGAAGATCGGCCTGCCGGGCAAGTTGGGCAAAGTCGCCGACAAACTGAAAATGTTCGGCATGGGTGATCAGGTCAACCAACTGGAAGCCAGCATGAACAAGGCGGCAGAGTCTGCCGTGACCCAGGCTCAGCCGATCCTGGTAAATGCGGTGAAAAACATGAGCGTGACCGACGCCAAGGGCATCCTCACCGGCGGCCAGGACTCGGCCACCCAGTACCTGAACAAAAGCAGCCGTGACGAGATCCGGGCCAAGTTCCTGCCCATCGTCAAGGCGGCCACCGACAAGGTTGGCGTTGCCCAGCAGTACAACGCCCTCGCGGGCAAGGCGGCCACCTTCGGCGCGATTGATGCCAAGAGTGCCAACGTCGAAAGCTACGTGACCGAACAGGCGCTGGACGGGCTGTTCAAGATGATTGCGCAGCAGGAAGAGACCATTCGCAAGAACCCGGCAGCCGCGGCTACCAGTTTGGCAAAGAAGGTGTTTGGCAGCTTGTAAGCCAACAGAATCGCCCCCTCTGCCCGGGGGGCGATCCCTTTCTCTGTTGCTATGCGTAGCGAACGAGGGATAACGACCCCATCGCAACCAGTCCAAAGTTAACTTTTCCTGTCTGGTAGTCCGAATTCGTTGAACAGGATTTTGGCGGGCATTCGGGCTGTGACGGCTTTGCCTTGCACGGTTTTGGCTTCGAGCACTCAGGCTCTGGCGCCGGTTTTGGAGGGCGGGCAATCATTCGTATGATAGAACAAATACACATAGGGCAATCCTTCAATCCATTTAGACGTCTTCACTTACCGGCTCCGGCAACCACCAGAACCGGTAGATCAAAAGTACCTGCAATCAGGTAGTCCCTAAGTGGAAGAAACGTCCGAAAACGTTCCCTGCCCGGCCTTGGAATATGAAGGCTGCCCGTCTTACGCCACGTCCTTCTTGATCCTGAACCAGGCCGCGTACAACGCAGGCAGGAACAACAGTGTCAACGCCGTCGCCACAATCAAACCGCCCATGATCGCCACGGCCATCGGCCCGAAGAACACGCTGCGAGACAGCGGGATCATCGCCAATACGGCCGCCAGCGCCGTCAGCACAATCGGCCGGAAGCGTCGCACCGTCGCCTCGATAATCGCCTGCCAGGGTGCCAGTCCCGCCTTGATATCCTGTTCGATCTGGTCCACCAGGATCACCGAGTTGCGCATGATCATCCCCGACAGCGCGATGGTCCCCAGCATCGCCACGAACCCAAAGGGTTGGCGGAACACCAGCAGGAACAGCGTCACCCCGATCAAGCCCAACGGAGCGGTGAGAAACACCATCGCCGTGCGCGAGAAGCTGCGCAGTTGCAGCATCAGCAAGGTCAACACCACCACGATAAACAGCGGCACACCGGCCTTGACCGAGTTCTGCCCACGGGCGGAATCCTCGACCGTGCCGCCGACTTCCAACAGGTAACCGTCCGGCAGTTCAGCGCGCACGCCGTCCAGCGTCGGCAGGATCTGCTGGACCAGGGTCGCCGGTTGTTCCTTGCCGTAGATATCCGCGCGGATGGTCACCGTCGGCAGGCGATTGCGGTGCCAGATGATGCCTTCTTCAAAACCGTATTCCAGGGTCGCGATCTGCGACAGCGCCACACTCTTGCCGTTGTCGGTCGGCACCGCCAGGCTTGGCAGCAGCGACAGTTCAGTACGTTCGTGAACGGTGCCGCGCAACAGGATTTCGATCAACTCGTTGTCCTCGCGGTACTGGCTGACGCTGGAACCGGTGAGGGAACTCTGGAGGAATTTCGACAGGTTGGCGGTGCTCACACCGAGGGCGCGGGCGCGGTCCTGGTCAACGTTGAGGTAGACGATCTTGCTCGGCTCCTCCCAGTCCAGGTGCACGTTGACCACGTGGGTATTTTCGCGAACCTTGGCCGCCACTTTCCGCGCCAGGGCCCGGACTTCTTCGATGTGCTCGCCCGTTACCCGGAACTGCACGGGGTAGCCAACCGGCGGGCCGTTTTCAAGCCGCGTAACCCGCGAACGCAGGTCCGGGAACTGTTCGTTGAGGGTCTCGATCAGCCAGGTGCGCAAGCTTTCGCGCTCCTCGATGGTCTTGGCCAACACCACAAACTGGGCGAAGCTGGCGGCCGGCAGTTGCTGGTCCAGCGGCAGGTAGAAACGTGGCGAGCCCGTCCCCACATAGGCCACGTAGTTCTCAATGCCGGCATGTTCCTTGAGCAGGGCCTCCAGGCGTTTAACCTGGTCAGCCGTGTTGCTCAATGACGCACCTTCCGCCAGTTTCAGGTCGACCATCAGCTCCAGTCGCCCGGAAGCCGGGAAGAACTGCTGGGGCACAAAGCGGAACAGCGCCACCGAGCCGATAAACAGCAGCAAGGTCAGGACGATCACCGTCTTGCGCCGGCGCACGCACCATTCCACCAGGCGCCTTACGCGCTGATAGAACGGCGTGCCGTAGGGATCCGGACCGTCGGTGCCATGCTTGGCCGCATGAATCTTCGCCAGGTCCGGCAGGAGCTTTTCCCCCAGGTACGGCACGAATACGACTGCCGCGACCCACGAGGCCAGCAGTGCGATGGTCACCACCTGGAAGATCGAGCGGGTGTATTCACCGGTGCTCGATTGCGCCGTGGCAATCGGCAGGAAACCCGCCGCCGTAATCAGCGTACCGGTGAGCATCGGGAAGGCGGTGCTGGTCCAGGCGAAACTGGCGGCCTTGAGGCGGTCGTACCCCTGTTCCATTTTGATCGCCATCATTTCCACGGCGATGATCGCGTCGTCCACCAGCAAGCCCAGCGCAAGCACCAGTGCGCCGAGAGAGATTTTGTGCAAGCCGATGCCGAGGTAATACATGGTGGCGAAAGTCATGGCCAGCACCAGCGGAATCGCCAGGGCGACCACCATGCCGGTACGCACACCGAGGGAGAAGAAGCTCACCAACAACACAATCGCCAGCGCTTCCGCCAGTACCTGGACGAATTCGCCGACACTGGTTTTTACCGCTGCCGGCTGGTCCGACACCTTGCGCAGTTCCATGCCCGCAGGAAGGTTCTTCTGCAAGCGTGCGAATTCGCTTTCCAGCGCCTTGCCCAGTACCAGGATGTCACCACCATCGCGCATGGCCACGGCCAGGCCGATGGCATCGGCGCCCATGTAGCGCATGCGCGGCGCAGGTGGATCGTTGAAGCCGCGATGAATCTCGGCCACGTCGCCGATACGGAACGTGCGATCGCCGACACGGATCGGGAAGTCGCGAATCTCTTTAACGGTCTTGAAGTTGCCGGAAACCCTTAACTGCACGCGCTCGCTCGGGGTTTCAAAGAAGCCGGCGGTCGACACGGCGTTCTGCTCTTGCAGCGCCTGTTGAACGGCGGCCAGCGGCAAGCCGAGGGTGGCGAGCTTGAGGTTGGACAGTTCGATCCAGATCTTCTCGTCCTGCAAACCCAGGAGCTCGACCTTGCCGACATCCGGCACCCGTTGCAGCTGAATCTGGATGCGGTCGGCGTAGTCCTTGAGCACGGCATAGTCGAAGCCGTCGCCGGTCAGGGCGTAGATATTGCCGAAAGTGGTGCCGAATTCATCGTTGAAAAACGGGCCCTGGATATCCGGTGGCAAGGTCTGGCGAATATCGCTGATCTTCTTGCGCACTTGGTACCAGAGGTCCGGGATCTGCGCAGAGTGCATCGAGTCCCGGGCCATGAAGGTGACCTGGGATTCGCCGGGCCGGGAGAAGGAAACGATGCGCTCGTAGTCGCCGGTCTCCATCAGTTTCTTTTCAATACGCTCCGTGACCTGGCGCGAGACTTCCTGGGCCGTGGCGCCTGGCCAGTTGGTCTTTATCACCATGGCCTTGAAGGTAAACGGCGGGTCTTCGCTTTGCCCCAGTTTGGTGTAGGACAAGGTGCCGACCACTGCCAGCAGGATCATCAGGAACAGGACGATCTGGCGATTACGCAACGCCCATTCGGAAAGATTGAAACCCATCGGGGACTACTCCTTGGCCGCCAGACTTACCACTCGGTTGGAGCGATCCACCGGGCGCACTTGCTGGCCCTCATGGAGTACATGCACACCGGCAGCGATCACCCAGTCGGTAGGGTTCAGGCCTTCCAGCACCGGCACGGTCTTCTCGCCAAAAGCGCCGATGCGCACCGGTGTGCGCTTGAGGGTGTTGTCGGGCTGTACCACCCAGACGTAGGACGCCCCGTTCTCCGCGCTGAGGGCAGACAGCGGAACCGCCAGGGGAATCACGCCGTCAGCCTGGATGAATACGCGAGCGCTCTGCCCCAGTTCCGCAGGCACCTTGCCGCCGGTAAACGCGACACGGGCGGCGAAGGTTCGCGACTTTGGATCAGCGGCGGGCGACAGTTCGCGGATGCGACCGTTGAAGCGCTGGTCGGGCTGGGTCCACAGCTCCACGGACACTGGCAGGCCGATCTTGAAGCGCCCGAAGCTTTGCTCCGGCAGGCTGATCAGCACCTCCCGCTCGCCATCGGTGGCCAGGGTGAATACGGTCTGGCCGGCCGACACCACCTGGCCGACTTCCACTGCACGCTTGGCGACCACGCCATCCTGGGGCGCCCGTAGCACGGCGTAACCGGCCTGGTTATTGGCCACGTCGAATTCGGCCTTGATCTGCTTGAGGCGAGCTTCACCTGAACGGTAGAGGTTTTCGGAATTGTCGTACTGGGAACGGCTGACCATCTGACGGTCCATAAGGGTCTTGTAGCGGTCACGCTCGGCGCGCACCAGGCTCAGGTTCGCCTCGGCGGCGGCGACCTGGGCGCGGGTGGCTTCGAGTTGCAGGCGTACGTCCTGAGGATCGAGCTCTGCCAGGGGCTGGTTGGCCTTGACCCGCTCGCCCTCCTCCACCAGTCGTCGGCTGACTTTGCCGCCAATGCGAAAGGCCAGGTCGGGTTCATAACGGGCACGCACCTCGCCCGGATAGCTGTCGGAAGCCTGCGCGGAAGGCTCTGGCTGAACCACCATGGCCGGGCGGACAGTGGTTTGCGCGGCTTCTTCATGGCCACAGGCAGCCAACAGGAATAACAAGCTGGCGGGCAACGCGAGTGGCAGGAAATAGCTGCGCATGCTGAAGGACCTTTCGCTAATGGTGCTAGGAATAATTATACTGGCCAGTATGTTATTAATACCAAACTCACCAGTCCAGTAATAAAGTGAAAATGTCCGACAATCCTGTAAACACCAATAGCCCCGGGCGTCCCAAGGACATGGCAAAACGCCAGGCGATTCTTGATGCGGCGAAAATCCTGTTTTTGAGTAATGGGTATGCCAGTACCAGCATGGATGCGGTGGCGGTGGAGGCCGGGGTGTCGAAGCTGACGGTGTACAGCCACTTCACCGACAAGGAGACGCTGTTCTCGGCGGCGGTGGTCGCCAAGTGCGAAGAGCAGTTGCCGGTGATGTATTTCGAATTGCCCGAAGGTATGCCGGTGGAGAAGGTGCTGCTTACTATCGCGCGTGGGTTTCATGTGCTGATCAACAGCGAGGAGTCGGTGAATTTGCATCGGTTGATGATGACTTCGGGGAGTCAGGATCCGAAGTTGTCGCAGATCTTTTTCGAAGCTGGGCCGATGCGTATGTTGCAGGGGATGGAGCGGCTGCTCTGTAAGATCGACCAGAGTGGCGCATTGCGTATTGCCAAGCCGTTCACCGCGGCGGAGCATTTTTTTTGTTTGCTCAAGGGGACGGCGAATTTTTGTCTGCTGTATGGGTGCGGGGGGCAACTGAGCGCAGAGGCGGCCGAAGAGCATGTGCAGGAGGTTGTGGGGTTGTTTATGCGGGCTTATCGGGCTTTTTGAACTGAGTACATATCCGTTATTTAGGTAACGGCCACTTAGGGTTCCGCTCTTACAGCGGCTCACTTTTGAACAGCGCAAAAGTAAGCAAAACGCTCTTGCCCCACCACTCGGCTCCTCGCCTAGGCTCGGAGTGCCCTCACTCCGGCTTTGGACCGTGGGCCGCCGCGATGGGCCATCCTTGGCCCAGCGCGGCTAACCCGGCGTCCTGCCGGGTTACCCACGCTCCAAAGCCTGCGTTCGGCCAGCGTGGTTTAACGGGGCGCCTAAGATCAAGATCAAGATCAACAGCAAAAGCACAGCGGCCTACCGGCCGGCT
>NZ_AMXG01000046.1:0-71495 GCF_000313235.1 Pseudomonas sp. PAMC 26793
CCGAGCCTAAGCGAGGCACCGAGTGGTGGGGCAAAGACCTTTTGGTTACTTTTGGCTGGGCCGGCATTCCGGGCGTTTGCCAAAAGTGACCCGCTGTAAGAGCGGAACCATAAGTGGCCGTTACCTAAATAACGGATATGTACTCCACCCTCAGGACTTCAACGCCTTCTTCGGATAAATATCATACCGACTGGACTTCCCATCCAACGCATGACTCGGCTTCACCCCCTCAATACACGGCGCCTTACGCGGCCGCTTAACCACCACCCGATGGCTGGCCAAAGCCAACGCCGCCGCCAACAACGCCGGCGCATCCGGATCATCCCCCACCAAAGGCCGAAACAACCGCATCTCCTTCTTCACCAACGCAGTCTTCTCCCGATGAGGAAACATCGGATCCAGATAAATCACCTGAGGCGGCTCCCCCTCCCAATTGCGCATCACTTCAATGGAATTGCCCTTGAGCAACTTCATCCGCGCCACAATCGGCGCCACCTCAAAATCCTCGGCCCCGCGCGCCAGACCATCCTCCAGCAACGCGCCAATCAACGGCTGCCGCTCGATCAGGCTCATCTCGCACCCCAAACTGGCCAGTACGAAAGCATCCTTGCCCAACCCCGCCGTAGCATCCAACACCCGCGGCCGCACGCCCTGCGCCACGCCCACCGCCTTGGCAATCATCTGCCCGCTGCCACCACCGTACAAACGCCGGTGCGCCGCACCACCTTCCACAAAATCCACCCGCACCGGCCCAGGCGCATCAGGTCCCAGCTGTTGTAACTGCAGGCCCTGCTCCCCCACCTGCAAGGCAAAGTCCGCCTCATCCAGCTGCGAAGGCAACCCAAGCTGCTCGGCCCACTGCTGGGCACGGGCCTGGAAACCTTCGGCCAAGGCCTCGACCCGAATGCGGCTGGCCGCTGGTTGTTCGCTCATCGGTGACTACGCTCAAAAATATTAAGGATCGGCGAAAAGCGGCCGATAAAAAAAAGGATCAGGCATTTTGCCAGAGCTGAGCGACGATCGAGAGAAATGTCAGACATTCCTTCGCTATTTACCGGTGTACTGCCGACCCACAACCACTTCGGCCTGCGCAATACCCAAGCGCTGGCCGGCGTCAGTCATGTGTGGCAGGACTTCTTCGCCCAGGCGTTGGCCGAACAGCTCGGTGACACGCCCGGCGCGCTCGCCAAGTCCGTGGCGAAGCCGGTGGATCCGTCGGTTGAGCCCAGTGAAGGCAGTGACCTGCTGTCGCAGATCGTCACCCAGCGCGCGTGCGACGTGAAAGACACCGAGATCGCCCCGCCCGAGCCGCTGTTCCTGCCCATCGCCGAATTCGAATTGGAGTTGCTGCCACCCGCACCGCCACCGTATCCGGCGGAAGAACTGGTCGCCCAGCAAAAGCAACAAAACTTCGAAAGCGGTTGGGTGCGCCCTATCGTGCTTGCCGCCGGCCAACCGCTGCCCGAGCCGGGCCCGGCGCCTGCGCCACGCCCACTGCATCTGCCGATTGCCGAATTGGAACTGGACCTGCTGCCACCACCACCGCCGCCATTCCCGGCAGAAGAGCTGGTTGAGCAACAAAAAGCCCTGGACTTCGACAGTCGCTGGGCTCGCCCGCTGATTATCCACAACCTGCGCCTGGCCGCCTGACCCTCAGCGACACACCCACCAACGCCCCATGTCGAGATGAAAGTGGTTTCGGTGGGCGGCGTTGTAATCCGGGCTCAACACCACGTTGAAATCCTTGCAGGCGCCGTCGCGAACCTGTCGCAGGAAACGCGCACTTTCGCCGTCACCCGGCCAATCCTTGAGCACGCTGATGGTGCGCCCGTCCGCCAGGCGAAAGCCGGCGATGTCCAGGGCGTTGGCCGATGCGTGCTGGCTGAGTCGCCCATCGGCACGGTTGTAGATATTGCGACAGGCAAAGCTGCCGAGGTGATCGACCCGCGTCACGGTCTGGCCAAATACCGCTTGGGCCGCCGGCTGCAAGCTGTGCCGCTCGAACAGGGCGAACGCCACGGCCAGCGGGCAACTGGCGAGAAAGCTGCTGCTCAGCCCCACCTCCGCCCCCTGGACCCGCAAGGTATTGCGCAGCGGGCAAGCAGCATCCGCAGGACTGTCGGCCTGGTGGGTGACCCGAAGTCCAGAGGTTTTCAGCACCTGGTCACACAGCGCAGGGTCATCCTGCAGGCGCCCCAGTTTGAATCGGGTCAGCAGGTTCGGGCTTGCGCGTACGTCCAGCGGCGCCCACGGGTTCCAATCATCGGGCAGCGGCACCCAGCCCCGCCACACGCCGACCAGCAGACCACCCGCCAACACGAGCAACACCCCCAATACCTTGAAGAAACACACGATGCCTCAAGCCTTGAACAGTTGATTGGCCTGGCTGAACGGCATCGAGCGTTCGGTAAAGGTAAACGTACCCCGCTCATGAACCTCCTGGGCCGCCCTGAAGAACGCGCCATACGCCGCCAGGGCCATCGCCGAGCCAACGCTGATGCGTTTGACGCCCATCTCGCTCAACTGCGCCACGCTGAGTTTCAGGGCGCCTGACATCAAGATATTCACGGGCTTTGGCGCAACCGCCTTCACCACCGCCAACACTTCCTCGGCACTGCGCAGGGCCGGTGCATACAGCACGTCGGCGCCGGCTTCGGCGTAGGCCTGGAGGCGGCGAATGGTGTCGGGCAAATCCAGCCGACCATGCAGGAGGTTTTCCGCGCGGGCGGTCAGGGTGAAGGGAAATGGCAGGCTGCGGGCAGCGGCGACCGCGGCTTCGACGCGCTCGACAGACAGGTCAAAGGGGTAGATCGGGTCGACGGCAATCCCGGTGGCGTCTTCGATGGAGCCACCGACAATGCCAGTAGCAGCGGCGCGCAGGATAGTCTCGGCGCAACCCTGGGGCGTATCGCTGAACCCGTTTTCCAGGTCGGCGGCGACGGGCAGCGAGGTGGCCTGGACGATCGTCCCGGCATTGCCCAAGGTGTCTTCCAGGGACAACGCCCCTTCGGCATCCGGGCGGCCGAGGCTGAAGGCGAAGCCGGCGCTGGTGGTGGCCAGGGCTTCGAAACCCAGGCTGGCAAGCATTTTTGCGGAACCGGCGCCCCACGGATTGGGCATCACGAAGGCACGGTCACGCTCATGCAGGGCCTTGAAGGCTTCGGCGCGAAGGGTTTGGGCATCCATGACTGACTCCTGTCGGGGAAAGGAGCCTTAGAGTAACCCCAGTTGCTCCGCTTCGGGTTCTCGATGCAGTGTGGGCAAGGCCGGCAAGCCGGGCAAACGCACCATCAGCTTTTCGTGAAAGCGCAGGGCCAGTTGGGCGGCCAGGCGATTGTCGGAGGTGTGAAGAAAGACATAGGGCGTGCGGCCCTCTTCGATCCAGCCGGCGACCTTTTCAATCCAGGGCACCAGGAAGGGGTCATTGGCTTCCAGCTCCGGATGACCAATAAAGCGCACTTGTGGAAACTGCGTCAGCGCCGCCGGGCGAGGCGGCACCTTGGGCTTTTTCGATTGGGCGTGCAGCACGGCTGCGGAGGTGGACGTGCAACTGAACAGCGCGCGAGGGTCCAGGCAGATGCGCTCGACGCCACGATCGCGCAGCAAGCGGTTGAGACTGCGCTCGGCCTCGCCCTTGGCGAAGAACTCCGAATGGCGCACTTCCACCGCCAACGGTCGCTCCAGTCCGTCGATAAACCCGGCCAATTCACCCAGCCGCTGCGGGGTAAAACTGGCCGGCAGTTGCAACCACAACGGCGAAATGCGCTCGCCCAACGGGCTCATCAAGCCAAGGAAACTTTCCGCCGCCGGCAACTGCTCAATCAGGTTGCCGCTGTGGCTGATGTCACCCGGAAACTTGGCCGTGAAGCGAAAATGTTCGGGCATGATTTCAGCCCAGCGCTGCACGGTGGCGACGGAGGGGCGGGCATAGAACGTGGTGTTGCCCTCAACGGCGTTGAAGACGTGGGAATACAGGGCGAGGTAATCGCTGGAACGGGCGTCGGCGGGATACAGGTATTCGCGCCAGGCGTTTTCACTCCAGGACGGACAACCGAGGTAGTAAGGCAGCCGCATCAGATATGGATATCGAGACCCAGCACTTCCATATCCCATTCGACAAAGCCGGCGGTGGTCAGGTAGCTGGCCAGGGCATTGGCGACGTTTTTGCTCATGGAGCGCGGGAAGAGCATGTCTTGCTGGCGGGCAGGAACACCGCTGGTGCGTGCACCGCTGGACGCTTGGGAACGCGCTGAAACAGCGGAGGTGTCGGACTGGATTTCAACAAAGTCGGGCGAGTCTTCGACGGAGTCGTCTACCGTCACGTTCGCCTTGCGAGGCTTACGCTTGAGGGGGTAGGACTGTGATGAAAAGCCGTCTATGCGCATACATGCGAACTCGGTATCGGTGATGGCATTTTAGTGGCGCTTTCCATCGCGCGCAAATGCTCTGGTGATAACTAGAACACATAATTGGTAAAAGGTTTAAAAGCACGGGCAAATTCTGACGATTGGCAATTTTTTCCTGAATTTGCCCGCATTTTTGACGTCAAATAATGCCGCGCTCAGCCTTGGTCTGCGCCACTTTATCCCGCAGGTACACAGGGGCTGCCTGGTCGGCGGGAATCGCCTCGCCCCGCTCCCAGGCAAAGCGTGCCAAGGCCAGCAGGTCTTCGGCATGGGGCAACATTGCGGCATCCTGGCCGGCAAGCGTCACGCCAATGCGCTCGCCATAGCCCCAGCCGGTGCCAGCACCGAACCAGTTGCCGCTGGCATCAGCCGGCAAGGCCGCCGTTTCAGGCGGCAGCACGGCTTCAGCTCCCACCAGGCGCATCTCGCCAGCGGTTTCGCGGTAGCAACCCCAATACACTTCGTCCATGCGGGCATCAATGGCCGCCGCGACCTGGCTGGCGCCGTGTTCGCGAAACGCCCGCTGCGCCAGCACCGCCAGGTTGGACACCGGCAACACCGGACGCTCCAGCGCAAACGCCAGGCCCTGGACCACACCGATAGCGATGCGCACGCCGGTAAACGCGCCCGGGCCACGCCCGAATGCGATGGCGTCCACCGCCGACAAGGTGGTGCCTGCGTCCAGCAGCAATTGCTTGATCATCGGCAACAGCTTCTGCGCGTGCAGGCGCGGGATCACCTCGTAGTGGCTCGTGACCTTGCCATCGTGCAGCAGGGCAACGGAGCAAGCTTCAGTCGCGGTGTCCAGGGCCAGCAAGGTGCTCATCGGTGTATGCATCCACGTTGAAAAAAGTGCGTCAGTATAAACAACAACGGCCCGCAAGCGGGCCGTTGTCAATCAAGCGGATGAACGATCAGCTCAGCGCTTGCAGTACTTTGCCAGTGATGGCTTCAACCGAACCCACCCCTTCGATGTGGCTGTACTTCGGCTTGCCCTGGGCAGCCGAGAGTTTCTGGTAGAAGTCCACCAGTGGCTTGGTCTGGGAATGGTAGACCGACAGGCGATGGCGCACGGTTTCTTCGGTATCGTCTTTACGCTGCACCAGGTCTTCGCCGGTGACATCATCCTTGCCAGCCACTTTCGGCGGGTTGTAGACGATGTGGTAGACGCGGCCCGAGGCTTCGTGAACACGACGACCGGCAATACGCTGCACGATCTCTTCGTCTTCAACGGCGATTTCCACCACGTTGTCCAGTTCGACGCCGGCCTTCACCAGGGCTTCAGCCTGGGGAATGGTGCGCGGGAAACCGTCGAACAGGAAACCGTTCTTGCAGTCGTCCTGGCTGATGCGTTCCTTGACCAGGTTGATGATCAAGTCATCGGAGACCAGGCCGCCGCTGTCCATCACGCTCTTGGCGATCAGGCCCAGCTCGGTGCCGGCCTTGACGGCCGCGCGCAGCATGTCGCCGGTGGAGATTTGTGGAATGCCGAATTTTTCAGTGATGAACTTTGCCTGAGTACCTTTACCGGCCCCGGGAGCTCCCAGCAGAATGACGCGCATCGATGTGCTCCTCAATTTTTTATAAAGATGACGCTCGGATTCGCCGCATGGGGCCAATCTCGGAAATTTTGGGTCCAGGCCGCACAAACGGCCAAAGGCTGATCAAGATACACAGCAGGCCCAAACCACACAAGCCGCCGAAAGTAGGAGAAACCCGCGCCGCGCTGGCTTTATAGGCAGGTACAACCCTGACAGCAAAACGCCGGTCGCCTTTTTGACGGCGACCGGCGCGATGTATCTGCAAGCTATTGAGAACACGCCATAAATGTCAGCCGGTGTTGCGCAAACCAGCGGCAATACCGGCCACAGACACCAGCAGCGCCTGTTCCAGAGGGCTGTCCTGTGCCGCTTCCTGCTGCCGTGATCGGGCCAGTAATTCGGCCTGCAGCAGGTGCAACGGGTCCAGGTAGGTGTTGCGCAGGCGGATGAACTCCAGGGTATCGGGGCTGTGGGCCAGCAGTTGAGACTGGCCAGTCAGGCCAAGCACCACGCTGCACGCCTGCGACAATAGGTCGCGTAAGTGCGCACCCAATGGCAGCAGATCGGGCTGCACCAGACGCTCGTCATACAGGCGGGCGATATCGGCGTCGGCCTTGGCCAGCACCATTTCCAGCATATCGATGCGGGTGCGGAAGAACGGCCATTGCTCGCGCATCTGCCCCAGCAACTCGCCTTCGCCCCGCTCCAGGGCCTTGCTCAACGCCGCCTCCCAGCCGAGCCAGGCCGGCAGCATCAGGCGTGTCTGGGTCCAGCCGAAGATCCACGGGATCGCCCGCAGGCTTTCGATGCCGCCGGCCCGGCGCTTGGCCGGGCGACTGCCCAACGGCAAGCGGCCCAACTCCTGCTCCGGCGTGGACTGGCGGAAATACTCGACAAATTGCGGATTTTCCCGCACCACGGCGCGGTAAGCGCTGACACCGTCGGCGGCCAATTCGTCCATCAAGTGGCGCCAGGCGGGTTCCGGTGGGGGTGGTGGCAACAAGGTCGCCTCCAGCACCGCTGCCAGGTACAGGTTGAGGTTTTGCTCGGCGATGTCCGGCAGGCCGAACTTGAAGCGGATCATCTCGCCTTGTTCAGTGGTGCGGAAACGCCCCGCTACCGAGCCCGGCGGCTGCGACAGGATCGCCGCGTGAGCCGGGCCGCCGCCACGGCCCACGGTGCCGCCGCGACCGTGGAACAACAACAGTTCGACTTGTTGTTCGCGGCAGATTTCCACCAACTGTTCCTGGGCCCGGTATTGCGCCCAGGCGGCGGCCGTAGTGCCCGCATCCTTGGCCGAATCCGAGTAGCCGATCATCACTTCCTGCGGGCCTTGCAGGCGCGCGCGATAGCCCGGCAACAGCAGCAGTTTCTCGATCACCGGGCCTGCGTTGTCCAGGTCAGCCAGGGTCTCGAACAACGGCACCACCCGCATCGGCCGCTGTACGCCGGACTCCTTGAGCAGCAGTTGCACCGCCAATACATCCGACGCGGCGCCGGCCATGGAGATGACGTAGGAACCCAGGGACGCGGCAGGTGCGGCGGCGATTTCCTTGCAGGTGTTCAGCACTTCGGCGGTGTCTGCCGAGGGCTTGAAGTAGCCCGGCAACAAGGGCCGACGGTTGGCCAGTTCCTTCATCAGGAAACGGATGCGCGCCTCTTCGTCCCAATCCTCGTAACGGCCGAGGCCCAGGTAATCGGTGATTTCGGTCATGGCCGCGCAGTGGCGGGTGGAATCCTGACGTACGTCGAGGCGCACAAGGAACAGGCCAAACGTTACCGCCCGGCGCAGGCAGTCCAGCAGCGGGCCGTCGGCAATCACACCCATGCCGCAGGTGTGCAGCGACTCGTAGCACAGCTCCAGCGGCTCGAGCAGCTCGCGGTTGTTTTGCAGCACGTCGGCAGACGCCGGCGTGGTGCTGGTCAACGAGGTCTGGGCCCATTGGCGTGTGGCGCGCAGGCGCTCACGCAATTGCTTGAGCACCGCCCGGTAAGGTTCGACGCTGTCACCCACCTTGGCCTGCAACGCCGGGCTGGCTTGTTGCATCGACAGCTCGGAGGCCAGGTGGTCGATATCGCGCAAGTACAGGTCAGCGGCCATCCAGCGCGCGAGCAGCAACACTTCGCGGGTGACCGGGGCGGTGACGTTGGGGTTGCCGTCGCGGTCGCCGCCCATCCAGGAAGCAAAGCGAATCGGCGCAGCCTCCAGGGGCAGGCGCAGGCCAGTCGCGGCATGCAAGGCGTGATCGGCCTTGCGTAGATAATTCGGGATGGCGTGCCACAGCGAATGCTCAATCACCGCAAAGCCCCACTTGGCTTCGTCTACGGGCGTGGGCCGGGTACGGCGGATTTCTTCGGTGTGCCAGGCTTCGGCAATCAGGCGTTGCAGGCGATTGCGGATCTGCTCGCGCTCGGTGGTGGTGAGGTCGCGGTGATCCTGCAAGGCCAATTGTGCGGCGATGGCGTCGTATTTCTGGATCAGGGTGCGGCGGGCGACTTCGGTGGGGTGAGCGGTGAGCACCAGTTCGATTTCCAACCGACCCAACTGGCGCGCCAGGGATTCGCTGCTGTGGCCTTCGCTCTGCAAGCGCGCCAGCAGTTCCGGCAGTACCCGTGACTCAAACGGCGCAGGCGTTGATTCATCGCGGCGGTGGATCAACTGGTACTGCTCGGCGATGTTAGCCAGGTTGAGAAACTGGTTGAAGGCCCGCGCCACCGGCAGCAGTTCATCTTCTTTCAGTTGATTGAGGCTGGCGCTCAGCTCTTCGCCGGCCACCTGCTCCGAGGCCGCGCCACGGCGGTCGGCCTTGGCGCCTTTGCGGATCTGCTCGATCTTGTCGAGGAATTCATCGCCGTACTGCTCTCGAATCGTGTTGCCCAACAGCTCACCCAGCAGGTGAACATCCTCACGCAAACGTGCATCGATATCGCTCATCAGCCAATCTCCAGCAGAAAATCCGGGACGCTTTGATCCTCAAGAGTGCCGCCCACGGCGACGTCTTACAAGGAACTTTAAACCTTGTGAGTTGCAGCTAGTCTCAACAGTAAGCCGCAGCGTTATCCGCGCTGGCCGGCTGGTCACTCATCATCGCCCGCCTACCGTGGGCTCCATTGAGGTTGCCATGAAAATCCGAGAACTGGCCCAGCATTGGGAAGAAAACGCCAAGGGTCGTCTGACCAAAACCGAATACGCCATTCACCTGGACGTGGAAGCCGCTGCCAGACTGGCGGCGATTTCCGAGATGTACCCCAAACGCCATACCGAAGAACTGCTCGGCGAGTTGATCGGCGCAGCCCTCGAAGAGCTGGAAGCGAGCTTCCCCTACATCAAGGGCAAGCAGGTGATTGCCACCGATGAGGAAGGCGATCCGCTGTACGAAGACGTCGGCCCAACCCCACGGTTTCTCACGCTGTCACGGCGTTATCTGCACGACTTGTCAGCTCAGTCCGACAAGCAGAAACACTAGTAAACCTCCGCGTCAAAACCCTTAACCCCCCGTATCCAGGGCCTCCCACAGGCCCTGGATACCGCTGCGCCGTGCAAAAGTTCCAACTTTTAAACGCTGACCAATCAGTCAAATATTTTTTTAGGCAAATCGCCATCTCCGCTGAACTATTCAAAAAAGCCTCCGGTCACAGCCAGTAAGCCATCACTTGGAACAGCCGTTTGAATAGGCGTCCTGAGCTAACCGCCGGACCTCGCAGACACTGCAAGCCGGAGATGGATTTGATGTTTTTCAGGAGTTACCTAATGGAGTTGAAGACGATGAAGACCAGCACTGCCAAAACCTCGTTTAACCACCTGCGCGGGCTTAAATTGGCCGCGCTGGCAATCGGCACCAGCTTCGTACTGGCTGGCTGCGCCGGCAACCCGCCGACCGAGCAGTACGCTGTCACCCAATCTGCGGTGAACAGCGCCGTCAGCGCCGGCGGTACCGAGTTCGCAGCCGTGGAGATGAAGTCTGCCCAGGACAAACTGAAGCAAGCTGAAATCGCCATGCACGACAAGAACTATGACGAGGCCCGTCGCCTGGCCGAGCAATCCGAGTGGGACGCTCGCGTAGCAGAGCGTAAAGCCCAGGCTGCCAAGGCCCAACAGGCTTTGAAGGATTCCCAGAAAGCTGTTCAGGAGCTGCGTCAGGAAGGCATGCGCCCGGCGGTTATCAAGCCGCAGCAATAAGCCGCTACCCCTGATTGCATTGCACCCGAAACCGAATTGAAAGGACGACACGATTATGCGTAAACAATTGATGATCCCTGCCCTGCTGGCAATGAGCGTTGCTCTGGCGGCTTGCTCCACCCCGCCGAACCAGAACCTGGAAAACGCTCGGACCAACTTCTCGGCCCTGCAAGCCAACCCGCAAGCTACCAAGGTAGCGGCGCTGGAAACCAAAGACGCGAGCGACTGGCTGGACAAGGCTGACAAGGCCTACCGCGACAAGGAAGACCAGAAGAAGGTCGACCAACTGGCCTACCTGACCAACCAGCGCGTTGAAGTGGCCAAGGACACCATCGTCCTGCGTGAGTCCGAAGCCAAGCTGAAAAACGCTGGCGACGAACGTGCCCGCGCCCTGCTGGATGCCCGTGACGCGCAGATCAAGCAACTGCAAGACAGCTTGAACGCCAAGCAAACCGATCGCGGCACACTGGTGACGTTTGGTGACGTACTGTTCGCCACCAACAAGTCGGACCTGAAGTCCAGCGGCCTGGTGAATATCACCAAACTGGCGCAGTTCCTGCGCGATAACCCGGACCGTAAAGTGATTGTCGAAGGCTACACCGACAGCACTGGTTCCGACTCGTACAACCAGAGCCTGTCCGAGCGCCGCGCCGCTTCTGTACAGCGCGCACTGGCTAACCAAGGTGTGGATATCTCGCGCATCGTGACCCAAGGCTATGGCAAGGAATACCCGGTTGCGGACAACGGCAGCGTTTCGGGCCGCGCCATGAACCGTCGCGTTGAAGTGACCATCTCCAACGACAACCAGCCGGTCAAGCCACGTTCTTCGATGGCCAACTGATCGATTGATGCTGGAAAAAAAACCCACGTTACTGTGGGTTTTTTTTCGGGTCGTCGAACCGGACAGGTCGGTTTGTATCCTCGGCTGGCAGTTCTATCTTCCCGCCGTAGTCATGCTCCGACAGCTTGTCGAGCAAGTGCTTGAGCTTATGATCTTCGGCGTCGAGCATTTCCAGCTTCTCGTGCCCCCTGACCATGTCCACCATGTTGCTTATTGCAGCAATAGTTATCGCCACCTTCTCGCCCCAATTTGTGCAAGTTACATCGCTTTCTGTGGTTTCTTAGGCAATACGGTTCCAGAGAGTCCTATCATGAACCAGCCCGTAGCAGCACGCTGCCCACGCCGTCACCGACCGACCGGTTGTAGCAGCATGAAAAATCCCGCCTGAATTGGCGGGATTCTTTTATGGGCAGGCCTAAGGATCACGAGGTCTTAGCGCGTTTCAAAAACATTGGGATCAGAAGGTTGCTTGCGCCGGGTTGTTTTCCGACACGGCGTTTATCTTGTTATCACCGCCTTGGTCACCGCCCTGCTGTTGAGCACCCTGCCCCTTAAGTTTTGACAGCTCTTCCATCAGTTTCTTGATCAGTTCCTCAATGTTTTCGCCGCCCCCTGCCCCCTGCGCGCCCCCGCCGCCTTGGGAAGCTTGGTTCTTCAGTTGCTGAATTTGTTGCTCCAATTGCTGAATGCGCGAATTATCTCCTCCCGCACCCGCAGTATTGGAAGAAGGGTTGTTGCTCGAGATGGGACTTGTCATATGGCTGACTCCAAAATAAGTAGCAGATATAACTGAACAGCGCTGCTGGCCAGTGCAGAATCTGTGGTAACCCACTTAAAACGGTTCCAGATCTTTCCCACTTCATTCGTACTACTGTTCCAATTGTGGCGTTTCTTGGCCCATGCAACGCACCGCCTGTTTCTTGCTGTTGACCAGTACGCCGGTCAGGCCTTTCTGTTCGGTATCAAATAACACCAGCACGCCATCGACGCACTGCGCCACTTGGGCAGCCGGGGTCAGGGATATTTTGTAGTCCTCGCCCGGCACGGTCTTGAGCATGGTGAAGTCGCTGAGCAGCAACGCGTCCTCGGGCTTGGCGAAGTGCAAATAGCCGTAGTACCACAGGCAGCCGACGGTACCGATAATCGTGCCGATGCCGGTGAGGATCAGGGGGATCATGTTGCGTTCTTCGCTCATTGCGGGTTCTCTGCGTTGGAAGTCGGGGCCGCCGGGTAATTGGGGATTTCCCCCAGGCGGCGCAGCCCGTTGAAGTGCTGTGGGTCGTCGAGGTAGCGCAGCATCACGGTTTGCCAGGTCTTGTCGGCAAAGGTCTGCACGTGCCCACCCCGGGTCAGTTGCAGCACCCTCGGTGGCGGCGCAGCTTGATACAAGCGGATGCCGTTGGACAGCGGCACGATCGGATCATCGAGACTATGGAACAACAACTTCGGCACCCCGGTCAGGCGGGGCATGGCGTTGATCGCACTGTCGGCGTCCGGCACCAGCCACGACAACGGTACCTGGAACGGCCATGTTAGCCAGGAGGTGCTGAGGGCGAATTGTCCTACGTCACGATAACTGGCCGGCACACCGTCCAGCACCAGCGCCTTGAGCTGTGGCTGACGTTCGGGATGTTCTGCCAGATAGTGCACCACCAGCGCACCGCCCAGGCTTTGGCCCAGCACGATCAACGGCTGGCCCTGGGTTTCGGGGGCGCTGTCGATCCACTTGAAGGCGGCATCGATGTCCTGGTAGACCGCCGGCAGCGAGGGTTCACCTTCGGACAGGCCGTAACCGCGATAGTCCACCAACAGCACTTGATAGCCCTGCTCCGGCAGCCACCAACTGCCACCGAGGTGCCAGGCGAGGTTGCCGCCGTTACCGTGCAGGTGCAGCACCGTGCCTTTGAGCGGCACACCGGCCTTGGCCGGCAGCCACCAGGCGTGCAGCTTGAGGCCATCGGCGGTGGTCAATGTGACGTCACGGTATTGCAGATGGGCCTTTTCCGGGGTGAACGGCATGCCGCGCTCCGGATAGAACAATAAGGAGCTGCAGCCGTTCAGGGTCAGTAGCAGGCACAGAATGCCGAGGATTCTCATCCGTTGAAGCCTCGCGAATAGGGCCAGACGCTCGTTCCCACGCTCTGCGTGGGATTGCATCAAATGGACGCTCTGCGTCCGCTCTTGTGACGCAGAGCGTCACGGGCTGCATTCCCACGCAGAGCGTGGGAACGAGCAGCGGTTAAAGGATATTGGAGTAATCCGCCTCGATCCGGTCCAGGCTCAAATGGTTGAGGAAGTTGGAGAAACACATCCACGCCGCCAACGCATTCATGTCTCGGAACTGATCCGGCAGGTATTTGGGGGGTACCACCAGGCCTTCGTCCACCAGTTGGCGCAGGGTGCGCATGTCTTCCAAGGTGGTCTTGCCGCAGAACAGCAGCGGCACTTGCTCCAGCTTGCCTTTGCGTACGGCCAGCTGAATGTAGTTGTAAACCATGATAAAGCCCTTGAGGTAGGACAAATCCTTGGTAAACGGCAGACCCGTAGGCGTCGACCCACGGAAAACCCGGCTGGCGTTGCCGTAGCTTTCCGCCATCTCAAAGCCCTGCTCACGGAAGAACTCGAACACCTGCAAGAAATCGGCACCCTGCTCCACCATATGAATGGCGCGGGTGCGGTTGGTCAGCTTGCGCAGGCGGCTGGGGTAGGAGGCGAAGGTGATGATTTCCATCAGGATCGCCAGGCCTTCCTGGGTCACCGTCGACGAGGGCGGCCCCTTGGACAGGAAGGTGCAGATCGGCTGGTTCTGGCCATTGAGGGTGGTGCCCACGTGCACCAGGCCTTCATGGACCTCCAGGGCACGCACGTCGCGGTCGTTGAACATCGCATCGGCGCGGATCTTGATGTAGTCGGCGCCTGCCGCTGCGTCCGCCACGATGCCGTCGGACTCGAACACCCGAATGGTTTCCTCGGCCTCGCCGAACACCTTGTTCAGGCGGCTTTGCAGCAGGTTGACGGCGTCCTTGGCGGTCAGGGTCTTGGCTTCGTCCTTGAGGTCGCCACGGCCATCAATATTGTTCAGGTAGTCCGACATCATCAGGCCCAAATCGGCCAGGGTCGGGTCACCGGCGTGGAACGCATCGGAGGCGGCACCGTACAGTTCCTGGGAAATCAGGCCGAAATCCTCGGTGCCGCGCGCTTCGAGCATGCGCACCACCATGCGGTATTCCTTGCACATGCGCCGCATGATCTGCCCCACCGGGTTGAACTGGCCCAGTTGGCGGGTGATGTCACGCTCGATGTTCTGAAACTCCAGCTTCACCGCGCTGGAATCGAACGACAGCGGTCGATTCAGGTAGTAATCGCGGTCCACCGCCGGCATTTCCTTGCCCTTGGCCTTGAGGAATCCCTGGCGAATATTCTCGTCCCATTTCACGGCGTCGAGGACGCGAATCGGTGTTTGCGCCAGCACAATGCGATCGGACAAGGTGCGTATCGTCTGCTGGTAATCGTCCACCCGGTACTTCCTCTTTAAACGTTATTTGCTCGCACGCTGGTAGCGCACGGCTTCGACGAACACGTCGGCATTGGCCGGGTCATCCAGGTAGGCAAACACCTGGGCCATGGAGCTGTTGATCAATACGCCGTCGCCTTCGACGGTTTCGACAGTGCTGCCGCCAAGGACTTTCTGGTCGACAGCCTGGTGGATCTGGTCCAGGTCGAGGTTGTAGACCACCAATTCGTGTTCATCGTTGAGCTCGAAGCCTGCCAGGATGAAATGCCCGCCAAATTTGGCCGGCAGCGGCGCCGACAAATACCAGCGGCTGCCATGGCGGGAAACCGTGAACCGGTATTCATCACGTTGGCCCGGCTTGGCTTTAGGGTAGCTCACGGCTTTGTAGCGATGTTCGCCTACACGGCTGATTTGCAGGTTGAGCGGCTCGCCCCAGGCATTTTTGCTGGCCCATCGGCCTAGCAGACCATCAGGCGCCGCCTCGCTGGCCGGCAACGGGTCCTTGAACGTCACCAGGCAACCGCTGAGCAACAGGAACGACAAGGCGATCACAACGACACGCCAGGCTTTCATTGGACACTCCCCAGTGTCAGACCGAAGCCAACACCAAATGCATGTAACGCTTGAGGATCTCAAGCATTTCTTCGCTGGTCAGAGGCTCTGCACCGCCCAGCAGGCCCTGATATTCCATCCGACCGATAATCGCCGTCAACACTTTGGCATCTTGTTGCGGTTCCCGCGAACCCAATACCTGGAAAAACTGGCAAGTGCCCTGCAACAGGATTTGCTGGTGGGAGCGCACCAACTCGGCCAGGCGCGGGTTCAGCAGCGCCTCCTGGCGAAACGCCTGCTCGGCCATCAGGTGCTCGCGACGGTTGAGCAATTGGCGCTGTACGTAATCGGCGGTCAGGCGTGCGATGTCATCGGCCAGTTGCGAACGAGACTGCGGGCTGCCGTCGCCATAGGCGACCATCTCCCGCAGCAGCCCTTCGTTACGCACCCACAACTTGCCCATGAACGCCGCGCTGCGCTCCACGTATTGGGCGAAGGTGTCGGTGAGCAGGTCGTCGATATCCTTGAAGTAATAGGTGGTGGCCGACAATGGCACCCCGGCCTCTGCCGCCACCGCCCGATGACGCACGGCGCGCACGCCTTCCCGCACCACGATGCGCATCGCCGCATCGAGAATGTCCTGCCGGCGTTGCTCACTGCCCCGGCGACTGGCCTTGCGGCCCTGGTACTGAACACTTTCAGCCACGGCAGCGGCAATGCCGGCGGCACCCTTTTGAGCCATTACGCGGTTCACGACGGATCTTCCTTTCAGGGTGACGCGGAGCGTCACGGGCGGCGTACCCCCGCAGAGCGTGGGGACGGTCATCTGGCGCTGTTAGCTTGACGCTTAAATACGCCACATAAAAAAGCCGCCTTATAAAAGGCGGCTTCGGATTTCGCTACGGTTACGCTTGTGGCCGCATGTGCGGGAACAAGATCACGTCACGGATCGACGGCGAGTTGGTCAGCAGCATCACCAACCGGTCGATGCCGATCCCTTCACCGGCGGTAGGCGGCATGCCGTACTCCAGGGCACGAACGAAGTCGGCATCGTAGTGCATCGCTTCGTCGTCACCGGCGTCCTTGTCAGCCACCTGGGCCATGAAGCGCTCAGCCTGGTCTTCTGCGTCGTTCAGCTCGGAGTAGGCGTTGGCGATTTCACGGCCGCCGATGAACAGCTCGAAACGGTCGGTGACGTTCGGGTTGTCATCGTTGCGACGGGCCAGCGGCGACACTTCGAACGGGTACTGGGTAATGAAGTGCGGCTGTTCCAGCTTGTGCTCAACCAGCTCTTCGAAAATCATCACCTGCAGTTTGCCCAGGCCTTCGAAGCCCAGCACCTTGGCGCCGGCTTTCTTGGCGATGGCGCGGGCCTTGTCGATGTCGGTCAGGTCGTCGGCAGTCAACTCTGGGTTGTACTTGAGGATCGAATCGAACACCGACAGGCGCACGAACGGCTCGCCGAAGTGGAACACCTTGTCGCCGTAAGGCACGTCGGTGGAACCCAGCACCAACTGCGCCAGTTCGCGGAACAGTTCTTCGGTCAGGTCCATGTTGTCTTCGTAGTCGGCGTAGGCCTGGTAGAACTCCAACATGGTGAATTCAGGGTTGTGACGGGTCGAAACGCCTTCGTTACGGAAGTTGCGGTTGATCTCGAACACTTTCTCGAAGCCGCCAACCACCAGGCGCTTGAGGTACAGCTCCGGCGCGATACGCAGGAACATTTCCAGGTCCAGCGCATTGTGGTGGGTTTCGAAAGGCTTGGCTGCGGCACCACCTGGGATGGTTTGCAGCATCGGCGTTTCCACTTCCAGGAAGTCACGCTTCATCAGGAAGCTGCGGATGTGGGCGATCACTTGCGAGCGCACGCGGAACGTCTGGCGCACGTCTTCGTTGACGATCAGGTCAACGTAGCGCTGGCGGTAGCGCTGCTCGGTGTCGGTCAGGCCGTGGTGCTTGTCCGGCAGCGGGCGCAGCGACTTGGTCAACAGGCGCACGCTGGTCATTTCAACGTACAGGTCGCCCTTGCCGGAACGCGCCAGGGTACCTTCGGCGGCAATGATGTCGCCCATGTCCCAGGTTTTCACCGAGGCCAGGGTTTCTTCAGACAGGGTTTTACGGTTGACGTAGACCTGAATGCGACCGGTCATGTCCTGGATCACCATGAACGAGCCACGGTTGAGCATGATGCGACCTGCCACCTTGACCGGGATCGCAGCCTCTGCCAGCTCTTCCTTGGTCTTGTCCGCGTACTGTTTCTGCAAGGCATCGCAGTAGTTTTCGCGGCGGAAGTCGTTGGGGAAGGCATTGCCCTTGGCGCGCTCGGCAGCAAGCTTTTCCTTGCGCAGGGCGATCAGGGAGTTTTCTTCCTGTTGCAGGGCTTGCGGGTCGAGTTGTTGGTCGCTCATGTCTTTTGAAATTCCATCACAGGTTCGTTGCCCCCGGCCTGCGGCCGGGGATCGCCGGCAAGCCGGCTCCTACAGAGTCTTTACAGGCCAGATTTCAGGCTGGCTTCCAGGTATTCGTCGATATCGCCGTCGAGCACCTTGTCGCAGTCGCTGCGTTCGATGTTGGTCCGCAGATCCTTGATCCGCGACGCATCGAGCACATACGAACGGATCTGGTGACCCCAGCCGATATCCGACTTGGTGTCTTCCAGCGCCTGGGACGCGGCGTTGCGTTTCTGCATTTCCTGCTCGTACAACTTGGCCCGCAGCATTTTCATGGCGGTGTCCTTGTTCGCGTGCTGGGAACGTTCGTTCTGGCAGCTGACCACGGTGTTGGTCGGTACGTGGGTAATACGTACGGCCGAGTCGGTGGTGTTTACGTGCTGGCCACCGGCACCGGAGGACCGGTAGGTGTCGATACGCAGGTCTGCCGGGTTGATCTCGATTTCCACCTTGTCGTCGATCTCTGGCGAGACGAAAACGGCGGAGAACGAGGTATGGCGACGGTTGCCGGAGTCGAACGGGCTCTTGCGCACCAGGCGGTGAACACCGATCTCGGTCCGCAGCCAGCCAAAGGCGTATTCGCCCTTGATGTGCACGGTCGCGCCCTTGATACCGGCCACTTCACCGGCCGACAGCTCCATGATGGTGGCGTCGAAACCGCGTTTGTCAGCCCAGCGCAGGTACATGCGCAACAGGATGTTGGCCCAGTCCTGGGCTTCGGTGCCGCCGGAACCGGCCTGGATGTCCAGGTAGGCGTTGTTCGGGTCCATTTCATGGCTGAACATGCGGCGGAATTCGAGCTTGGCGAGGTTTTCCTCGAGACGGGCCAGCTCGGCGACGACATCGCCCGCTGCGCCTTCGTCGTTCTCTTCGACGGCCATGTCCAGCAGGTCGCGGCAATCGGCCAGGCCGGTGTTCAATTCGTCGAGGGTTTCAACGATCTGTGCCAGCGCAGCGCGCTCGCGGCCCAGTTCCTGGGCGTATTCAGGTTTGTTCCAGACAGCCGGATCTTCAAGCTCGCGATTGACTTCGGTCAGACGCTCATGCTTTTGATCGTAGTCAAAGATACCCCCGAATAGTTTCGGAGCGCTCGGACAGGTCCTTGATGGTGTTAAGGATCGGGTTGATTTCCATGGCGGGCAGCACTCGTTGGCGAACTTTTGAAAGCCGACGAGTATAACGACAAACGGCTGGTAACGGCAGTCCGCTTGGCCGAAAAGGCGGGGATATGCACCATCCAGACAGCGATGAAGATCAAATGTGGTAGCGGGCTTGCTCGCGAATGGGGTGGTTCAGTCGCCAGATGCATTGACTGACACACCGCATTCGCGAGCAAGCCCGCTCCCACATTAGGTCTACGACATCCCACAGACGTATTCCCTACTCGATACCCACCTGATTGCGCCCATTGTGCTTGGCCAGGTACAAGCCCTTGTCCGCCAACGAGATCAATTGCCGGCAATCGGTGCCCTGCACCGGGGTCATGGTCGCCAAACCGATACTGATGGTCAGGCTCGCCCCTTCTGCCGGGGCAATGTGCGGGATTTTCAGGCCCGCCACCGCCTGGCGCAGTTTCTCGGCCACCAGCCGTGCACCGCCCGGCGAGGTGTTCGGCAGCACCAGGGCAAACTCTTCACCGCCGTAACGCGCCGGCAAATCCGAAGGACGGCTACTGGCATCACGAATGGTCGCAGCCACTTTGCGCAAGGCCTCATCGCCCTCCAGGTGGCCGAAGCTGTCGTTGTAGGTCTTGAAGAAGTCCACGTCGATCATCAGCAGCGATAGCTGGGTCTGGTCACGCATGGCACGGCGCCACTCCAGCTCCAGGTATTCGTCGAAGTGCCGACGATTGGACAGCCCGGTCAGGCCGTCGGAGTTCATCAGCCGTTGCAGCACCAGGTTGGTGTCCAGCAGCTGTTGTTGGCTGACCCGCAGCGCCCGGTAGGCTGCGTCCCGCTGCAACAGGGTCATGTAGGAGCGCGAGTGGTAGCGGATGCGCGCCACCAGCTCGATGTTATCCGGCAGCTTGACCAGGTAATCATTGGCCCCGGCGGCAAAGGCTGCGCTCTTGATCAGCGGGTCTTCCTTGGTGGAGAGCACGATGATCGGAATGTTCTGCGTCGCCGGGTGATTACGGTATTCGCGCACCAGGGTCAGGCCGTCGAGCCCCGGCATCACCAGGTCCTGCAGGATCACCGTCGGTTTGATACGGATCGCCTGGGCAATGGCCTGGTGCGGGTCGGCGCAGAAATGGAAGTCGATGTTGTCTTCATGGGCCAGGCCCCGGCGTACGGCTTCGCCGATCATGGCCTGGTCGTCGACGAGCAACACCATGGCGGCGTTTTCGTCGGTCTTGAAGTCGTCGAGCTGTAAATCATTCATTTACGGTCACCTGAATTACTACCTGCAGGCCAGGACAGCGTGTGATATCGGTCATTTTGCGAATACTTCCAGCAGTCGTGGCGCAATTCTGTCCAATGGGCGAATTTCAACAGCCGCGTCGATCGCCGCTGCCGCTTTGGGCATGCCGTAAACAGCACAGCTTTGCTGGTCCTGCGCGATGGTCAGGTAGCCTTGCTGACGCATCAATTTAAGTCCCTGGGCGCCATCACGGCCCATCCCGGTCAGCAGCACGCCGACGGCATCGCCATTCCAGTGGCTGGCGACGCTCTCGAAAAACACGTCGATGGACGGCCGGTAAATCTCGTTCACAGGCTCGGCGGTGTAGGCCAGCGTGCCGTTCTTCAGCAGACGGATGTGGTGGTTAGTGCCCGCCAGCAACACGACGCCACTTTGGGGCGGCTCGCCTTCCCGAGCCAGGCGCACCGGCAGGCCAGAGGCGCTGCTCAGCCATTCGGCCATGCCAGCGGCGAACACCTGGTCCACATGCTGCACCAGCACAATGGCCGGCGAAAAGTCCCGGGGCAAGCCCTTGAGCAGGGATTCCAGGGCAGCCGGGCCACCGGCGGACGAACCAATGGCCACCAGGCTCTGGCGTTTGCCCATGGTTCGCTGGGGCGCAGGCTCGGCCCGCACGCGGCTGCCACGCTGGCCGATCAGCCAGCCGATGTTGAGGATCTTGCGCAGCAACGGCGCCGCGGCGTCCTTCGGGTTACCCACCCCCAGCGCGGGGGTGTCGACCACATCCAGGGCGCCATGCCCCATGGCTTCAAACACACGGCTGACGTTGGCCTGCCGGTCGACAGTGACGATAAGAATCGCGCAAGGGCTCTCGGCCATGATCTGCCGGGTGGCTTCCACGCCGTCCATCACCGGCATGATCAGGTCCATCAGAATCAGGTCGGGGGTCAGCTCGGCGCAGCGCTGCACCGCCTCCAGGCCATTGTTGGCGACCCACACCACTTCATGGGCCGGTTCAAGACTCAGCGCCCGGCGCAAGGCTTCCACGGCCATGGGCATGTCATTGACGATCGCAATCCTCATGCCCGGGCTCCTCCAATCAGCTCTACCACCGCGTCCAACAACGCGTCGTCATGGAAGCTGGCCTTGGCTAGATAATAGTCGGCGCCGGCGTCCAGTCCACGGCGGCGGTCTTCTTCCCGATCTTTGTAGGAAACAACCATCACCGGCAGGGATTGCAGGCGAGTATCACGGCGCAAGAGTGTGACCAATTCAATACCGTCCATGCGAGGCATATCAATGTCAGTGATCAACAGGTCGAAGTCTTCGGAGCGCAGCGCGTTCCAGCCATCCATGCCATCGACCGCCACGGCCACTTCGTAACCGCGATTAAGTAACAATTTGCGTTGCAGCTCGCGCACGGTCAGTGAGTCATCCACCACCAGAATACGCTTGCGCGCCGCTTCCTGGGTTTGCTGGGTGCGCCGGGCGATGCGCTCCAGACGACCGGTATTCAGCAGCTTGTCCACCGAGCGCAGCATGTCTTCAACGTCGACGATCAACACCACCGAGCCATCATCGAGCAAGGCACCGGCGGAGATGTCCTGGACCTTGCCCAACCGGGCATCCAGGGGCAACACCACCAGCGTGCGCTCGCCGATAAAACGCTCCACGGCAATCCCGTAGACCGCATCGCGCTCGCGGATCACCACGACCTTGAGGGTTTCCTGATTGCCCTGTCCCGGTGGACGCTGCAGCAACTGGCTGGCAGCGACCAGGCCGACATGCCGGCCTTCGTGCCAGAAATGCTGGCGGCCTTCCAATTGCACGATGTCGTCGGGGGCCAGGTCACACATGCGTTCGATGTGAGCCAGCGGAAACGCGTAGGCCTCTTCGCCGACCTCCACCACCAGGCTGCGCACCACCGACAGGGTCAACGGCACTTCCAGGTGGAAGCGACTGCCCTGCCCCGCCGTCTGCTCCAGCACCACCGCACCGCGCAACTGGCGAACCATATGCTGCACCGCATCCAGGCCGACCCCGCGCCCGGAGACCTCGGTGACTTTGTCCCGCAGGCTGAAGCCCGGCAGAAACAGGAACGTCAGCAGTTCCTCTTCGCTCAGGCGCAAGGCGGTTTCCACTGGCGACAGATTCCGGTCGACGATGGTGCTGCGCAGGCGTTCCAGGTCGACACCGTTGCCATCGTCGCTCAGTTCCAGCACCAGCAGGCCGGCCTGGTGGGACGCTCGCAGGCGGATCAAGCCTTCGGCAGGTTTGCCGGCCAACAAGCGTTGCTCGGGCATTTCGATGCCGTGGTCGACGGCATTGCGTAATAAGTGAGTCAGCGGCGCTTCAAGCTTTTCCAGTACGTCGCGGTCGACCTGGGTCTTCTCGCCTTCGATTTCCAGGCGTACCTGTTTACCGAGGCTGCGGCCCAGGTCACGCACCATGCGCACCTGCCCGGCCAGCACGTCGGCAAACGGCCGCATGCGGCACGCCAGCGCGGTGTCGTACAAGACTTGGGCGCGCTGCCCGGCCTGCCAGCCGAACTCATCGATTTCGGCGGTTTTTTCCGCGAGCAGCGCCTGGGCTTCGCTCAACAGGCGGCGCGTGTCAGCCAGGGCTTCCTGGGCTTCCAGGCTCAGCTCAACGGTCTTGAGATGGCCGTCGAGGTTTTCCAGGGCGCGGGCACTGTTGCTCTGGATGCGCTTGAGGCGTTGCAAACTGGCCAGATATGGCTTGAGCCGCTGGGTTTCCACCAGGGATTTGCTGGACAGGTCCAACAGGCTGTTCAAGCGTTCGGCGGTAACCCGCAATACCCGCTCGCCGCCTTCGGTCATGGGCTTGCTCTGGCGTGGCTGCTCGGCACTGACGGGCGCCGCGGGTTCGGGCTCCGGCGGCAGGGTCAGCAGCGCTTCCATCGACAGTTCAGGTTCTGGCACGGGTGTGGGTGGTGGCGCAGCGGGCGGTGCGACTTTTTGCGACGAGTCGAGCAACCGCTCCATCAGCGCCACGTAGGACTCGATGTCCGCCGGGCCAACGGTATTGCCCGGCGTGGCGATGCGCATCAGCAAATCCGTGCCTTGCAGCAACGCATCGATATGTTCGGGCAGCAGGTACAGCCGGCTTTCCTGGGCGCTGACCAGGCAATCTTCCATCACATGGGCGACGCTGACACCCGCGTCCACCCCGACAATCCGCGCCGCGCCCTTCAGGGAATGGGCGGCGCGCATGCAGGCTTCGAGCTGGTCGGCCTGGGTCGGGTTGCGCTCCAGGGCCAGCAGGCCGGCGCTGAGCACCTGGGTCTGGGCGTCGGCTTCCAGGCTGAACAGTTCCAGCAGCGAGGCATCGCGCATCTGGTCGGGGGTCATGTGAGGCTCCGGGTCACGGCAGACAACAATTGCGCCTCGTCCAGCCAGCGCAGGCTGCGGCCTTTCCACTGCAACACGCCTTGGGTATAGCGGGCGCTGGCCTGGGTGCCCGAGGCAGACGCCGCGTTCAAGGTGCGCTCATCAATGGCATGGATGCCGTCCACTTCGTCCACCGGCACCACCACCGGGCCGTCCTGCGCCGCGATGATCAGCATGCGCGGCATGATTCGCCCGCCACTGGGGCCGCTGCTGGTGTCGTCCAGCCCCAGCAACTCCACCAGGGACAGGCACGCCACCAGCGCGCCACGCACATTGGCCACGCCCAACAAGGCGCGGGAACGCTGATGGGGCAAGGAATGGATCGGTTGCAGCGGCGCCACTTCCACCAGGCAGCGGGTGGCGATGCCCAGCCATTCTTCACCAAGGCGGAACATCAATAGCGAACGGGTGACGACATCGCGTTCGACTTCCGGCGCCGCTACGTGACGATGATCGTCCTGCTGCAAGGCGTAGCGGTCGAGCAGACGCGTGGCGGCGGCGGAATACACCGAGCAGTTGCGGCAGTGAATGTGCTCGGCCAGCAACGGGCAAGACTTGTCGCCGTGGATGCCGATGCGGTTCCAGCAGTCGTCGATGGCTTGGGTGTCGGCCAGGGCCAGGTTCAGCGCGGTATCCAGGGTCATTGTTTACGCTCACTGCGGGCGGCACGGGCCTGCAAACGGCGGGCGCCGGCGACATCGCCCTGGGACTCAAGCAACGCGGCCAAGTGCATCAAGGCCTGCGAGTGCTGGGGTTCCAGGTACAAGGCTTTTCGGTAATACCCCTGGGCTTCCAGGGCACTGCCGGCCACATCGCTGAGCAGGCCCAGCCAATAAAACACCTGGGCCGCCGGCGGATGGCTCTGCAAATAACGCTCGCAGGCGGCACGGGCCTCCAGGCTTTTGCCTTCATTGGCCAGGGTCGCAATCTGGCTGAGCAGATCGGCCGCGTCCGACTGTGGGGGCGACGGCTTGATCGGCACCACCTGAGCACTGAGGGTGCTGAACGGCCGGGGCCTGGTCGGGATAGGCGCGGCACTGCGCTGAGGGATCGGCGCGGGCAGCGGCACAAATACCGGCTCAGGCGCAGGTTCAGCGTGGCGACTGAAGGCAAACGACTGCGGCACACCAATCGAGCGCATGCCCAGGCGCCCCAGCAGGCTGCCCTCGGCAGGCCCGATAAACAGCACGCCGTCGACGTGGGTCAGGCCCTTGAGCACTTCAAACACCTGCTTCTGGGTTGGCTGGTCGAAGTAGATCAGCAGGTTGCGGCAGAACACGAAATCGTAGGTGGGCTCATTGGCCAGCAACGTGGGGTCCAGCAGGTTGCCCACTTGCAGGCGCACTTGCTCGCGTACCCGGTCGGCAATTCGGTAGCCGTCGGTTTGCTCGGTAAAGTGGCGATCGCGGAACTCGATGTCCTGGCCGCGAAACGAATTCTTGCCGTACACCCCGCGACGGGCACGCTCCACCGACAGCGGGCTGACGTCCATGCCCTGCACCTTGAACTGATGCGGCGCCAGACCGACGTCAAGCAAGGCCATGGCAATCGAATAGGGTTCTTCGCCGGTGGAACACGGCAGGCTGAGGATCCGCAGGGCCCGCATGTGCTTGATTTCGGCCAGGCGTGCGACCGCCAGCCGGCCCAGGGTGGCGAAGGACTCGGGGTAACGGAAAAACCAGGTCTCGGGGACGATCACCGCTTCGATCAGCGCTTGCTGTTCGTCGGTGGAGGCCAGCAACTGTTTCCAGTATTGATCTGCGGTCTGCGCATTCAGTGACAGGCTGCGTTGGCGTACGGCACGCTCGATGATCGCTTCGCCCACCGAGGCAACATCGAGGCCGATGCGTTCTTTCAGGAAGTCGAAGAAGCGTTGATCACTGCTCATCAACCCTCCTCGCCGGCGGCAAACAGCAGCGCCTGCACATCAGCCGTCAGCAGGTCGGCCACGCCAATCCACTGAATCAATCCCTGCTCGTCTTCGCGCACCGGGCCCAGGTAACGTGCCTGGCGGTTGTCCAGGCCGTAGGGCTGGAACTCCGCGGGATCACAACGCAGGGTGTCGGTGGCCTGTTCGAGGATCAGCCCCAGCCAGCGCGCCGGAATGAGTGCATCCGGCTGATAATTGACCAACACCAGACGCGTACTGGTGCGGGCCTGGGCCGGTGTACCGAAGGTCAGGGCGCTGAGGTCGATCACCGGCACCATCGCCCCGCGATGGGCAAAGATCCCGGCGACCCACACAGGCGCATGGGCAATGGGCTTGAGCGGCAGGCGCGGCAGCACCTCGGCCACTTCCGTGGCCTTGAGGGCATAGCGTTCATTGCCGATGTGAAACACCAGGAACAGTGCTTTTTTCACTGCCGCAACGGCACCGCGTTTAGCCGCGAGGTCGCTCATCAGACTTTGAAACGCGACACGCCGCTGCGCAGGCCGACCGCGACCTGGCTCAGCTCGTCGATGGCAAAGCTGGCCTGGCGCAACGACTCCACAGTCTGGCTGCTGGCATCCCCCAACTGCACCAGCGCATGGTTGATCTGCTCGGCGCCGGTGGCCTGGGCCTGCATGCCTTCATTGACCATCAACACCCGCGGCGCCAAGGCCTGCACCTGGTGGATGATCTGCGACAGCTGCTCGCCCACTTGCTGCACTTCGAACATGCCACGGCGCACTTCTTCGGAGAACTTGTCCATGCCCATCACCCCGGCCGACACCGCCGACTGGATCTCGCGCACCATCTGCTCGATGTCGTAAGTGGCCACGGCAGTCTGGTCGGCCAGGCGCCGTACTTCGGTGGCCACTACGGCAAAACCGCGACCGTATTCACCGGCCTTCTCGGCCTCGATGGCGGCGTTGAGGGACAGCAGGTTGGTCTGGTCGGCGACCTTGACGATGGTGACCACCACCTGGTTGATGTTGCCGGCCTTCTCATTGAGGATCGCCAGCTTGGCATTCACCAGGTCAGCAGCGCCCATCACCGAGTGCATGGTTTCTTCCATGCGCGCCAGGCCTTGCTGGCCAGAACCGGCGGCTACCGAGGCCTGATCGGCAGCGGTGGAGACCTCGGTCATAGTGCGGACCAAATCCTTGGAAGTGGCCGCGATCTCCCGGGAAGTAGCGCCGATTTCCGTAGTGGTTGCAGCGGTTTCCGTGGCGGTGGCCTGTTGTTGCTTGGAAGTGGCGGCAATCTCGGTGACCGAGGTGGTGACCTGTACCGAGGAGCGCTGGGCCTGGGATACCAGGGCGGTGAGTTCGGTCATCATGTCGTTGAAGCCGGTTTCCACTGCGCCGAATTCGTCTTTGCGTTCGAGGTTCAGGCGTTTGCTCAGGTCGCCGGTGCGCATGATTTCGAGGATGTCGACGATGCGTTTCATCGGCGCCATGATCGCGCGCATCAGCAGCAGGCCACAGAGGCCGGCGGCGAGGATCGCGAGGATCAGTGAGACGCCCATGCTGATTTTTGCAGCGGACACGGCGTCGTCGATGGCATTGGTGGCGCGGTCGGCGACGTTTTTGTTTTCGGTAATGATGTCGTTGAGCTTCTTGCGGCCTGCGGTCCAGGTCGGGGTCAGCTCTTCATCGAACACTTTGCGGGCGGCGGCGATGTCATTGCGTTGCAGGTTGTCCGTTACGGTGGCCAATGCCTTGTTATAGGCCTGGTGCAGGGCTTCGAATTTATCGAACTCGGCCTGATCTTCGCTGCCGTTGATGGTTGCCTTGTAATTGGCCATTTGTGTGAGGATGCGGGCTTCGAAGGCCTTGTAGTCGGCCTTGTCGGCATCGGTGAGTGTCTTGTCTTTGCGCAGGCCAATGATGTCGAGGGTGTCGAGGTAGCTGTCGACCCAGGCGCTGCGGATCATCGAACTGAGGTAGACCCCGGGGACTGCGTCGTCGCGGACTGACTCCTCGCCAGCCTCGATCTTCAACAGGCGTGAATACGAGACCACTACCATCAGCAGCATGATCGCGATGATGACCGCAAAGCTTGCCAATATCCGTTGGCGCAAGGTCCAGTTCTTCACAGTAATTCCTCGAGGGCCATTCAAATGGAGGGGAGTATAGCTGAGCGGGTGCCATCATTAATCAACGGGTTGTGGGATCTGGGTCACGCGCGGGGGGGAAAGTTTTCTTGGAGGGGGGGGGACATGTCCGTTGCTGCGGTAACGGCGGCTTAGGGTTCCGCCCTTACGGCGGCTCACTTTTGAACAGCGCAAAAGTAAGCAAAACGCTCTTGCCCCACCACTCGGCTCCTCGCCTAGGCTCGGAGTGCCCTCACTCCGGCCTTGGACCGTGGGCCGCCGCGATGGGCCATCCTTGGCCCAGCGCGGCTAACCCGGCGTCCTGCCGGGTTACCCACGCTCCAAAGCCTGCGTTCGGCCAGCGTGGTTTAACGGGGCGCCTAAGATCAAATCAAAGCAAAGCACAGCGGCCTCCGGCCGGCTTGAGTGTTGAAGAGCAAAATCAAAATCTAAAGCGGGCACGGTCCAAAAAATGTGGGAGCGGGCTTGCTCGCGAAGGTCGTTAACGATGACGCGGGCATTCTGGATGAACGCGGCGCTCTCAGGTTTTTCGCGAGCAAGCCCGCTCCCACAGAAAAGCAGCTCTGCTTTCGCTCTGGCTTCTAACACTCAAGCCGGCCGGGAGGCCGCTGTGCTTTTGATCTGACTGCCCCAATAAGCCCGAGGCCGAACGCAGGCAGTGCGGAGCAGCCAACCTACAACAACATCCCTATCACCCGAGCCAAGGATTGGCCGCCAGATGCTCCCGCTCAAACGCCTTGATCTGCTCGCTGCGCTGCAACGTCGTGCCAATGGCATCCAACCCCGACAACAACGCAGTCTTGCGCAACGTATCAATCTGAAACCCAATCACCTGCCCGTCCGCCAAAAGAATCTCCTGCGCCTCAAGATCCACACTGATCTGCGCCTGTTCAGGCTGACTCACCACCTGCCCCAACCGCTGCAACACCGCCTCCTCCAGCGTGATCAACAACACCCCGTTACGCTGGCAGTTGTCATAGAAAATCCCCGCAAAGCTGCTGCCGATCAACGCGCGAATGCCCATCTGCTTCAAGCCCCACACCGCATGCTCCCGGCTGGAACCACAACCGAAGTTCGGCCCCACCACCATAAAGCTCGCGCCCTGCCACGCCGGCTGGTTCAGCACGAACTCCGGGTTAGGCTCGCCCGATGCCAAGAAGCGCAAATCAAAGAACAACCCGCGATCCAGCCCGTTACGGTCGATGCCCTTGAGAAATTGCTTGGGCATGATCACGTCAGTGTCGATATTGGCCGCCAGCATCGGCGCGGCCTTGCCGGTGATCCGAGTGAAAGGTTGCAAGCTCATGTGCGCTCTCCAAAATGGCGAATATCCGTCAGGCGGCCGGTGATGGCAGCGGCGGCAACCATGGCCGGGCTCATCAGGTGCGTACGGGCCCCCGCCCCCTGGCGGCCTTCGAAATTGCGGTTGGTGCTGGAGGCGCAGCGGTCGCCGGGCTCCAGCACGTCATCGTTCATCGCCAGGCACATCGAACAGCCGGACTGGCGCCATTCAAACCCGGCGTCGATAAAGATCGCAGCAAGGCCTTCGGCTTCGGCCTGGTCGCGCACTTCGGTGGAGCCCGGCACGATCATCGCCCGCACGTGGTCGGCCACGTGCTTGCCGCGCACGACGCTGGCCGCATCCCGCAGGTCTTCGATGCGGGCGTTGGTGCAGGAGCCGATAAACGCATGGCTGATGACGATCTCGCTCAGGGGCATGCCGGCTTCCAGGCCCATGTAGTTCAGGGCGCGGCGCATGTCCTGGCGCAGGATCAGGTCGCTGACGTCTTGCGGGTCCGGTACGCGGGCGCCGATGGGCGCGGCCTGGTCGGGGCTGGTGCCCCAGGTGACCATGGGCTCCAGGGCGGTGGCGTCCAGTTGCACTTCGAGGTCGAACACGGCGTCGGCATCCGAGTGCAGTTGGCGCCAACCCACGAGGGCGCGCTCCCACAACTCGCCCTTCGGCGCGCGGGGTTTGCCCTTGAGGTAGGCGAAGACTTTTTCGTCCGGCGCCATGAACGCACCACGGGCGCCCGCTTCCACCGCCATGTTGCAGATGGTCATCCGCGCCTCGACGCTCAGGGCATCGATGGTCGAACCGCAAAACTCAATGGCGTAGCCGGTGGCACCCGAAGCGCCGATCTTGCCGATCAGCGCCATGATCACGTCCTTGGAGGTCAGGCCGTGGGCCAGTTCGCCGTCCACGGTCACGCGCAGGCTTTTCAGGCGCTTGTAGACCAGGGTTTGCGAGGCCAGCAGATGCTCGATTTCCGAGGTGCCGATGCCAAAGCCGAATGCGCCCAAGGCACCGTAGGTGGTGGTGTGGCTGTCGCCGGCGGCGATCACCATGCCCGGCAGAATAAAACCCTGCTCCGGGGCGATCACGTGTTCGATGCCTTGGCGCTTGTCGAGGATATCCAACAGCTCAATCCCGAAGTCCCGGCAGTTTTCTGCCAGGTACGACACCTGGCGCGCGCCGCCCGCATCCGGCATGGTCGCGATGCGCTTGGGTGTGGTGGGGTTCACATGGTCGACCACCGCCAGCGCCGTGCCGGGGCGCCATACGCCACGGCCTGCCTCGCGCAAGCCGCTGAAGGCTTGCGGGCTGGTGTATTCATTGATTACCTGACGGTCGATGTACAGCAGCACATGGCCCTGGTCATCCAGGCGGCACACCGTGTGGGAGTCGATGTGTTTGTCGTAGAGGGTTCTGGCAGCAGTCATTATTGGGCTCGCTCAACGGTATGACTCCATCATAGGCAGCGCCCCTGCCCCATCAATCCCACCTTGGTGATGACTCGAAACATGTTTCGTGTTGCATGAATGGCTATCCGAAACATTTTCTTTCATATCCACCTTAGGGTTTTGCATTTCTCATCCGTCTTAACTTAGATACAGCCGCTCGCGTCAGCAAAAGCTACGGGTGGCGTTTTCCGGGCCTTTACCGCCTCTCTCCGATCAAGACCCTCATTCACATGTCGAAGAAGTCACGCTCAAAACTCTGGTTTCTCGTGCACAGCTGGCTGGCCTTGCCCATCTGGTTCTTTGTGCTGATCGTCTGTGTCACCGGCACCCTGGCGGTGGTCAGCCAGGAAATCGTCTGGCTGGCCAACCCGGACATCCGCGCCAGCAAGCCATCGGACGATGCCGAACCGCTCACCTACGACCAAGTGATCGGCGCCATCAAGCGCGCCGAACCCCAGGTGATCGTCGAGTCCCTGAGCCGTCCGGATGAGTCGCACTTTGCCCTCAGCGCCAACCTCAGCTATCCCGATGGGCGCTCGCTGGAGGTCTACGTGAACCCTTATACCGGGGTGATCCAGGGCATCAGCCCGGCGTTCAACTTCCAGGCATTTACCCGTGCACTCCACGGCTGGTGGCTGGTGCCCTTCACCAACGGTTACAGCTGGGGCTGGTACCTGGTGTCGTTGCTGGGCTTGCCGCTGTTGGCGTCGCTGGTCACCGGCCTTGTGGTCTACAAACGTTTCTGGAAAGGCTTTTTCAAGCCGACCCTGCGCTTCAACCATGGCGCGCGCATCTTCTGGGGCGACTTCCACCGATTGAGCGGCATCTGGTCGATCTGGTTTATCGCGGTGATCTCCATCACCGGCACCTGGTTCCTGATCGAGGCGACCCTCAGCGATAACCAGATCACCCTTTCCAGCGAGCCGATCGTCCCGGCGATTGCCCGCGACAAAGTGCCGATGTCCGCAGCGGGCGTACCGGCACCCATGATTCCACTGGACGAGGCGATCAGTATCGCCACCCAACGTATCCCGGGGCTTGAGGCCAGCTTTGTGAGCCTGCCCAGCAACGCTTACAGCCACCTGCGCATCGGCGGGCGTGGCTGGTACCCGCTGATGTTCCAGACTGCGGAAATCAACCCGTACAACGGCGAAATCGCCGTCTCGCACCTGCTGTCCGACCGTTCGGCCCTGGAGTTCGTCACCGAATCCATGCGCCCCCTGCACACCGGGGATTTTGGCGGCCTCTGGATCAAGTTGATCTGGGCCTTCTTTGGCCTGGTGTTGAGCATGATGGTCTTGAGCGGCCTGCTGATCTGGACCAAACGCACGGCCCTGGCGACCCTCAACGCCCTGAAACGTGAAGCCAAGGCATCCCGGCAACCGGCAAAAACCCAGGTCTTGCAGGCTGAAACCACGGAGGGCAATCAATGAACAAGGCCATGACGGTTCAACCGCCCTCGCCACTGCGGGCCTTCTGGCTCAAGTGGCGCTTCCACATCAATATCCTGCTGTTGCTGGTGCCCCTGGGCTTTATGCCCAAGTACTTTGCCGACGCGGCGCTGTTTCGCGGCGACAGCGGCCTGGGCGAACGGGAAGTCGGCGAAGTACAGGTCGGCCCCTGGAGCCTGAAGCTCGCCGAGCTGCGCAACGAGCCACCGCGCCCCGACCCGGCGGGCCCGATGAAATCCTTCAATGCCGCCCTGTGCGCCACCTGCATCGACCAGGTCAAGGCCACCTACCTGCGCATCGGCAAGCCCCGCAGCCTGCGGGCCGCCGGGGTGATTTTCTTCGGTACCCCGTACCGCATGGGCGCCATGCTGCCGATCCCCGAACGCACACCACTGGACGCCGACGTGTGGATCACCATGGAAGGCTGGGACGGCGCCATGCACCAGGCCTCCATCCCCTTGAGCCAGGCATCGCCGGCCACCATCGACTGGCTGAAAAAACGAGGAGTTAAACCATGACTTTGCCGCAACTGGCCCGCACCGTTGGCGCGCTGATCCTCTGTGCCGGCTTCAGCACCGTTGCCCTGGCCCACAACCCGATGTGCGAATGCAAGGAAATCCCCGGCGAGCAGATCCAGTGCACTGGCGGTTTCTCCGATGGCAGCGGCGCCCCGGGGGTGACTCTGGATGTGATCGGCTATGACGAAACCATCCTGGTGCCCGGCAAGCTGGGGCAAGACTCGACGCTGACCTTCAAGAAGCCGTCCGCCGAGTTCTACGTGTTGTTTGATGCGGGCCCCGGCCACGTGGTGGAAATCGACCAAGCGGATATCCAGCCCCAATGAGCCGTACAACCCAAGTGGTGCGCCCGGCCGGTGCCGGGCACGAAACCCTGTATGTCCTGCTGTTGTGCCTGATCATCCTCACCGTTGCCGGCACCGTGGTGGCCTTGCGCGGTGAAAGCCAGGAGATCGCCGCCGTGCCCAGCCACCAACTGGACGCCCGCCGCGACCTCAGCGCCGCCGAGCAAGGCATTTACGCCGACCTGCGGGTGACCCTGGATGAAATCCACCTGCTGCAGGAGGAACACAGCGCCCTGCCGACGCCTGAGCAACTGGCGGAAGAAGGCTTTGCGCCCTTCGCCCAGGACGCCAGCTCGGTGAGCCGCGGCGACCACCGCTGGCAGTTGCTGGACGCGGCCTACCTGGGCTTGAGCCAGACACCGGACCTCAGCGGTTCGTTGTTGATGCGCATCCGGGGCGCCGAGCCGGATATCTGGCTCAACCGCAGCGCCAACCTCACCGCCCCCTCCGACCTCACTGACCAGGCGCTGATCAGCGCGGGATGGCAGCAAGTAGTCGCGCAATTCGATGCCGGTGTCACCCGCCAGCATCGCCATTGAATTCACGCTGTAGCGAGAGAAGACCATGTCTATTTCATCTCCATTATTACGTCTGGTGCTGGTCGGCCTGATTACCGTGCTGCTGGCCCCATTCGCGAGTGCCGACCCTGCCAAACGCCTGCGCATCGGCATCACCCTGCATCCTTATTACAGCTACGTGGCGAATATCGTCGGGGACAAAGCCGAAGTCGTGCCGTTGATTCCGGCCGGCTTCAATCCCCATGCCTACGAACCTCGCGCCGAAGACATCAAGCGCATCGGCACTCTCGACGTGATCGTGCTCAATGGCGTCGGCCATGACGATTTCGCCGACCGCATGATCGCCACCAGCGAGCGGCCGGACATCCCGGTGATCGAAGCCAACGCCAACGTGCCGCTGCTGGCCGCCACTGGCAACGCCGCGCGCGGTGCCGGCAAGGTGGTCAACCCGCACACCTTCCTGTCCATCAGCGCCTCGATTGCCCAGGTGAATAACATCGCCCGGGAACTGGGCAAACTCGACCCGGACAACGCCAAGACCTACACCCAGAACGCCCGGGCCTACGGCAAGCGCCTGCGCCAGATGCGCGCCGACGCCCTGGCCAAACTGACCAGCGCGCCCAACCCCGACCTGCGGGTGGCCACGGTGCACGCGGCGTATGACTACCTGCTGCGGGAGTTCGGCCTGGAAGTCACCGCCGTGGTGGAACCGGCCCACGGCATCGAGCCGAGCCCCAGCCAGTTAAAGAAAACCATCGACCAACTGCGGGAACTGGATGTGAAAGTGATCTTCTCGGAGATGGACTTCCCGTCCAGCTACGTCGATACCATCCAGCGTGAATCCGGGGTGAAGCTGTATCCGCTGTCGCACATCTCCTATGGCGACTACAGCGCGGAAAAATACGAAGTGGAAATGACCGGCAACCTCAATACCGTGGTGCGGGCCATTCAGGAGTCCGGGGCATGACAACGGCGGAACACTTGAGCGTGGCCAGCGTTGGCCCGACCCTCGACTTCAATAACGTGGCGCTGACCCTGGGCCGCACGGTGATCCTCGACGCAGTCAGTTTCCAGGTCCGGCCCGGCAGCATCCATGCGCTGGTGGGCCCCAACGGCGGCGGAAAAAGCTCGCTGATCAAAACCCTGCTGGGGCAAACGCCGCACCAGGGCCAGCTGAGCCTGCACTGGCCGGAGGCACCCGGCACCATCGGCTATGTGCCCCAGGCGCTGGAGTTCGACCGAGGCTTGCCGATGACCGTCGACGACTTCATGGCTGCGATGTGCCAGCGGCGTCCGGCGTTTCTCGGGTTGTCCAAACACTACGCTGCCGCGATTGGCGACGCACTGGAGCGGGTCGGCATGCAGGACAAGCGCAAACGGCGCATGGGCGCCTTGTCTGGCGGTGAACGCCAGCGGGTGCTGCTGGCCCAGGGCTTGATCCCGGCGCCGCAATTGCTGGTGCTGGACGAACCGATGTCGGCGCTGGATGAAGCCGGTATCCAGGTGTTCGAGCGCCTGCTGAACGACTGGCGTCAGGACGGGATTACCGTGCTGTGGATCGAGCATGACCTGGAAGCCGTCGGCCGCCTGGCTGACCGCGTCACCGGCCTGAACCGCCGCGTGCTGTTCGACGCCACGCCCAAGGAGGCGCTGACCCCGGACCGCCTGCTGACCCTGTTCTCCACCCACCCACGGAGCCCGGCCTTATGAACTACGAAGCCTTTCGCTTGATGGTCCAGGGCTGGGCGTCTTCCGGGTATTTGCCCGAAGCGCTGGCCTATGGGTTTGTGGTCAACGCCCTGCTCGCCGGGTTGTTGATCGGCCCGGTGCTGGGCGGTTTGGGCACCCTGGTGGTGGTCAAGCGCTTTGCGTTCTTTTCCGAAGCGGTGGGCCATGCCGCCTTGACCGGCGTGGCCGTGGGCATTCTGCTGGGGGAACCCTACACCGGGCCTTACGGCAGCCTGTTCGGCTACTGCCTGTTGTTCGGGATCCTGCTCAACTACTTGCGCAACCGCACCGGCCTGGCGCCGGATACCTTGATCGGCGTGTTCCTCTCGGTGTCCCTGGCCCTGGGGGCGAGCCTGCTGCTGATTCTGGCGGGCAAGATCAACGTGCACATCCTGGAAAACGTGCTGTTCGGCTCAGTGCTGACGGTGAATGGCAATGACTTGCTGGTGCTGGCGATTGTCGGCTCACTGGTGATGGCTTTGGCCCTGCCGCTGTACAACCGCATCATGCTCGCCAGCTTCAACCCACAACTGGCGGCGGTGCGCGGGGTAGCGGTGAAGACCTTGGACTATCTGTTCGTGATCCTGGTGACGCTGATCACCGTCGCGGCAGTCAAGGTCATCGGCGCGATCCTGGTGGGTGCGTTGCTGGTGATTCCGGCGGCCGCCGCACGCCTGTTGAGCCAGTCGCTCAAGGGCTTCTTCTGGATCTCGGTAGTGATTGCCACCGTCAGCACCCTGTGCGGGATCCTGCTGCCAATCATCTTTGACCTGCCGATTCCGTCCGGTGCCGCGATCATCCTGGTCGCCGGTATCGCCTTCGCCCTCGCCGCCATTGCTCGCGGCACGGTCCCCAGCCTGAAAGGGAATCTTGGATAATGCGCCCGATGTTTCGACCACTGCTGCTGGCCCTGGCCATTGCCACACCGGCGTTCGCTGCCGACGGTGTCAAGCCGCTACAGATCACCGCCAACCAAGGCATCGGCCATGCTGCCTTGAACAAGGCCCAGGCGACAAAGCCGGTGAAAGTCCTCGCCGCCTTGCCGATCACCTATGGCTTGGCGCAGGTGTTGCTCAAAGGCACCGACGTGCAGCTTGAACGCGCGGCACCGGCCAACCTGCCCGGCTCACGGCAAGTCGCCTATTTCACCGGGCGCGGTGCACAGGCATTGAACACCCTGGCTCTGGACGCCGACGCGGCCATCGGCCTGCGCTCGTTGTGGCCGGATGACCCGCTGTATCCGGTGGCCCGGCGCAGTAACATCCGCATCGTCGAAGTCGACGCCGCCCGCCCGGTGGACGGTGGTTTGCCGGGAATTGCCGTGCAGCCGGGCGCCACCGACGGCCTGAACAGCCAGCCATGGCAGGCCAGCAACAACATGGGGCGCATGGCCGATGTGATGGCCACCGACCTGAGTCGCCTGGCCCCCGAGGCCAAACCGCAGATCGAAGCCAACCTGGCCGGCCTGAAGCAACGCCTGCTCAAGCTTACCGCCGACAGCGAGGCGCGACTGGCCAAAGCCGACAACCTGACGGTGGCCAGCCTGAGTGATCACTTTGGTTACCTCGTCAGTGGCTTGAATCTGGAACTGGTCAGCACCGACGCACGGGCCGATACCGAGTGGACACCCGAGGCGTTGCAGCAACTGAGCGAAGGCTTGAAGGAGAATGAGGTGGCCGTGGTGCTGCATCACCGCAAGCCAAGCGATGCGGTGCAGGCGGCGGTCACGGCGGGTGGGGCGAAGTTGCTGGTGCTGGGCACCGATGGCGCCGACCCGGTGGCGGAGCTGGAAGGCAATGTGGACCAAGTGATCAAGGCGCTATAACGCGCCTCTCACAGGCAAAACACAGTAAATGTGGGAGCGGGCTTGCTCGCGAAAGCGGTGTGACAGTCGACACTTAACAGTGACTGACACGACGCCTTCGCGAGCAAGCCCGCTCCCATATTGGGTTTTATGTGATGCCCGAGACCTGGATCAGCCCGCCAACGCCTGGCTGTCCATCTTCTGGCGCAGGCTCAGCGGGCGCATGTCGGTCCACACCTCTTCGATGTAGGCCAGGCACTCTTTCTTCATCCCGCTCTTGCCCACGGTGCGCCAGCCTTCCGGCACAGCCTTGTAGTCGGGCCAGATGGAATATTGTTCTTCATGGTTGACCACTACCTGAAACAGGATGTCTTCGCGGTCGAATACTGAGGTCATTACGGTTCTCCATCGGTGTAATGTAAGAAGGAACGTGCCAGCCTGGTAAAAAATTAGAGGCGGGTGACGGCTGCCGCCAAGGCGCGGCCAAAAATCTCGGCCACACGGTCGATTTCTGTGGCGGTAATCACCAGCGGTGGCAGGAAACGCACGACGCTGCCGTGTCTCCCACCCAGTTCGAGAATCAGCCCGCGCTTGAGGCATTCACGCTGCACCAATGGCGCCAGTTGGCGATGCACCGGCGGATGGCCCTGAGTGTCGGGGGCGCCTGCGGGATCCACCAGCTCCACGCCGAGCATCAGCCCACGGCCACGAATGTCCCCCAACTGCGGGAAGTCCCGCTGCAGGATGCGCAGGTGCTCACCAAGGCGCTTGCCCATGGCGGCCGCGTGGGCGGGAATGTCGTGGTCCTTGAGGTAGCGCATCACTGCCGACCCGGCGGCCATGGCCATCTGATTGCCTCGGAAGGTCCCGGCATGGGCGCCCGGCAACCAGGTGTCGAGCCAGTCGCGATACACCACCACCGCCAGTGGCAGGCTGCCGCCGATGGCCTTGGACAGCACCACCACGTCCGGGACGATACCGGCGTGTTCGAAGGCAAACATCTTGCCGGTACGGCCAAAGCCGCTCTGGATTTCGTCAACGATCAACGCCACACCGGCTTGTTCGGTAATGCGGCGCAGGCCGCGCAGCCAGTCGAGATCAGCCGGGATCACGCCGCCCTCGCCCTGCACCACTTCCACGATCACCGCCGCCGGCAGCAATACACCGGCCTCGGGGTCGTTCAGCAGGTTCTCCAGGTAATGCAGGTTGACCTTCACCCCTTCTGCCCCACCCAGCCCGAACGGGCAACGATAGTCATAAGGGAACGGCAAAAATTGCACGCCATTGCCGAGCAAGGCACCCAGCGGTTTTTTCGGCCCGAGGCTGCCCATCAGGCTCAGGGCGCCCTGGCTCATGCCGTGATAACCGCCCTGGAACGACAACACCGTGCTGCGCCCGGTGGCGGTGCGCACCAGTTTCAGCGCGGCTTCCACCGCGTCTGTACCAGTGGGGCCGCAGAACTGGATCTTGGCTTCCCGCGCCAGCGCTGGCGGTAGCAGGCCGAACAGGTCCTGCACGAATTGGTCTTTGACCGGCGTGGTCAGGTCCAGGGTGTGCAACGGCAATTCATCGCTCAGCACCTGGCGAATCGCCTCGATCACCACCGGGTGGTTGTGCCCCAGTGCCAGGGTGCCTGCACCGGCCAGGCAATCGATAAAGCTGCGGCCTTCAACGTCCTCGACGTAGATCCCGCGGGCGCGCTTGAGCGCCAGGGGAATGCGCCGTGGATAGCTGCGGGCATTGGATTCCTGCTGGCGCTGGCGGGCCAGCAGCGGGGTTTCGTCAAACTGGTAGAGCGTTTCCGCAGGGACCGCTTGGGTCTCTTCAATACGGCTGGTAGCGACTGACATTTCCAGATCCCTCAATACGCTGATGATGGTGACCAAACTGCCAACCCGTTGGCGTCTGGCCCAAGGGCAACGCACGGATTTCCTGTTCTGGAAACGCATCAGCGACGAGAGGATTTACACCTGTGGTCGTTAAAAACCGCTTTAGCGGATTTACCCGGCAACCCCGGTGTATTTTTCATTCAACGCATACAGGATTGCGCAGGTCTCTGCATCCAGCCGCCCGCTGTAGTCACCGGGGCGAAAATGCATCTGAAACGCGCGGACGCGCTGCTGAAAACCCAGGCGGTTTTTCGCCGGGGCATATCCGTAGCGCTGAAAGGCCCGTTCGACTTCAACCTCTAGCGGCAGGCCGATATTGAATCGGCGCAGATAGGCCACCTTGGCCATTTCGTCATACCAGGCCCCCACGCCCGCCTCGTACAGGCAACGCCATGGCAAACGAGGGCCGGGATCGCTCTTGCGCCAATAGGCAATGTCCGAATGCCCGAGGATGTCGGTAGGACCTATAGCCGGGTAACGCCTTTGAATGTCGCGAATCAGGGCAATCAATACGTCGATCTGTTCATGACCATACGCGGGAAAGGTAAACACACCGGCGTCATCCCGGGCCTGATTGACGATTTCAATCCCGATCGAGCGGCTATTGAGGTTGTCGTGACCGGCCCAGTGGCTGGCACCGGCATGCCAGGCACGCTGCGCTTCGTCCACCAGGCGGAACACCCGCAGTTCGTCGTAACCGGCGGCGCGGTAGCTGGCGTCATGGGGGTCAACCAACAGGTAGTGAGCACTGACACCGTCGCGGGTCAGCGTACGCAATGACGAGGCAAAGGGCGCTGCGGTGTAATGCACAATCACCTGGCGCACGGCTTCGCCATTGCGTTGATTAAAGTCTTTTGCGGGAAACGTGGAATCGATGACCAACATAGGCGCTGTCCTTTTCAACACAGGCTGAGTCATTCAGCCCGTTCAAACACAAAAAAATGACCGCCATCCTGAAGCGTTGCGCTTGAGGCTGGCGGTAGCTATTTGTGCCGTGAAAAGAAAGTTCAGCGACGCAACGGCATGCCCAGGTCGACGCGCATGCCGTCCGCCTGGCTGTCGAATTTCAAGGAGCACGAGCAGCGCTGCACGATTGCCTGGACAATCGCCAGCCCCAGGCCGCATCCCGGGCTGTTGCCGTTGCGCCAGAAGCGCTGGGTCAGGTGTTGCAAGTCTTCGCTGGAGATCGGCGCGCCGTGGTCGCGCACCCGGAACACCACATTATCGCCAGCGCTGGACACACTCAGTTCCACCCGGGTATCAGGCGGGGTGTGGCGCAAGGCGTTGTCCAGCAGGTTGCGCAAGGCGGCGACGGCCAGGCCCACCGGCATTTCCACCGGCTTTTCGGACAGACCGTCTGCCAGGATCAGGTCAATGCGCTGATTATCGCCGCCATTGGCGTCCTGGATCGCCAGTTGTGCGACCTGCTCGGCACTCGATTGCAGGCCGTCATCAAACGACAGGCTGCCTTCAACCCGCGCCAGCAGCAGTAACTGCTCGAGGGTGCGATGCAAGCGGTCGGCGCCCTCCTCGGCATGGGCCAGGGACTGGTCACGGGCGGCGCCTTCGGTCATGCGCGCCACTTGCAGGTGGGTCTTGATCGCCGTCAGCGGGCTGCGCAGTTCGTGAGCCGCGTCGCCGGTCAAGCGGCGTTCGCGTTCGATGGTCTTGGCGATGCGCTGCAGCAGCTGGTTCTGGGTATCGAGCAGCGGTTTAAGCTCGCTGGGCAGCGGGCTGATCTGCAAGGGTTCGAGGGAGTCGGCACTGCGGCGCATCAAGGCGTCACGCATGCGGTTGAGCGGCAACAGGCTTTGGCCGATCCCCAGCCAAAGCAGGCACAGGCAGCCCAGCAGCGCCACACCCACCGGCACCGAGGCGGCCAGCAGGATCGAGAGGTTCAAGGCTTCACGCTCCACCTGCCGGTCGGCGGTGGTGATAAACAAGTCGCCACGGGACAGGGTAAAGCTGCGCCAGCCCACGCCATCAATCATCTGGTCGCGAAAGCCGCTTTTGCGCGACTCCAGGCCCTGGTCCGGGGTGGTATGGCTGCGGGCGAGCACCACCCCGCGCAACGAGCTGACCTGGCACGCCATGCCGCCCGGTACATTCAATTGTTCGGCGCTGAAATGTGCGCCCTCACCCGTGCTGGAAAGGCCGGGCATCTGCTCCATCAGCCCGGCGACCATGCGCGCCGACGCCACCAGGCGCTGGTCGAGGGAGAACATCATCTGGTTGCGCAGGTCGTTGAGCATCCACGCGGCAGCCAGGGCCCAGATCAGCACAAAGGCCGCGCCGAGCTTGAAGGTCAGCCGCAGGCGCAGGCTCATCACGAAGCGTCCTCTCCACCGTCAGCCGGGCCCAGGCGATAGCCCAGGCCGCGCACGGTTTCGACGATGCCGTTGCCGAGTTTGCGCCGCAGGTGGTGGATGTGCACGTTGAGGGCGTTGCTTTCCAGTTCGTCGTTAAGCCCATAGACGCTGTCCTTGAGCTGCTCGCTGGAGAGTACCCGGCCGCGGTTTTGCAGCAGGGCCTGCAACAGCGCCTGCTCGCGGCGAGAGAGGTCTACCGACTCACCGCCCAACAGGGTTTCGCGGCTGCTGGGGTTGTAGGTCAGGCGCCCGTGTTCAATCAGGTTAACGCTGCGCCCGGCCACCCGGCGCAACAGGGTGTGCAGGCGTGCGGCCAGTTCTCGCAGGTCGAAGGGTTTCAGCAGGTAATCGTCGGCACCGGCTTGCAGGCCATCCACCCGGTTGGTCACCGAATCCCGTGCCGTAAGAATCAGCACCGGGATCTCCAGGCCCTGGCTGCGCAATTGCTGCAGCAGCTTCAAGCCGTCTTCATCCGGCAGGCCGAGGTCGAGTACCATCACGTCGAACTCCGCCACCTTGAGCATCGCCCGGGCAGCGGCAGCCGTGCCGACGCGCTCGACGGTCAGCCCCTGGGCGCTGAGCCCGGCAACAATGCCGCTGGCGATCAGTTCGTCGTCTTCACAAACCAGTACGTGCATGGTGAACCCTTTGCAAAATGTGAAGGTGATTAAAAAGGGAGTGGATTAAGCACACATTATGCCGCCAGCCCGCGTAAACCCGGATAATCCCTGCTGTCTAGGATAGCCCGGTTAATCATTGGTTAATCAACACCACACATTGTGTGTCCCACTTGCTTCGAACTAAGGCTTGATCATGCGGCATCTGTTTATCTTTCTGCTGGTAGTGTTTGCTGGATTCGCCCAGGCCGCGCCGGGCAACAATCCATTCGAGACCAAACCCGACTTCCTCCCGGTGGGCAAAGCCTTCACCTTTACCTCCGAGCGTCTGGCCTCCGGCGAAACCCAGCTGTATTGGCAGATTGCCGACGGTTATTACCTGTACCAGCAGCGCATGAAATTCGATGGCCTGGCCGAAAAGCCGACGCTGCCCCAAGGCGAAGCCCACAGCGACGAGTTCTTCGGTGAGCAGCAGGTGTATCGCCAGGGCCTGGAAGTGAAGATTCCCGCTGGCGCCACCGGACAGATCAAGCTCGGCTGGCAAGGCTGCGCCGATGCCGGCCTGTGCTACCCACCGCAATCAATCACCGTTGACCTGGGTGGCAACCCCGCCGTAGCCGCCACCGGCCAGGCCCAGGACCAAAGCCTGGCCAGCGGCCTGCAACAGCGCAGCCTGGGCTGGAGCCTACTGGTGTTCTTCGGCCTGGGCCTGCTGCTGGCCTTTGCCCCGTGTTCCTTGCCGATGCTGCCGATTCTCGCCGGCCTTGTGGTCGGCAGCGGCGCCAGCCCACGGCGCGGCTTTGCCCTGGCCGCCAGCTACGTGGTGTGCATGGCGCTGGTGTATGCCGCCCTCGGTGTATTGGCGGCGCTGCTCGGCGGCAACCTCGCTGCCCTGCTGCAAACTCCGTGGATCCTCGGCAGCTTCGCCGCGTTATTCGTGATCCTGGCCCTGCCGATGTTCGGCTTCTTTGAACTGCAACTGCCGGCCTTCCTGCGGGACCGCCTCGACAACGTCAGCCGCAACCAAAGCGGCGGCAGCCTGGTGGGTGCCGGCGTGCTCGGTGCCTTGTCCGGCTTGCTGGTGGGCCCGTGCATGACTGCGCCCCTGGCCGGCGCCCTGCTCTACATCGCCCAAAGCGGTAACGCCCTGCACGGCGGCTTGATCCTGTTTGCCATGGGTATCGGCATCGGTGTGCCGCTGTTGCTGCTGGTGACCGTGGGCAACCGCTTCCTGCCCAAGCCTGGCACCTGGATGAACATCCTCAAGGGCATCTTCGGCTTCCTGTTCCTCGCCACCGCCGTGCTGATGATTCGCCCGGTGGTCGGTGAAACCCTGTGGCTCGGCTTGTGGGGTGTGCTGGCGCTGGTCATGGCCTATTGCGGCTGGCGCCTGGCCCAGGACTTCGGGCGCACCGCCATGCTGTTCGGTGCCGGTTCGCTGGTGCTCGGCCTCTGGGGCAGCGTATTGGTGATCGGCGCGGCCGGCGGCAGCGACGACCTGTGGCAACCGCTGAAGGTCTACAGCGGCTCGCGGGTGGCCGGTGCCCCCAGCGCCCATGAAGCCTTCATGACCATCAACGACCCGGCCGTGCTGCAAAGCCAGCTCGACAGTGCCAAGGCCCAGGGCCAATGGGTGCTGGTGGACTACTACGCCGACTGGTGCGTGTCGTGCAAGATCATGGAAAAACAGGTGTTCGGCAAACCCGAAGTCATGGACGCCCTCAAGGATGTGCGCCTGCTGCGCCTCGACGTCACCGCCGATAACGCCGCCAGCCGCGAGCTGCTGGGCCGCTACAAAGTCCCCGGCCCGCCGAGCTTCGTCTGGATCGGCCCTGATGGTGAAGAGCGCCGCGCCCAGCGCATCACCGGCGAAGTCGACGCCGCCGCCTTCCTGCAACGCTGGACCCAAGCCCGGGAAGCCCTCTGATGCTGACACTGACCATCGGCACCTTCGCCATCGCCCTGAATCACTTGCTGCTGATCACGGCGTTGATCCTCGCCACCCTGGTGGGCTGGCGGGTGGCAAAGCGCGGCGGCGAGAACCCCGAGTCGGTGCTGTTCACCCTGTTTCTGCTGGGCATGCTCGCCGCGCGCGTGAGCTTCGTGCTGATGTATTGGTCGTATTACCAGAATGACCCGCTGCAGATCGTCGACCTGCGGGACGGCGGTTTTCTCGCCTGGCCCGGCGTTATTGCGCTGATCCTCGGCGCCCTGATTTACGGCTGGCGCCGCCCGCTGCTGCGCAAGCCCCTGAGCGCCGGCGTGATCACCGGCCTGGCGTTCTGGGCCCTGACCAGCCTGTCCCTGACCCTCTACGAAAAAGGCACGCACCTGCCGGACATCGCCCTGCGCAACGCCAATGGCGAGACCGTGCAACTGGCCGACTACAAGGGCGGCCCGCTGGTGATCAATCTGTGGGCCACCTGGTGCCCGCCGTGCCGGCGCGAAATGCCGGTACTGGAAAGTGCCCAGCGCCAACGTCCGGACGTGACCTTCCTGTTGGTCAACCAGGCCGAAAGCATGCAAAGCGTCGCCACCTACCTGGCGACCCAAGGCCTGAACCTGGACAACGTGCTGTTCGACGCCAGCGGCCGCCTGGGCCAGGCCGTCGGCTCCATGGCCTTGCCCACCACCCTCTTCTACCAACCTGATGGTCGCCTGATCAACAGCCACCTGGGCGAGTTGTCCCAGGCCAGCCTGGCCCGCGCCATGGAGCGCTTCGAGCCGACCACCGCTAAACCGGCCCAGCCGGCTACCACAAGGAATTCGCCATGCTCCGCCTCCGCCACCTGCTGACCCTGTTGCCCCTGACACTGGCTGCCACCCTCGTCCAGGCTGAAGACTGGCCGGCGCCGATCAAGAACATCGAAGCCAAGGGGGCCAAGATTATCGGCAAGTTCGATGCCCCCAGCGGCCTCACGGGTTATGCGGCGCAATACCAGAACCGTGGCATGGCGCTGTACCTGACTGCCGATGGTAAAAGTGTGATCGCCGGAAACCTGTACGACGCCGACGGCAATGACCTGAGCACCGCGCCCCTGGAAAAGCTGGTGTATGCGCCAATGGCCAAGGAGGTGTGGGCCAAGATGGAACACAGCAACTGGATCCAGGACGGCAACAAGGATGCGCCGCGCATCGTCTATTTGTTCAGTGATCCGAACTGCCCGTACTGCAATATGTTCTGGGAACAGGCGCGGCCATGGGTGAAGTCGGGCAAGGTGCAGCTACGGCATATCATGGTGGGGATTATTCGTGAGGACAGCCCGGGCAAGTCGGCGGCGCTGTTTGCCGCCAAGGATCCCCAGCAGGCGCTGGAAGCCCATGAGTCGGCCGGTAAAGGCAGCAAGCTGCAGGCGCTGGAGAAGATCCCGGCGGATATCCAGGCCAAGCTTGATTCGAACATGAAGCTGATGGATGAGCTGGAGTTGTCGGCGACGCCGGCGATTTTCTATCTGGATGACAAGGGTGGGTTGCAGCAACAGCAAGGGGCGCCGTCGCCGGATAAGTTGGTGAAGATTCTCGGGCCGAAATAAGCACCGCCTAACGTTCGTTTCGGAGATAAAAAAGCCCGAGGTACTCGGGCTTTTTCATAAACTCAAGAAGCTGACATTCATCTAGGTTTCCTGTAAGCGCAACTTGCTCAACGCATAATCGTTACCCATACCAGTGGCTATATGGCTGATGATCTCCACCTCAGCTTCCGTACCGCCGGCAATAAATGTTCCACCCATCCACGCCCATTGCCGGGTCGTTATGTTGGTGGGTTCGATACAAACATGGCCATTGACGAGTACCGATAACCTGGGCGTTGTAAATGAACTATTGGTTCGCAAAACATCCATGCCGAACTGGTAGGTCACACCAGGCGCAAGCCCGGAAAAAGACTTCTTCAAGATGACCCCGGCAGATCGTTCCGTGTGCGTGTAGTTGTACAAGTACCAATGATCATCTTCGTTGACGATAACCAAGTCCCTTGGGTCAGCAGCGCCCTCGCCTTTTTCCCAACCGCCCCAGTCATAATCTTTAAAATCTGTCACGTCATCATAGCCAGGCACTTCCGACTCTCCCAGCCGCAGGTTCTCAGTGGTACGGCGCAGTTCATGCGCGTTTGCCGGCAACAGCGATACTTGTGGATCATCAGGCGCGGTTCCTGACGCGCCGTCGTAAGTAATGGCAACGTTCAAGGTGACAGAAGACCAGTCCTCACAACCCAATAGCCATTCACGACGTATCAGTGGCCGGAAAACAAAGCCGGGAGCACTCTCTTCGGCCCTTACAATATGCCCGTCAAACACCCACTGAAATCGAAAATGCCCCACAAGGTGCTCATTGCCAACGGCCAGAATCCACAACCGCTGCCCTTCGTTAAGAAAGGGTGGAGCCTTAAGCTCGATCCGTGCATCGCCGCGAAACTTGCGTAAGTCCAGCCAACGCCCGCCGTCATGTTCCACTGCATCGACAAATACCGGAGCCGGCAGATCCTCGGGCCTGAGGTATTCAATCGTGAGGTCAAGGACATGTGATTCACCCACTGGGCTCTCGTACCAGATCATCACAGTCTTGCCAATACAGCGGCCAATCAATGCTGGATCAATATCTACCTCGGAACTGCCACTGTCGCTGCCGGAAGTCTCAAACTGTGCCAGCGGCTCGTTCTGTTCATCCTTCAGTGCCCAATATAGCGTTATAGGCATACTCTCCTGCATATCATCAAAGGTAATGGTCACCTGTGTACCGTTCTCGGCATTCAGCGGATACAACGTGTTATTGGAGGTGGCAAATTTGACTACCGGCACCGGCAGCAAATCTTCAACTGGAGTGATCCTGGACATGATCGGGTCTCTTCTCAAAGGAGTGAGCCGCTATCGCCGAAGAAATAGCGAACCACACTGATTCAATACCCCATCACAGCAACTGCCTACTGTCAGATCTGACAGTAGGCAGTTGCTTCTGACCAACGGTTATAACCCCTCCAACTCCGCCATCAAATCACTCAGCCGATCCACCTTCTGCGCACTGATCTCATTCGCCGCAAGCCCGTCGATATACCCCGCCAACTCCTCCACCGTGCTGCATTCGAACATCGCCCGCAACGGCACATCCCGCTGCAGTGTCTTCTGCACGCGCGAAACAATCTGCGTGGCCAACAACGAATGCCCGCCCAGCTCAAAGAAATTATCCTGCACACCCACGCGCTCAACTTTCAGCACCTCGGCCCAGATCCCGGCCAACGTCTGCTCCAGCTCATTACGCGGCGCCAGATAATCCTGGCTGTGCAACTGGCCAATCTCCAACGCCGGCAAGGCCTTGCGGTCCAGCTTGCCGTTGGCATTCAGCGGCAAGCGCTCAAGCCACAGCCAATGCAGCGGCACCATGTATTCCGGCAACTCGGCTCGCAGGCGTTGCTTGATGCGATCGAGGCGCTCGCCGGGATTCACCTGCGCATCCGCCGCCACCAGGTAGCCCACCAGATGCTTGCCGTTGACACCCTCCTGCACGCCCACCGCCGCATCCCGCACTTCCGGTTGTTCATGCAGGCGCGCTTCGATTTCACCCAGCTCGATCCGGTAACCACGAATCTTCACCTGATGGTCGATACGCCCGACGTACTCCAACACCCCATCGCTGCGCCGACGCGCGAGGTCGCCGGTGCGATACAGGCGCTCCCCCGCCGCGCCAAACGGATTCGGCACAAACACCTGGGCGGTGCGCAGCGGATCGCTGACATAACCACGACCCACGCCGGTCCCCGCGACGCACAACTCGCCGACCGCGCCTTGGGGCACCAACTCCAGCGCACCATCCAGCAGGTACAAACGGTTGTTGTCGGTCGGCGTACCAATCGGCAGATAAGTGCCACGGGTCGACGCCAGGTCGACGCAGAAAAACGCCACGTCGTCCGAACATTCCGCCGGGCCATACGCGTTGACCAGGCCAATCTGCGGATAGCGCAACAACCACTGGTGCGCCAGTTCCGGCGGCATCGCCTCACCGGTCGGCAGCATCCAGCGCAAGCCATCCAGGCTCATGCGGTCCTGGGCGAGCATGCCCTGGATCAGTGACGGCACGCTTTCCAGCACGGTAATGCCCTGGGCCTGGACGTGAGCGAGCAAGCCTTGCGGGTCATGGGCAATCGCATTTGGCACAATGTCCACCCGCGCCCCGAACAGCGGCGCCGCGAGGAACTGCCATACCGAGATATCGAAACTTTGCGAGGCGGTTTGAGCGATCACATCGTGCTCGGTCAGTTGCAGATACGGCACCTTGCTCAGCTGGTTATTGAGCATGCCGCGCTGCTCCACCATCACGCCCTTGGGCAAGCCCGTAGAGCCCGAGGTGTAGATCACGTAGGCAAGGTTGTCCGGCGCGCTGTAGATCCCGGGATTGTCCTCCGAGCCAATCATCTCCTCCCACACCAGCAACTTCGGCCGGCCGGAGCAGGCAAACTCTTCCAGCAGCAGCTGCGCCTGCTCACGGCACGCTTCGGTGCACACCAACAGCGGCGTGCGGCTCAAGTCGATAATCCGGCTCAAGCGTTGGCTCGGCAGGCCCGGGTCCAGCGGCAGGTAACCGGCACCGGCCTTGAAGCTGCCGATGATCATGCCCAGCAAATCCAGATTACGTTCAGCCAGCAACGCCACAGGTTGGTCCAGCCCGACACCCGCGGCAATCAGCGCATGGCCCAGGCGATTACTGCGCCGGTTCAGCTCAGAGTAGCTCCATTGCTGATCCAGGCAACTGGCGGCAATCCGCTGTGGATGCTGTGCCACCTGGGCTTCGAACAGCTCGATGTAACTGCGCTCCAGCGGATGTTCATGCTCGCTCTGGTTGCAGCCGTCCACCAGGAACTCACGCTCCTGCTCGCCAATCAGCGGCAAGTCGGCCATGTCGCCATGGAATCCCTGTACCAGCGCCAGCAGCAGGCGCTTGAATTCGCCGAGCATGCCTTGCACGGTGGTTTCATCGAAATAGCGCTGGTCGTAGGACAGGTGCAGGCCCAGGTCATCGCCCGGGTAGCACACGGCTGTCAGCGGGAAGTTGGTGTGGGTACGCCCGGAATCCGAGGTGGCATTCAGGCTTTGCGCGCGGTCCAGCACCGAGACTTCCACCGGGGCGTTTTCGAACACAAACAGGCTGTCGAACAGCGGCTGGCCCTTGGGCAGTTCGCTGTTTTCCTGGATGGTCACCAGCGGCAGGTACTCGTACTCGCGCAACTGCATATTGCTGTCGAGCAGGCCGCTCAACCATTGGCGCACGCTGCACTGCTGATCGTCCTCCGGCAGCTTGACCCGCAAGGCGATGCTGTTGATAAACAGCCCGACGGTGCGCTGCATCTCGGGCATTTCCACCGGGCGCCCGGCCACGGTGACGCCGAACAGCACGTCGCGATCGCCACTCAAGCGCCGCAGCACCAGGGCCCACGCGGCCTGGGCAAAAGTGTTCACCGTCAGTTGATGGGCCTGGGCCAGCTCGCGCAATTGCGCACCGTCGCGCACATCCAAGCGGGTATAGCAGTCGCCCACCACCATGCCGCCGCTATGGCCGGCATGTTCCCGCAGGAACGGCCGGTCGCTCGGAATCGGCGTGGTGCGCTCGAACCCTTGCAGGTTCTGCTGCCACCACTGGCGCGCCTCGGCGAGGTTCTGGCGTTGCAGCCAGGCGATGTAGTCGCGATAACGCGGTGGCGTCGCCAATTGCGCTTCGCGGCCTTCGCTGAGGGCCGTGTAGATGTCGAAGAAATCGTTCATCAGCAGCGAGCGGCACCAGGCATCGATCAGGATGTGGTGGTTGCTCATCATGAACCAGTAGTGGGCTTCGCCCACGCGGATCAGTCGCAGGTGGAACGGTGCCTGGTTAAGCAGATCGAAGCCGGCTTCACGCTCGCTTTTCAGCAACGCTTGCAGACGCGGTTCCTGCTCGCTTTCCGGTTCCTGGCTCCAGTCGAGGTACTCGATCGGCGTGCTGCCGGGCTTGTGGATAACCTGCAGCATGTCCTCGCCGACGTTCCAGCAGAATGAGGCGCGCAAGGCTTCATGGCGGGCGATCACCGCCTGCCAGGCCTGGGCGAAACGCTCGGGGTCCAGGGCGCTGTTGATGCGGTAGCGGTCCTGCATGTAATAAAGGCCGGTGCCCGGTTCCAGCAGGGTGTGCAGCAGCAAGCCTTCCTGCATCGGGGTCAGCGGGTACACGTCTTCGATGGCATTGGCCGGCACCGGCAGCGCGTCCAGTTGCCCTTGGGTGAGGTGCGCCAGCGGGAAGTCCGACGGCGTGAGACCGCCCGCGTCGGCCTTGAGGCAGTGCTCGATCAAACTTTGCAGTTCCGCCAGGTAAGCGTCCGCCAGTTCAGCGATGGTCTGGCTATCGTGACGTTCGCGGCTGAAGGTCCAGCGCAGCACCAGTTCACCACCGTACACCTGGCTGTCGACGCTCAGCTCGTTGGGCAGCGGCGCGTCCGGGTCATGGGCGATCCCGGCGGATTCGTCCAGCGGGTGAAAGAGCGCGTCAGCGCCAAAGCTCTGGTCGAACTGGCCGAGGTAGTTGAAGGTGATACTGGCGCTCGGCAACGCGGCCATGGTCTGGCGGCACAGGTCGTCAGCCAGGTAGCGCAGCACGCCATACCCCAACCCTTTGTGGGGTACGCCCCGCAGTTGCTCCTTGATCGCCTTGATCGAGGCGCCCTGCCCGGCGGCTTCTTCGATATGCAACGGGGTCAGGCGCAGCGGGTAGGCGCTGGTGAACCAGCCGACGCTGCGGGTCAGGTCGATCTCGTCGAACAGGGTTTCGCGGCCGTGGCCTTCGAGCTGGATCAGTGCCGATTCATGGCCACTCCAGCGGCACAACACACGGGCCAGGGCGGTCAGCAGCAAGTCATTGACCTGGGTGCGGTAAGCACTCGGCGCCTGTTGCAACAGCTGGCGGGTACGCTCGGCATCCAGGCGCACGCTGACGGTATCGGCATCGCGATTGCGCAGCGAACCTTGCGGGCGATCCACCGGTAGTTCAACGCCAGGGCCGGCCAACTGCTGCTGCCACACGTCCAGCTCTTCACGCAGGGATTCGCTGCCGGCATAGGCCCGCAAGCGTGCCGCCCAGTCGCGTAACGCGCTGGTCTTGGCCGGCAGGCTGACGGGTTGGCCGTCGCTCAACTGGCGATATACGGTCTGCAGATCTTCCAGCAATACGCGCCAGGAAACACCGTCCACCACCAGGTGATGGATCGCGATCAGCAGCCGACGCTGGCCTTGCGGGCCATCCACCAGCAGCGCGCGCAACAGCGGGCCGTGGGCGAGGTTGAGGCTGCGTTGGGTGTCGGTGAACAGCGCGCTGCACTGCTCCATATCCGCCACCTGGGCTTGCAACAGCAGCCCGCCTTCCGGCACCGCCAAATGCTCGGCATGCCATTGAGCGTCGCGCTGAGTGAAGCTCAGGCGCAGGGCGTCATGGTGTTCCAGCACCGCCAGCAACGCCTGCTCCAGGCGGTGGGGTTCGAGGGCCTGAACAGGTTCCAGCAGCAGTGCCTGGTTCCAGTGCTGGCGCTCGGGGATGTCGGTGTCGAAGAACCAGTGCTGGATCGGGGTCAGCCCGGATGCGCCGGTCAACACACCTTGTTCGGCGATAACCTGCTCGGTGCGGGTCGCCACGGCGGCCAGGGTCTGCACGGTCTGGTGCTGGAACAAGTCACGTGGGCTGAAATGAATCCCCGCTTGCCGCGCGCGGCTGACCACCTGGATCGACAGGATCGAGTCCCCGCCCAGCTCAAAGAAGTTATCGTCGAGGCCCACCTGCTGTACATTCAATACCGCGCACCAGATCGCCGCCAGGGTTTGCTCCAGTTCGTTGCGCGGCGCCACGTAGTGCTGACGACTCGCCTCGGGATCCGGCTGCGGCAAGGCGCGGCGGTCGAGTTTGCCGTTGGCGGTCAGCGGCATGCTGTCGAGGACAATCAGGTGCGCGGGCACCATGTAGTCCGGCAACTGCGCTTTCAAATGCGCCTTGAGGGATTCACGCAGTGCACCGTGCTCTTCGTCGCTGACCAGATAGGCCACCAACTGTTTGCCGCTCGGTGAATCCAGCGCCAACAACACCGCTTCATGCACCGCCTCGTGTTCCAGCAGGCGGGTTTCAATTTCCCCCAGCTCGATGCGGAACCCGCGAATCTTCACTTGATGGTCAATACGGCCAAGGTACTCCACCAGGCCATCGGCACGCTGGCGCACCAGGTCGCCGGTGCGATACAGGCGGCCGCCGTTCGTGGCAAACGGGTCCGCGACAAACCGCTCCGCCGTCATCCCCGGACGCTGGTGATACCCCTGGGCCAGGCCGGCACCGCCGACGTACAATTCACCCGTCGCGCCCTGCGGCACCAACGCCAGGTCCGCATCCAGAATGTAGGCCACACGTGCGCCGATGATGCTGCCGATCGCCACGCTGCCGGCGCCCTCCTCCAGTGTTTCCGGGGCAAGACTGGCCAGCGGCATCACCACCGTTTCAGTCGGGCCATAGGCGTTGAAAAACAGTGCCGGCTTGAATGCCGCGCGGATACGCTGCAAGTGCTCGCCGGTCAGGGCTTCACCGCCGGTGATGCACATGCGCACCGGCAAGGTCTGGTGTTGCGTGGCCAGCCATTGCGCCAACTGGCTGCCGTAGCTTGGGGTGAAGCCGAGGATGTTGATGCGGTGCTGACGAATCAGCCCGCAGATTTCTTCCGCATCCCATTGGCCCTGGGCCCGCAACACCAACTGGGCACCACTGAGCAACGGCACCAGCAAGCGTTCGGTGGCGGCGTCGAAGTTGATGGAATAGAAGTGCAGCTCGCAGTCATCCGGGCGCATGCCGAAGCGTTCGATCACCGCCTGGCAATGCATGGCGATTTCACCGTGGGACACCACCACGCCCTTGGGCTTGCCGGTGGAACCTGAGGTGTAGATCAGATAGGCCTGGTGTTGCGGCAGGCTGATGAAGGGCAACTCACCGGCCGGGTAGTCGGCCAGGGTTGGCAGGTCATCCTCCAGGCACCAGCGACCGACGCTGGCGGGCAGCTCGCCCAGCGCGTCGAACATCGCAACGTCGCTGAGCAACAGGCAGATGCCACTGTCTTCGATCATGTAGTGCAGGCGATCCAGCGGGTATTCCGGGTCCAGCGGCACATAGGCGCCGCCGGCCTTGAGGATCGCCAGCAGGCCGATCACCATTTCCAGCGAACGCGGCAGCGCCAGGCCAACCCGCACCTGCGGGCCCACGCCGCGCTCGCGGAGCATCCAGGCCAGGCGATTGGCGCGGCTGTCGAGTTCGCTGTAGCTCAGGGTCTGCCCGGCGAAGGTCAACGCCGGGGCATCCGGGCGGGCCAGGGCTTGCTCGCCGAACAGGTGGTGAATGCACTGATCAAGACGATGCTCGCCGGCCTCCATGCCAAGGCTGTCTTGCAACGAGCGCTGCTCGGCCGCTTCCAGCAGCGGCAACTCACTCAGGCGCTGTTGCGGATCGGCAAGCAAGGCTTCCAGCAGGTTTTGCCAATGGGCGGCCATGCGCGCAATGCGCGGCTCGTCGAACAGGTCGGTGCTGTAGGTCAGGCAGCAACCCAGGCGATGGTCGAGGTCGGTGACTTCCAGGTTGAGGTCGAACTTGGTGGCGCGGGCATCGTTGGCCAGGTACTCGACGCTCATCCCGGCCAATGTACGGCTCTGCTGGAACTCCCAGCGCTGCACGTTGCACATCACCTGGAACAACGGGTTGTACGCCGCGCTGCGAGGTGGTTGCAGGGCTTCCACCAGATGGTCGAACGGCAGGTCCTGATGGGACTGGCCTTCGATCACTGTATGGCGTACCTGGTCGAGCAATTCGCCGACGCTCATCTGCCCGTTGAGCTGGCAACGCAGCACTTGAGTGTTGAGGAATGCACCGATCAGCCCTTCGCTTTCCGGGCGAATCCGGTTGGCCACCGGCGCGCCGATGCGCAGATCGGTCTGGCCGCTGTAGCGGTAGAGCAATACCGCGAGGGTGGCGGTCATGGTCATGAACAGGGTCAGACCAAGCTCGGCGTTGAAGACCCGCACGCGGGCAGCCAGGTCATCGCTCAAGTCGAAACGGTACAGCTCGCCCTGGTGACTTTGCACCGGCGGTCGCGGGCGGTCGCCCGGCAGTTCCAGCAGCGGGTGTTCGGTACCCAGTTGCGCGGTCCAGTAATCCAGTTGGCGCTGGCGCTCGCCGGACTCCATCCACTGGCGCTGCCACACGCTGTAGTCCAGATACTGCACCGGCAGCGGTGCCAGCGGCGATTCGCGGTCATCGATAAAGGCTTCGTACAACGCGCTGAGCTCACGGGCAAAAATGTCCATGGCCCAGCCTTCGGTGACGATATGGTGCAGGGTCAGCACCAGATAATGTTCCTGCTCGCCGGCCTTGACCAGGCAGGCGCGCAGCAGTGGACCGGTCTCCAGATTGAAGGGCGTGTGGGCTTCATGATCGGCCAGTTGCTGTACGCGCAGTTGCCGCTCAGCTTCATTGAATGCCGAGAAATCCTGCCAATCCATGCGTACGCCGGTTTGCGCTGCAACCTTCTGCTGCGCCACGCCATCAATGCTCGGGAACGTGGTGCGCAGGGTTTCGTGACGCATGATCAAGGCCTGCAACGCCGCCTCGAAACGCCCCACGTCCAGCACCCCACGCAAGCGCGCCATGCCGCCAACGTTATACGCCGGGCTGTCGGGCTCCATCTGCCAGAGGAACCACATGCGCTGTTGGGAATAGGACAGCGGCACCGGCTGGCTGCGGTCGACCTTGCCGATCGCCAGCTGTTGGTTACGCTGGCCGGAGGCCTGGATCAGGCGGACCTGCTCGGCGAAAGCCCCCAACTCGCTGGCTTCGAACAATGTGCGCAACGGCAGCTCGACATCGCAGGCCTGACGGGTGCGGGAGATGATTTGCGTGGCCAACAACGAATGGCCGCCGAGGGCGAAGAAGTCGTCCCGCAGGCCGATACGTGGCAGGGCCAGGACTTCGCGCCAGATCGCGGCGATTTGCTGCTCCAGCGCTGTTTCAGGTTCGACGTGTTCACGCACTTGCCACACCGGTTCCGGCAAGGCACGGCGATCCAGTTTGCCGCTGGGGCTCAGGGGCATCGCGTCCAGGCGCATCAATTGCGCCGGGACCATGTACTCCGGCAGCTCAGCGGCCAGGGCGGTTTTGACGTCCTGCTCATCCAGCGGTTCGTTGGCGGTGTAGTAACCGATCAACTGCGCACCGGCGGCCGTTTCCCGCACCAGCACCACCGCTTGGGCGATGCCTTCAAGGGCCAACAGACGCGCTTCGATCTCTTCAGGCTCGACACGGAAGCCCCGCAGTTTGACCTGCTGATCCAGGCGCCCGAGGTATTCCAGTGCACCGTCGGCGCTCCAGCGCACACGGTCACCGGAGCGATACAAGCGTGCGCCCGCCTCGCCCAATGGGTCGGCGACAAACCGTTCAGCGGTCAGCCCCGCACGCCCGAGGTAACCCCGGGCCAAGCCGATACCGCCGATGCACAACTCACCCGGCACACCCGCCGGCAGCGGATTGAACTGATCATCCAGCACCCGGCAGATCACATTGCCCAGCGGCCGGCCAATCGGTGAACGCTCGCCGTCCTCCACCTGGCACTGCCAATGTGTCACGTTGATCGCGGTTTCAGTCGGGCCGTAGCGGTTGTGCAACTGCACCGCCGGCCACTGCGCCAACACCCGGTTGCGCAACTCGGCAGGCAGCGCTTCACCGCCGGAGAACAGACGACGCAGGCTGGTGCATTCGGCGGCCAGCGGTTCGTCGACAAACAGCTGCAACAACGGCGGCACAAAGTGCAGCGTGGTCACGCCGTGTTCCTGCACCAACTGGGCAATGCGATGGGGGTCGCGATGCTCGCCGGGGCCAGCCAACACCAGGCGGCAACCGGTGATCAGCGGCCAGAAACACTCCCACACCGACACGTCGAAACTGATGGGCGCCTTTTGCATCAGCACATCGGTTTCATCCAGCTTGTAGGTAGCCTGCATCCACTGCAAACGCTCGGCCAGCGCGGCATGGGTGTTGCCCACGCCCTTGGGCTGGCCGGTGGAGCCGGAGGTGTAGATCACGTAGGCGAGGTTGTCGCCGTTCAGGTGCAGGCCCGGCGCGTGGGTCGGCCAGCTTTCCAGCTTGAGGCTGTCCATGGCGATGACGCAGACGCCTTCAGCCGTGGGCAGTTGCTCCAACAGCGAAGTCTGGGTCAGCAGCAGTTGCACGCCGCTGTCCTTGAGCATGTAGGCCAGGCGTTCTGCCGGGTAGTCCGGATCCAGCGGCACATAGGCACCGCCGGCCTTGACGATTGCCAGCAGGCCGATCAGCAATTGCGGCGAACGCTCGGCGGCGATGGCCACGCACACGTCCGGGCCGACGCCCTTGTCCCGCAGGTAATGGGCCAGGCGGTTGGCCTGGGTATGCAGTTGGGCGAAGGTCAGGCTGCCGTCCTGCCACACCAGTGCGGTGCGCTCCGAAACCTGTTGGTTGAGTTGTTCCGGCAGCCAGCTCTGCGCCGATGTGCACGGCGCGGCGCTCCACTGGCGTTGTTGGGTGTGTTCGTCGGCGTGCAGCAGCTTCAGGTCACCGATAGCCTGTTGCGGTTGCTCGCAAATGGCTTGCAGCAGGTTGATGAAGTGCTCGGCCAGCCGCTCGATGGTGGCGGCGTCGAACAGTTCGTCGGCGTAGTCGAAGGACAGGCTCAAGCGGCCGTTGCGGTCTTCTTCCGTGTGCAGTTGCAGGTCGAACTTGGCTTCGCGGCTGTGCCACGCCAACTCGTCGGCGAGCAGGCCCGGCAAGCGGCGCAAGGCACTGAGGTCGCGTTGCTGGTGGTTGAACATCACCTGGAACAGGCCCTGCTCCCGGGCTTGGGGGAAGGCTTCCAGCAGTTGCTCGAAGGGCAGGTCCTGATGAGCTTGGGCGCCAAGGGCAGCGGTTCGCGTTGCAGCCAGCAGCTCGGCAAATGGCAGGCGTGCATCCAGTTCGGCGCGCAGTACGAGGGTGTTGATAAAGAACCCGATCAGGCCTTGGGTTTCCTGGCGCGGACGGTTGGCGTTAGGCACGCCGATGCGGATATCACGCTGGCCGCTGTAGCGATAGAGCAAGCTTTGGAATGCCGCAAGCAACAGCATGAACGGGGTGGACTCGTGAGCCTGGGCGGTCTTGCGAATGGCTTCGCTGAGGCTCGCGGTCACACGCACGCTGTGGCGTGAAGCACTGCGAATATGCTGCGCCGAGCGCGGGTGATCGGTGGCCAGGCTCAGGGTTGGGTGGTCGTCACCCAGTTGTTGTTTCCAGTAAGCCAGTTGCCGCTGGCCCTCGCCCTCTGCCAGCCACTGGCGCTGCCAGCTACCGTAGTCAGCGTATTGCAGGGCCAGCGCCGGCAACTCCAGGGTCTGGCCTTGGGACGCCGCGGCGTACAGGCGGGAGAATTCGTCGATCAACACGTTGAGCGACCAGCCGTCCGCGATGATGTGGTGCATCGTCACCAGCAGTTGGTGGTCTTCGTCCTCCAGGCGCACCAGCGTCACCCACAGCAGTGGGCCTTTCTCCAGGTCGAACTGGGTGCGGGCTTCATCTTCGCGGATCTGGTTGGCCCGGGCTTCACGCTCGGCGGTGGGCAGGTCGCTGAGGTCGATGACTTGCAGGTCGAAATCAGCCTGGGCGTCGACTCGCTGGAAGCCTTGGCCATCGCGTTCAAAGAAGCGCGTGCGCAGGGACTCGTGGCGCTGGATCAGTTGCTGGAAGCTTGCGCGCACCGCGTCTTCATCGAGCTCACCGCGCAAACGCAGGGCGCCGGGGATAGTGTAGGCGCTGCTTTGCGGGTCCAGTTGCCAGGTGATCCACAGGCGGTTCTGCGCGAGGGATTGCGGCAGGTCTTCCTGGCGCGACAGCGCATGGATCGCGCCTTGGGCCACGCCGCCATCTTGTTGCAATTGCGCGACGCTGGTGGCGAAGGCGGCCAGGGTGGGCGCTTCGAACAGCAGGCGCAGGTTCAATTCCAGGCCGAGGGTTTCCCGCAGGCGGGCGACGACCTGGGTGGCGCTGATGGAGTTGCCCCCCAGCAGAAAGAAGTGATCGTCGGCGGCGACCTGTGCCACCTGCAATTGCTCGCACCAGATCACGGCAATCTGGCTTTGCAATTCGGATTGCAGGGCAGCATCGCCGACCTGCGCTGGCACACCGGGGAACTGCGCATAACTGTCGAGGCTGCCATCCGCCAACCGCGTGCGACAGGCCGAACGCTGCACCTTGCCGCTGGAGGTTTTCGGCAAGCCGCCGGGATTGAGCAACACCACCACACTCGGCGCTTCCTGGCAGGCCTCGGCCACTGCTTGGCGAATCGCCTTGATCAACGCTTCAGGCGGCAGGATTTTCTGCACGCTGCGGCTGATTTCGGCGGCGATGCCGATGCCTTCCAGGCCCTGGTCATTCACCGCAAACGCGGCGACCCGCCCCTTGCGCACCACTTCCACTTCAAGCTCGATGGCTTGCTCGATGTCTTGGGGGTACAGGTTGTGGCCCCGCACGATCAGCAGGTCTTTCAGACGGCCAGTGATGAACACTTCACCTTCGCGGATAAACCCGAGGTCGCCGGTGCGCAGCCAGGTACGGCCTTCGTGCTGGACGAAGGTCTTGGCGGTGGCTTCAGGATTGCGCCAGTAGCCATGGGCGATGCTCGGGCCGGCGGCCCAGATTTCACCGACGGCATTGTCGGGGAGCGTCGCCAGGGTGGCGGGGTCGGCAATCAGCACTGCGTGTTCGGGCTGGCTGGTGCCGCAACTCATGATCGCCGCACCCTGCCCGGGCTCGGCGCGGTTGGCGGCCAAAGCCTGTTCGTCAAGGCGCAGGGCCGGGATGCCCTGGCCACGGGTGCCGCCGGCAACGAACAAGGTGGCTTCCGCCAAGCCATAGGATGCAAAGAAGTTATTCGAGGTAAAACCACAAGCGGCGAACTTCTCGGCAAAGCGTTCCAGGGTGTCGAGGCGGATCGGCTCTGAGCCGGAATACGCCACGCGCCACTTGCTCAGGTCCAGGCGATCCAATGCCGACTCGCTGACCCGCTCGCTGCACAAGCGGTAGGCGAAGTCCGGCCCGCCGCTGATGGTGCCGCCGTATTCGCTGATCGCTTCGAGCCAGCGCAATGGCCGGCCGAGGAAGTAGGCCGGCGACATCAACACGCACGGCACGCCGCTGAAGATCGGCTGCAGCAGGCCGCCGATCAGGCCCATGTCGTGGTACAGCGGCAGCCAGCTGACGATCACGTCGTCGGGGTTCAGGTCGATGCCGAAGCCTCGGCGGATCAGCAGCTCGTTGGCCACCAGATTACCGTGGGTGACCTGCACGCCCTTGGGCAACGCGGTGGAACCGGAGGTGTATTGCAGGAAGGCGATGTCATCGTCTTGCAAGTTGGGCGCGACCCAATGGCTCGCGATTTCGGCACTGAGGCTGTCGACGCACAGCAACTGCGGTGCACCTTCGAGTTGCAGCAACGAATCCCCGAGGCTGGAGGTAGTCAGCAGCAAGCGCGGCTCAGCGTCCGCGATGATCGACAGCAGGCGCTCCTGATGATGACGGCGGGTGGACTCCGGCGGGTAAGCCGGTACCGCGATGACACCGGCATACAGGCAACCGAAGAACGCCGCGACATAATCCGGCCCACTTGGGAACAACAGCACCGCGCGATCGCCCAACACGGCGTTGGCCTGCAAGGCCGCGGCGATGGTGCGGGCGCGCATGTCGAGGTCGCGGTAACTGAGGACGACACTCTGCTCGGCCGTCTCGGCGAGGAAACGCAACGCCAGTTGATCCGGGGTTTGCGCGGCGCGGCGTTGAAGGGACTGGACCAGGGTGCGGGGAAGTTCGAAGGCGTCCATCATGGGGTTCCTGCCTGAAATCGGCTAACTGGGAAATCGGGGAATGTGTGGCCGGGGCAGCTTGTTCAGCCCGCGGCCCGGGCCATCTGCCGCGCGGCGTCATTGCGCCAGCGGGCCAAGTGTTCGTCGGCGTAACGCCGCACACAGCGCAGTACGGAGCTCTCGCGCTGCACCAGGAAGAAGTGGTGTCCGTCGAACATGTCGAGGGAAAAACCGCTGGCGGTGTCCTGCTGCCAGTCCAGCAATTGGTCGGCACGCACACTGTCCTGCTTGCCGCCAAAGACATGGATCGGCAGGGGCAGCGGCTCGCGCTCGCCATACTCGAAACTGCCGCAAAGAAGGAAGTCGGCCCGCAGGATCGGCAACATCAACTGCATCAGTTCGGCATTGGCCAACACCTCTTCGCCCGTGCCCTTGAGCTCACGCAGGCGGGCGATCAGTTGCTCGTCGTTTTTCTCGATGGCGTATTCGCTGACATCGCGACGGGCCGGGCCGGCGGTACCCGACGCGAATAGCGCCAGTGGCTGCGGCACACCCCGTTCACGCAGGGCATGGGCCAGTTCGAACGCCAGCAGACCGCCGAGGCTGTGGCCGAACAAGGCGTAGGGGCCGTCCAGTTCGGCGCTGATTTCGTCAGCCAGTTGTCCAGCCAGGGCTTTGATATCGCGCTGCAACGGTTCATCCATGCGCATGCCGCGCCCCGGCAACTCCAGCGGACGCACCTGCAACCACTCGGGCAACGCCCGCCGCCAACGGCTGTAGACCATGGCGCTGGCGCCGGAATACGGCAGGCAAAACAGGCGTAATCGAGCCAGCGTGTTCATTTCAGACCACTCCCGCTCACACGATAAAAACCCATTTTGTCCTCCTCCAGGCGCTGATCCTTGGCCGGTTTGTTAACTGGCCTGTCACCCATGAGAACGGATGGCCCCTGGAAATAATTAGTCAGCGAGACGCGGTTCACACCTCTCGATAAAGCATAAGATTAGTTCGTCTTCTCATTTGACAATCATTATCATTAAGCATAATTTGTTGCCCGATGTGTAGGAGGCCTCAGCAAGGACGCCCTCCCCCAACCTCTTTTGCAGCAAGGTGATTTCCATGACGGAACAAGTATCCACAGGCAGGTGCGACTCACCCCTACTCCAGGCCTTCGTCGACAATCGACTGATCCTGGTCAAGATCGCAGCACGCATTACCGGCTGCCGCTCCCGCGCTGAAGACGTGGTGCAAGACGCCTACTTCCGGTTGCAATCGGCCCCCACCATCACGTCATCGTTCAAGGCGCAGCTCAGTTACCTGTTTCAGATCGTGCGTAACCTGGCCATCGATCACTACCGCAAGCAGGCGCTGGAGCTGAAATACTCCGGCCCGGAAGAGGAAGGCTTGAATGTGGTTATTCACGGGGCTTCACCTGAGACGTCGCACATCAACTTTTCGACGCTGGAGAACATTGCTGATGCGTTGACCGATTTGCCTCAGCGCACGCGTTATGCGTTTGAGATGTATCGGCTGCATGGGGTGCCGCAGAAGGATATTGCCAAGGAGCTTGGGGTTTCGCCGACGCTGGTGAACTTTATGATTCGGGATGCGTTGGTGCATTGCCGGAAGGTTTCCGGGACTCATAGCGACACGTTTGCGCGGCGGGTATGATTGGGTCTGCTGGTGGGTGCATATCCGTTATTTGTGTGATGGCGGGTATTGGTTCCGCTCTTACAGCGGCTCACTTTTGAAAAGCGCAAAAGTAAGCAAAACGCTCTTGCCCCACCACTCGGCTCCTCGCCTAGGCTCGGAGTGCCCTCACTCCGGCTTTGGACCGTGGGCCGCCGTCATGGGCCATCCCTGGCCCAGGACGGCTAACCCGGCGTCCTGCCGGGTTACCCACGCTCCAAAGCCTGCGTTCGGCCAGCGTGGTTTAACGGGGCGCCTAAGATCAAGATCAAAAGCAAGAGCACAGCGGCCTCCCGGCCGGCTTGAGTGTTGAAGAGCAAAATCAAAAGCTAAAGCGGGCACGGTTCAAATGTTGGAGCTGGCTTGCCTGCGATAGCATCAACTGGGTGTACCTGATGCACCGAGTTGTCTGCATCGCAGGCAAGCCAGCTCCCACAGAAAAGCAGCTTTGTTTTCGCTCTGGTCTTTGCTTTTGCTTTTAACACTCAAGCCGGCCGGGAGGCCGCTGTGCTCTTGATCTGCTTTTGATCTTGATCTGACTGCCCCAATAAGCCCGAGGCCGAACGCAGGCAGTGCGGAGCGGGTAAACCGGCAGGACGCCGGTTTAGCCGCGCCGGGCCATGGATGGCCCGTCGCGGCGGCCCGCGGAGCAGTGCCGGAGTGAGGGAACATCGAGCCTAGGCGAGGTGCCGACAGGCGGGGCAGAGCGTTTTGGTTACTTTGCCGCTTTTGCAAAGTGACTCGCTGTAAGAGCGAAACCATAAGCGGCCGTTACCTAAATAACGGATATGTACCCGGTCAAACCAACCCACACCGCTCAAAAAACCGCTCCCGCCCCAGGATCATCAACGCCGCCCGCTTATGCGGAAAATCAAACTCCTTCTCACAGTGGAAACACTGATTCTGCATATGCCCAATCATCCGCCCGTTATCCGCCCGAGGCTCAGCCACCACACGCTGCGTACGCGGATCATCAAGAAACAGGTAATGCACCAACGCCGACAACCAACTCGCCACCTTGTGCGGGCCACGGTGGTGCTCTTCACCCACCAACATATGAATCCCGCGATCGTAATCCGCCACGTCATAGAACGGCGCAATCCGATCCTCCTTGGCCCAATACGCCTCGAAATACGCAAACGGCTCATCATCAAAACAGCCAATCAACGTCAACGCATGGGGATCCGCTTCCAGCTTGTCCAGATACTCCCGATGCTGCTCCAGACTGCCGGTCTCCTGCCAGAAATTCGCCACCCGCACACTGTTCTGCCAACGATTGAATCGCGCCAGATCAACATCAATCTCAACCGTGCGCAGTGAAATCCAGGCACCCAACCGCGCATCAAAGCGCCGATAAACCTCACCCCGCGGCTTCGGCGCACGAGCGGGATGACGCTTGCCCCCACTGATGATCACCTGCTGCGGATAAGTCCCGGTCACCGACCGCCCCAACCACGGCTGCGGTAATTGCCAGAACAACGTGCGCTCGCAATGAAACTGCCCGGCAACCTCGGTCGCCACCAGCAACCCACAGCGCAACGCATCCTCTGGGGCATGCTCAAGGCGCCAGACCAGCCGCTGACGCCCAGGCTCTTTGGCAAACAACCAATAACACGCCGCCCACAACGCCCGGGCAGCCGGCACAAGGCCGGGCTCCTGCAAATGCACCAACAGCTCATCACCCCGTTCAAGGCGCAAACGAATCAGCGGCTGCCCCTCAAGGGTCAGGCTCAGGCGACTGTCAGTTTCATCAGCATTCAGGGCAGGCCCCGCCGGCAACGGCAGGACAGACAGGTCATTCAGATGGGACATGGGATGGGCTCACGAATCGTCGACAGTTCAACAAGTGACGTGAGCCAAGAGCAAAAATTTAGACGATCACGGCACCGGCATCACATCGATGCGGTAAGGCTCGAAGATCTTCAGCAACTGGCCATTGTCCCGCAGTTGCTTGAGCAGACCGGCGAAATCCGGCCCGGTGATCGGCGCCTTGGGCCGCAGCAACGCGTAGTGGTGGTAGACCTGGTCAATTCGCTCGGACACCAGGAACTGCCCCGCCGTATCGGCATTGCGCGCCAAAAAATCACTGAGGTAGGAACGCGTCACCAGGGCGATGTCGGCGCGGCCACGGGCGACCATCAGCAGGTTGCTGTCGTGGGAATAGGTCAAGGTGGCGTTGAAATGCTCCACCAGGTACTTGGGGTCGGGGTTGAAGTTGGCGAATGCGTAGTGATAGCCGCTGAATACCGCCAGCCGCTTGCCGGCCAGGTCGGTGAAATACCCTTGGTCGCGGCCTGGCTCACGCTGGGCGACAAAGATTTCGGCGTCTTCCAGGCCCATGTCGACTGCCGTATGGGGAATATCCTGCCAACCCCAGTTCGGATTTTCGAAGATCGCCATATCCACCCGGCCCTGCTGGAAGTCGCGAAAACGCCGGGGGATCGAGGTGGGCACCAGCACAAACTGGTAATCGGTTTGCAGGGCATTCAAGGCTTCCACCAGCTGCGGCAGCAACCCGGTGTCGGCGCCCTGCTCCGGGCGCACCGTGTACGGCGGAAAATGCGCAGCACCGACCCTCACCAATTGGGCGGCCGAAGCCGGCATCAGCCACAGTGCGCCAAGTGCCAATATTGAGAGTCCTGCAGCCAATCGCCAGGGCGAAAACATCAAGGCACACACCGTCGAAAACTTTGATCCCGCTAAGCTAGGCGTTTTTGTCTAGCGAGACAACTTTCTGCCACACAATTAATAGCTTGCGCGAACGAACTAGTCAGCTTTCAAAACCATCAGCAAAGCTTCATCGGCCAGTTGCTCCAGGGTCATGCTGCCCTGGGCACGAAACCAGGTGGTGGTCCAGGATAATGCGCCGGTCAGGAAGCGCCGGGTGATAAATACATCGCCCTTGATATAACCGGCCTCCTTGGCCTCCCCCAGCACCTGCAACCAGATATCTTCGTAAATATCCCGCAAGGCCAGCACTTGGGCCTGGCCCTCGGCCGACAACGAACGCCATTCATACACCAGCACCGCCATGGCCTCGCCGCTGCCGCCCATGATCGACTGCAATTCGCAGCGAATCAGCGCCAACACCCGCTCGCGCACGTTGGTCGCCTCGGCCAGGGAAGCGCGCATCAGGGCGGTGTTGTAGTGGATGGTTTCCTCCATCACCGCTCGCAGGATTTCGTCCTTGCTCTTGAAATGATGAAAGATGCTGCCGGACTGGATCCCGACCGCGCCGGCCAGGTCACGCACCGTGGTGCGCTCAAAGCCCTTGTTGCGAAACAGGTGGGCCGCGGTTTGCAGCAGCTTGCCACGGGCACTGTCGGGGTCGGTCAATTGGCCGGCGTCGACCATGGTGCGCATCACCCGCAGGGCTTTTTGCTCATCCATGCTGCTCTCCTTAACTTCTGGTTACGTCTTGGGCGGCAATTTAGGCCGTGGCAGCCAACCAAGCAAGCGCTTGGGGCAAAGTTGTGACCAGAGTTTACAAACCAAGCGCTTGCTTGGTAGTGTTGGTATCAGCAAACCAGAGGAAGGACGCCCCATGAACAAGACGGTACGCATCGGCTGCGCCAGCGCCTTCTGGGGCGACACCTGCACCGCGGCTGCGCAGTTGGTAGAAGGCGGCGCGCTGGATTACCTGGTGTTCGACTACTTGGCGGAAGTCACCCTGTCGATCCTCGCCGGGGCGCGAATGAAAGATCCCCAGGCCGGCTATGCCACGGATTTCGTCGAGGTGCTGACGCCACTGCTGGCGGATATCCAGCGCCAGGGCATCCGTGTGATCAGCAATGCCGGCGGGATCAACCCCCAGGCCTGCGCCGCCGCGTTGCAGGCGGCCTGCGACCAGGCGCAAATTCCGCTGAAGATCGCCGTGCTGCTAGGGGATGACCTGCAACCGCAGTTCAAGCAACTGCATGGCATCACCGACATGTTCAGCGGCGCGCCCTTGCCGCCGATGTGCGTGTCCACCAACGCCTACCTCGGCGCACCCGGCATCGTGCAGGCGCTGAAGCTGGGCGCCGATATCGTCATCACCGGTCGTGTGGTGGACAGCGCGGTGGTCAGCGCGGCACTGGTGCATGAATTCCACTGGTCCTGGCAGGACTACGACCGCCTGGCCCAGGCGGCACTGGCCGGGCATATCATCGAATGTGGCGCCCACTGCACCGGCGGCAACTTCACCGATTGGCGGGAGGTGCCGGACTACGAACACATCGGTTTCCCGATTGTGGAGGTCAGCGCCGACGGCCAGTTCACCGTGAGCAAGGTCGAGGGCACCGGTGGACTGATCAGCGAACTGAGCGTCGCCGAGCAACTGCTGTATGAAATCGGCGACCCGCGCGCCTACCTGTTGCCCGACGTGATCTGCGACTTCAGCCACGTAAAGCTCCAGCAACAAGGCAAAAACCGCGTACGCCTGCACGGCGCCAAAGGCCTGCCGCCCACCGACCAGTACAAGGTCAGCGCCACCTACCCGGACGGCTTTCGCTGCACCGCCAGTTGCCTGATTGCCGGGATCGACGCGGTAGCCAAGGCCGAGCGGGTCAGCCAGGCGATCATCAACAAGACCTCAGAGCTGTTCAGCCAGCGCGGCTGGGCGCCCTACACCGACGTCAACATCGAACTGCTGGGCAGCGAAGCCACCTACGGGCCACACGCCCAACGCCAGGACTGCCGCGAAGTGGTGGTGAAACTGGCGGTGCGTCATCCCAGCAAACAGGCGCTGGTGCTGTTCGCCCGGGAAATTGCCCAGGCAGCCACCGGCATGGCCCCGGGGCTCACCGGGATCGTCGGCGGGCGACCCACGGTGTACCCGCTGATTCGGCTGTTTTCGTTCCTGATCGATAAAAGCGCCTGCCAGTTGCAGGTCGACTTTCTTGGCGAACGGCATCCCTGCGTACTGCCTGTCGCCGAACCCTTGAACACTTCAATCGAGCGGAGTGATCCGCCCAAACCCCAAGGCCGTGCCGACGCCAACGTGCCGCTGGTCAAGCTGGCCGTGGCCCGCTCCGGCGACAAGGGCAACCACAGCAACATCGGGGTGATCGCCCGCGAGCCCGAATACCTGCCGTGGATCGCCGAAGCCTTGACCCCCGAAGTGATCGTCGACTGGATGAGCCACGTGCTCGACCCGATCCACGGCCGTGTCGAGCGCTGGTACTTACCCGGCAGCCACAGCCTGAACTTCCTGCTGGAAAACGCCTTGGGCGGCGGCGGGATTGCCAGCCTGCGCATCGACCCCCAAGGCAAGGCCTTCGCCCAGCAACTGCTGGAAATACCGATTGCCGTGCCGCAGCACATTGCCGATCAATTCAATTAAGGACTCACGCCGTGGCCTTCGACTCGATCTTCAAAGCCGACTTGTTCCAGGGTCAGACCATCATCGTCACCGGCGGCGGCAGTGGCATTGGCCGCTGCACCGCCCACGAGCTGGCGGCCCTCGGCGCCCATGTGATTCTGGTGGGGCGCAAGCCGGAAAAACTACAAGCGGTGGCGGCAGAGATTATCGAAGACGGCGGCCGCGCCAGTTGGCAAGCCTGCGATATTCGTGATGAAGAAGCGGTCAAGGCGCTGGTCAGCCAGATCCTCCAGGAGCACGGCCCGATTCATAGCCTGGTGAACAACGCCGGCGGCCAGTATCCCTCGCCGCTCGCGTCGATCAACCAGAAGGGTTTCGAAACCGTGTTGCGCACCAACCTGGTGGGCGGTTTCCTGATGGCCCGGGAAGTGTTCAACCAGAGCATGAGCAAACACGGCGGGTCCATCGTCAACATGCTCGCCGACATGTGGGGCGGCATGCCGGGCATGGGCCACTCCGGCGCGGCGCGGTCGGGCATGGACAACTTCACCAAGACCGCCGCCTTCGAATGGGGTTACGCCGGGGTGCGGGTAAACGCCGTGGCGCCGGGCTGGATTGCATCGAGTGGCATGGACACTTACGAAGGCGCGTTCAAGGCGGTGATCCCGACCTTACGCGAGCATGTACCGCTCAAGCGCATCGGCACCGAATCGGAAGTCAGCGCGGCGATTGTGTTCTTGCTCAGCCCCGCCGCCGCGTTCGTCAGCGGCAGCACCTTGCGCATCGACGGCGCCGCCAGCCTCGGCAGCCGCGCCTGGCCGCTGCACAAGGCGCAACCGCCGAGCGTGTCCTTTAATGGTTTCCACCGGGCTTATTTGCCGGACGTGCTCAAGGAGGAGAAATAAGCCATGCCGGTGATCGACTCGCAACTCGACGCTCACAGCCCGCAATTCGCGCAGAACCGCGAGGCGATGCTCACAGGCGTCAATCAACTGCGCCAGCTGGAGCAAAACCTGCTGAGCAAGGCCGCCGAAGCCAAGGCCAAGTTCGACAAGCGCGGGCAACTGCTGCCACGGGAACGCCTGAATTTGCTGCTGGACCCTGGCGCGCCGTTCCTCGAACTGGCGAGCCTGGCCGGCTACAAACTCCACGACGACAAGGACGGCAGCGCCGCCGGCGGGGGGTTGATCGCCGGCATCGGCTACGTCAGCGGCGTGCGCATGCTGGTGGTGGCCAACAACAGCGCGATCAAGGGCGGAACCATTTCCCCCTCGGGCCTGAAAAAGTCCCTGCGCCTGCAACAGATCGCCATGGAAAACAAATTGCCAGTGGTGACCCTGGCAGAAAGCGGCGGCGCCAACCTCAACTACGCGGCGGAGATTTTCGTCGAAGGCGCACGCAGCTTCGCCAACCAGGCGCGGATGTCGGCCATGGGGTTGCCGCAGATCACCGTGGTGCATGGCTCGGCCACGGCGGGCGGCGCCTATCAGCCGGGGCTTTCGGATTACGTGGTGGTGGTGCGCGGCAAGGCCAAGCTGTTTTTGGCCGGCCCGCCGCTGCTCAAGGCGGCTACCGGCGAAGTCGCCACCGATGAAGAACTGGGTGGCGCGCAGATGCACGCGCAAACCGCCGGCACCGCCGAATACCTGGCGGAAAACGACGCTGACGGCGTGCGCATCGTGCGCGAAATTGTCAGCCTGTTGCCGTGGAATGACCGCTTGCCGCCTCTGCCAAAGCGCGCTTATAGCGAGCCGTTGTACCCGATTGAAGAGCTGTTGGGGCTGATCCCCGACGATCCGAAAAAACCCTACGACGTGCGCGAAATTCTCGCGCGACTGGCAGATGGTTCCAACTTCCTGGAGTTCAAGGGCGAGTTCGACCCGCACACCGTCTGCGGCCACTTGCACATCCAGGGCCGCGCCTGCGGCTTTATCGGCAACAACGGGCCGATCACTCCGAAGGGCGCGAGCAAGGCCGCACAATTTATCCAGCTGTGCGACCAAAGCCAGACACCGCTGCTGTTCTTCCACAACACCACCGGTTTCATGGTGGGCACCGAGTCGGAACAGCAAGGCGTGATCAAGCACGGCGCGAAGATGATCCAGGCGGTGGCCAATGCCCGGGTGCCGAAGTTGACCATCGTCGTCGGCGGCTCCTATGGCGCCGGCAACTACGCAATGTGCGGCCGTGGTCTCGACCCGCGCTTCATCTTCGCCTGGCCCAACAGCCGCACCGCCGTGATGGGTGGCGCCCAGGCCGGCAAAGTGCTGCGAATCGTCACCGAAGCCAAGCAACTGAAAGACGGCCTGGTGCCCGATCCCAAGGTACTCGACATGCTCGAACAGGTTACCGCACAGAAACTCGACAGCCAGTCCACCGCCCTCTACGGCAGCGCAAACCTGTGGGACGACGGGCTGATTGATCCACGTGATACACGAACCTTGCTCGGGTTTCTGCTGGACATCTGCCACGAGGCCGAGGTGCGGCAACTACAGCCCAACAGCTTTGGTGCAGCGCGGTTTTGATGATCGTTCCCACGCCCCGCGTGGGAATGCAGCCCGGGACGCTCCGCGTCTCCATAGGGAGAACAATAAAAATGATCTTCACCCAGGAACACGAACAACTGCGTCGCACCGTCCGTGGCTTTGTCGAGCGCGAGATCAACCCCCACGTCGACGAATGGGAAAAGGCCGGACGCTTCCCGATCCACGAGATCTTCCGCAAGGCCGGCGACCTCGGTTTGCTGGGCATTTCCAAACCGGAAAAGTTCGGCGGCATGGGCCTCGACTACAGCTACTCCATCGTCGCCGCCGAAGAATTCGGCAGCATCCGTTGCGGCGGCATCCCGATGTCCATCGGCGTGCAAACCGACATGTGCACCCCGGCCCTGGCCCGCTTCGGCTCGGATGAGCTACGGGAGGAATTCCTGCGCCCGGCCATCAGCGGCGAGCAGGTGGGCTGCATCGGCGTCTCGGAAACCGGCGCCGGCTCCGACGTGGCCGGGCTGAAAACCCATGCCCGCAAGGACGGCACCGACTATGTGATCAACGGCAGCAAGATGTGGATCACCAACTCCCCGAGCGCCGACTTTATCTGCCTGCTGGCCAACACCTCGGACGACAAGCCGCACATCAACAAGTCGCTGATCATGGTGCCCATGAACACCCCCGGCATCAGCGTCAGCCCGCCCCTGGAAAAGCTCGGCATGCACAGCTCGGAAACCGCCCAGGTGTTTTTCGACGACGTGCGCATCCCCCAGCGCAACCGCATCGGCCATGAAGGCGCGGGGTTCATGATGCAGATGCTGCAGTTCCAGGAAGAACGTCTGTTCGGCGCGGCCAATATGGTCAAGGGGCTGGAGTACTGCATCGACAGCACCATCGACTACTGCAAGGAGCGCAAGACCTTCGGCAAGGCGTTGATCGACAACCAGGTGATCCACTTCCGCCTGGCCGAGCTGTCCACCGAAATCGAATGCCTGCGGGCGCTGGTGTACCAGGCCACCGAGCAATACATCAAGGGCCAGGACGTAACGCGCCTGGCCTCGATGGCCAAGCTCAAGGCCGGGCGCCTGGGGCGGGAAGTGAGTGACAGTTGCCTGCAATATTGGGGCGGCATGGGGTTCATGTGGGACAACCCGGTGGCCCGGGCTTATCGGGATGTGCGGCTGGTGTCGATTGGCGGTGGGGCGGACGAGATCATGCTGGGGATCATCTGCAAATTGATGGGCACCTTGCCGGGGAAAAAGTCGTGAATACGTTGTTGCTGGAGCCGCATAACGGGGTGTTGCATGTGACGCTCAATCGACCGGAAAGCCGCAATGCCATGAGCCTTGAGATGGTGACCGAGTTGCGTTCGGTACTCGCCGATGTGGCCGGGGATAAAGCCTTGCGGGCGGTGGTTATCAGTGGATCCGGTGGGCATTTTTCGGCCGGTGGGGATGTGAAGGACATGGCTCGCGCGGGGGCCACGGGCGGGTTGCAGGCGTTGAACCGGGCGTTTGGCACGCTGTTGCAGGAGGTTGAGGCGCTGCCGCAGGTGGTGATTGTGGTGCTCCAGGGTGCCGTGTTGGGGGGTGGGTTTGGGTTGGTGTGTGTCAGTGATGTGGCGATTGCGGATCATCAGGCGCAGTTTGGGTTGCCGGAGACCAGCCTTGGGTTGTTGCCGGCGCAGATTGCGCCGTTTGTGGTGAAGCGTATCGGGTTGACTCAGGCGCGGCGGTTGGCTTTGACGGCGGCGCGGTTTGATGGGGTTGAGGCGCTGCGGTTGGGGTTGGTGCATTTTGTGGAGCACGATCCCCAGGCGTTGGCGGAGCGCGTGGATGAGGTGTTGGGGCAGGTTTTGCGCTGTGCTCCGGGGGCTAATGCGCGGACCAAGGCGTTGGTCTTGGCCAGCGGTGAACAGGCTTTGGGGCCGCTGCTGGATCAGGCGGCTGAATGGTTTGCCGAGGCGGTTTGTGGCGAGGAAGGGATTGAGGGAACTCAGGCTTTTGTGCAGAAGCGCAAGCCGCGGTGGGCGCGATGAATGGGGGGCATATCCGTTTCTGCGGTGATGGCCGCTATTGGTTCCGCTCTTACAGCGGCTCACTTTTGAAAAGCGCAAAAGTAAGCAAAACGCTCTTGCCCCACCACTCGGCACCTCGCCTAGGCTCGGTGTGCCCTCACTCCGGCTTTGGACCGTGGGCCGCCGCGATGGGCCATCCTTGGCCCAGCGCGGCTAACCCGGCGTCCTGCCGGGTTACCCACGCTCCAAAGCCTGCGTTCGGCCAGCGTGGTTTAACGGGGCGCCTAAGATCAAGATCAAAAGCAGATCAAGAGCACAGCGGCCTACCGGCCGGCTTGAGTGTTTTAGAGCAACAGCACAATCAAAAGCTAAAGCGGGCACGGTCCAAATGTGGGAGCTGGCTTGCCTGCGATGGCATCAACTGGGTCTGCCTGATACACCGAGTTGTCTGCATCGCAGGCAAGCCCGCTCCCACAGAAAAGCAGATCTGTTTTCGCTCTGGTCTTTGCTTTTGCTTTTAACACTCAAGCCGGCCGGGAGGCCGCTGTGCTCTTGATCTGCTTTTGATCTTGATCTGACTGCCCCATTCAGCCCGAGGCCGAACGCAGGCAGTGCGGAGCGGGTAAACCGGCAGGACGCCGGTTTAGCCGCGCCGGGCCATGGATGGCCCGGCGCGGCGGCCCGCGGAGCAGTGCCGGAGTGAGGGAACATCGAGCCTAGGCGAGGTGCCGACAGGCGGGGCAGAGCGTTTTGGTTACTTTGCCGCTTTTGCAAAGTGACTCGCTGTAAGAGCGAAACCATAAGCGGCCGTTACCTAAATAACGGATATGTACCCGGT